>JAYKGR010000060.1:0-3049 GCA_035285645.1 Cyanobacteriota bacterium | reverse complement strand
CCGCTTGGCTGGACTCAGCCTCTCGCACAATCCTCCCAAGGATCTCGGCCCCGCCGACCCGCACGCTGCCATCAGAATCGGCCAGTGCCAGATCGGCCAGAACCGCCAGGTCGGCGGCGGCCATCTGCTGGTGTTCAGCCAAGGCCGACAAAATGCTGCAGCGCACCAGCCACTGGCTGTCGGCTTCAAAGGCGGCGAGCAGCAGGGGCCAGGCCCGCTCCACGCCGTAGCTGGCCAGGGCGTTGGCCGCTTCAGCGCGCACGTTGGCGTCGTTGTCGTGCTGGAGGGCCCGCACCAGAGCCTGCCAGCCCTCTTCGCTGCGCTTGATGCCCAGCCCCGCACAGCTGAGCGAGCGGATCATGAACACCTCCTGCTCCAGGCCCAGCAGCAGCAGCGGAATGGCTTCATCAGCCGGTCGATCCCGCAGGCCCGCCAGGGCTGGCATCGCGCGGCTGGGATCGCCGGAACCAATGGCCTCGGATGCACTCATGGGCTAGACCCGGTTGGCTGCGATCCATCTTGGCGCAGTGCCTGAAGGATGCGGCGGCGCCGCCGCCGTCGTTGCAGAGAGCTTGCGGCCAGCAATCCCATGCCGATGAGCAGTGCCGGCACGGCAGCTGCCCTGGAGGCACCATGGCGAAGCACCAGACCCATCAGGGCCAGAAGGATCAGCAAAGGTGACGAGACCGCAAGAAGCGGATCGAGCCAGGGTCGATCGATGGGGCATTTTGAAAGATGAGCTGGTCAGTCTAGCCAGAGCAGTGCCCGCGCCTACCACGAGCTGTTTTGCGAACGACCCAGCGACACGTTGCGGCGGGGCGCCTGAAGCATCTCAGCTTGTCTGCGCTGCCGCTGCGCTGCCCCAGGCCAACAGCGTTTCACTGAGCACGCGCACGCCAACGGCGATGCAGGTTTCATCGGGCGCGAAGCTGCTGCTGTGGAGGGGGGCGCAGCCCTCGGGGCCCGCCACTCCCAGCCGGATCATGCAGCCAGGGCAGCCGTCGAGCAGGTGGGCGAAATCTTCGGCGCCCATGGAGGGGTGCTCCAGCCAGATCACCGGCTCCGGGCCCAGCACCCGCTCAGCGGTGCTGGCCACCAAGGCGGTGAGGGCGGGGTCGTTGCAGACCGGCGGCGCAATCGTGCGATACCGCACGCGAGCCTCGCCGCCATGGCCACGGCAGAGGGCTTGTACCGTGCGCTCCAGCCAGAGTGGTAGATCGGCGTGCACCTGGGGGTCGAAGCATCGCACCGTGCCCAGCAGGCGCACATGGTCGGCGATCACGTTGGCGGCGCGACCGCCCTCAATGCGGCCAAAACTCACCACCACCGGATGGAGCGGATCGAGCTGGCGGCTGATCGATTCCTGCAGACCGCTCACCACCCGGGCTGCAATCCAGATGGCATCGGTGCTGTGGTGCGGTCGCGCTCCATGGCCGCCCTCGCCGAGAACTTCCACCTCCAGCTCGGCGGCGGCGGCGGTGAAGGTGCCTTGGCGCACACCGATGCTGCCCGCCGCCAGGCTCGGGATCACATGCACGCCGAAGAGAGCCTGCACCCCATCCATGGCGCCATCGGCCCGCATCCACAGCGCCCCCTGGGCTGTTTCCTCGGCGGGTTGAAACAGCAAGCGCACTCTTGCTTGGAGGTGATCGGCCCGGCCGGCAAGCAGCCGCGCCACCCCCACCCCCACGGTGGTGTGAATGTCGTGACCGCAGGCGTGCATCAGCCCCTGGCGGCTGGAGGCATAGGCCAGCCCTGTGCGTTCTTCCACAGGTAGGGCATCGAGATCAACCCGCAGGGCCACCAGCGGGGCGCCCATCGGCCCGAATTCGGCCAACACGCCGGTGCGGCCCACACCTTCGCGCACCTCCCAGCCCCAGTGGCGCAGTTCTCCTGCGACCAACGCGGCGGTCTGCTGTTCATGTCCGCTCAGTTCGGGGTGGCGGTGCAGGTGGCGGCGCAGCTGGATCAAGTCCGGCAGATGCGCCTGCAGTACCGACGTGAGGGGATGATGCTCCATCGTGGCATTCTGACTGTTTAGCCAAGTGGACCATCAAAAAAGCCCCCCTTGAGAGGGGGGCTTGAGCCATGGAGGGAATGGTTCAGGCGGAAGCCTTCACGCGACGACGCAGACGGCGGGAGGCGTTGAAGGCTGCAGCTGCACCCAGGATGGGGAGGGGGCCCGGTACCTTGAAGGTGGAGGTGAAGGTGAAAAGGTCTCCACGGATCGGTGATGCGGCCACGATGCTCAGCATGGGTGTGCCGTAGGGATCCAGGGGAGGAACGTTATTTTGGGCACCGTTATTGTTTGTGCGGATGTAGATCGGAATCTGAGACAGCGCGGGCAGCGCGGAATCAGGAAGGTCGTACTTGAAATAGAGCGTATCGGTGGAGAGAAGGCCCGTGGCGCTCACCTGGAAGAAGGGCAGATAGCGAGCACTGGTGGAATCGAGGCCAACGCCAGTGAGGGTGGAAGCCGCGAGCGGTGTATAGGTAACATCATCCAAGCTCCAAGAGACGTTGGTGATGGTGTATGGAAGACCTGGTGGAGTGCCGTCAAGGTCGGTGTCGAGCCCATTCACGGAGCTGAAGCCAATCTGGGCCCACTTGGTGCCACCCAGGTTGCTAGGGTTGTTTATGGAAATCTTGGCAGAATTGGGAACAGGCTGAAACGGAGTGAAGGTTTCACACTCGTTGGAATCAACCAAAGAGGCAAAGCAGCGGGCTTGGGAGGGCTGGGCCGCAAGCAAGGCCGTTCCGACCGCAACAAGGCCGAGAATTGGGAGAGCGGAGCGATGCA
The DNA here is from genome assembly GCA_035285645.1 of Cyanobacteriota bacterium. Taxonomy (GTDB): domain Bacteria; phylum Cyanobacteriota; class Cyanobacteriia; order PCC-6307; family Cyanobiaceae; genus Cyanobium. The sequence goes on along the minus strand of JAYKGR010000060.1, from coordinate 249 downwards.
TGAGGATTTTGGGTTGGGCGCTACAACTTTCGAGTCACTATAGCAGATCAGGGTCAATGAAGGGCAGATGTGTGGCGAAATGACGCAGTCCAGTGAGTCTCGCTAGAGACCACAAAAAAGCCCCCCGGATTGGGGGGCGGATGATCTTGGAAGTGATGTCAGGCGGCAGCCTTGAGGCGGCGGCGCAGGCGACGGGAAGCGCTGAAAGCAGCCGCGGCGCCGAGGATGGGCACCGGGCCGGGCACGAAC
>JAYKGR010000059.1:0-4351 GCA_035285645.1 Cyanobacteriota bacterium | reverse complement strand
CCGCAGCCTGGGGCTGGCGCTTGCCGGTCCGCTGCTCGATGGCCCCAGCCGCGCACTAGGACTGGAGCGTGGGCCCTCCTTTGCCACCGCGCTGCTGGTGTCAGCCGTTCTGGCCCTGGCGGGGCTGGTACTGGGTGGACCCGCCCAGCCGCAGAATGGCCCCAGTGCTCCCTGACCCCGTGGTTGAAACGCCCGTCTCCGCCGTGATGACCACCCCTGTGCTGAGCGTCGTCACCAGCAGCCCTCTTCAGGCCGCCGTGCAATTGATGAGTGATCACCATGTCAGCGGCCTGGCGGTGGTCGACGAGCAAGGCGCACTGGTGGGTGAGCTCACCGAGCAAAACCTGATGGTGCGCGAGAGCGGCTTCGACGCCGGCCCCTACGTGATGCTCCTCGATGCGGTGATTTATCTGCGCAATCCCCTCCAATGGGACCGGCAGGTGCATCAGGTGTTGGGCAATCAGGTGGCCGATGTCATGAGCGGGCGGCCCCACACCTGCTCGGCCGATGCAGGCCTGCCCGAGGCGGCCAGGTCGTTGCATGAAAACCGCGTGCAACGGCTGTTTGTGCTCGATGCCGATCACAAACCTGTGGGTGTTCTCACCCGCGGCGATGTGGTGCGCGCTCTGGCCGCCCAGAGCTGAGCGGCGCCTGGGGCCAGGCGACCACCCGGTCGTCGAGCACCACCCAGCGGTGCAGGTCTGCCGCGCATGGGTGCCCGCCGGTGAGGGCACCAAAGGAGGGCAACTGCAATTGCTCTTCCGCAGGGTTGTAGGCGAAGCAGGGCAGGCGCAGACGATCCACGCCTCGACCCACGATGGCCACCGGGTGGAGGTGACCACAGACGTTGAGGTACCCCTCACGGGCCATGGGCTCATGGCTGAGCCAGAGCGGTCCCAGGGCCCTGGGAGTTTCCTGCGGCAACCCTTCGATCCAGGAGCGGCGGTCGTGGTTGCCTCCGATCAACCGCAGGTCGCAGCCCAGCAAAGACGGCAGCGCTGCCAAGGTCGCGCGCAGGCCAGGAGTCAGACCGAGGCGCCCATGGATCAGATCGCCCAACACCAGCACCTGCCGGGGCTGTAGACGGTGGGCCAGATCCAACAGCCGGTTGAGGGTGGTGGCGTCACCGTCCGAAGGCAGCGGGATACCCAGGGCCTGCAGGGTTTCCGCTTTGCCCAGATGGAGGTCGGCAACGAGCAGCAAGCCCTGATCGGGATCCCATACCGCCCGACCGGCCATCAGCTCAAGGGGGTGACCCCGCCAGCAGAAACGGGCGCGATCCTCGGATTCAGGCAGCAAAGCAACCGGGATGGTCAAAGGGAGTGGCGCCATCATCGGCGCCAACGAGAATCAGCGGAGCGCCACCTGGGCCATGGTTGACGACGACGACCGCCACGCCACCCAGCCATCCGCTGATCCTTCAACGGCACTGAGCAGGGCCTGCGTCCTGCGGCTTGCATCCTCCCTGCTGGGCCGGCCCAGGCGGGGGGTGGTGGGGAGCAGCCGTTATGCCACCACGTTGCGCGAGATGGTTCGCCAGGCCGCCGCCGACCCCAAGCGGCGAGCCGTGCTCATTCGTGGAGAACAGGGCCTGGAAAAAGACAACCTGGTGGCGCTGATTCACTTCGGTTCGCCGGCCCGCCAGCAGCTTCTCGCCCGCGTTGACGCGGCCCTCCTGCATGACGACGGTGATGCGCTGTTCGAGCCCGATGCCGAAGGGTTGACCCTGCTGGATTGCCTGGGCAACGGCGCCCTGCTGATCGATCAGATTGATCGGGCGCCCGAAGCCATCCGCCCCCAGCTTTTGGAGTTGGTGCGCAGCGGGCGCTGGTGGCGGCCCAATGGCCGCGAGGAGCACTTCGAGGGCAGGCTGTTTCTCACCGCTGAAACCTGCCAGCGGGATCTGGACTGTCTGACGACTCAGATTCGGGTCCCGCCGCTGCGGGTGCGTCGTCAGGACCTGGGTGAGTGGATGCGCTACGGGGTGCGCCAGCGGGCAGCAGGTCTCGGTTGGCGCCAACCCCCACGGGTGCCCGAGACGGTGGTGAAGACCTTGCAGGGGTATGACTTCCCAGGCAATCTGCGGGAGCTTTCCACGGTGGTGGATCGGGCTCTGCTGCAGAGCGCTGCCAACCATCCAGCGACCCTGACCGAAGAGGTGTTCTGGACAGGTGGCCGACCATCAGCGCGGCCGCGCTTCGACCTCTGGCGGTGGAAGCCCTGGCTGCGACAGCGCATGAGATCCCCACGCCTGTGGAACACCCTGTTGTTCGGTTTGGTGAGCTGGATCTTCGTGGCGGTGAACGCCTGGCTCTGGCTGGGGCCCCAGGAGCGCGGCGCCAACGGGGCCCTGCTGCTGTTCTGGGCCTGGTGGTGGCCGCTGATCCTGCTGGCCTACCCCCTGGTAGGGCGCCTCTGGTGCAGCTTCTGCCCCTTCATGGTGTGGGGTGAGATCATCCAACGCCTCGCGATGGCTCTGGGGTTCCAGCCCGCCCGCTGGCCACGCGGCAACCACGACCGCTGGGCGGCACCGGCACTCGCTGCCGGATTCGGGCTGATTCTGATCTGGGAAGAGGTTTGGGGTCTCGAAAACGATGGCCGCCTCAGCAGTGCCCTGCTGCTGCTGATCACCGGTGGCGCCGTGCTCGGCTCCCTGCTGTTTGAACAACGCTTCTGGTGTCGCTATCTCTGTCCGGTGGGCGGCATGAATGGATTGTTTGCCAAGTTGGCCATCAGTGAGCTGCGAGCCCAGGTGGGTACGTGCAGCGGCAGTTGCTCCAGCTATGGCTGCTTCAAGGGGGGGGCGGCCATCGGCGAAGGCCTCGCCACGGCTGGATGTCCACTCGGCACCCATCCGGCTCATCTGAGCGATAACCGCAACTGCGTGCTCTGCATGACCTGCGCGGCAGCCTGTCCCCACCGATCGGTGCAATTGCGCCTGCGGCCTCCTGCCGCCGATCTGCAACGCGACATGCAACCTCCGGCGGGTGAGGCTGGGCTCATCCTGGTGTTGGCAGGGGGCGTCTGCCTCCACAGCTGGCGGAAGATCCTGGGTTGGTTGCCCCTGGCACCAGACAGTTTGCAGAGCGGTGCGTTGCTGGCGCGGCTGGCCTTCGCCGGGTTGGCTCTGGCCTTGCCGGCGGCCATCTGGCTGCTCGCCCGCGCCGTGGCGAGCCTCACAACGGAACACCGTTCAGCCCAGTGGCACGTTCTTTACGGCCTGCTGCCCCTGCTCTGGGCCCTACTGCTGGCTCGGCACCTCCCCCTGGGCCTGCTGGAGGCGGGCGAGATCCTGCCGGTCAGCCTGGCACCCTGGCCGGAGTTGGCGCGTGGCCTGCCCGGCTGGAGTGCTGATCCCCATGTGCTGGGCTTCTGCCAGAGCGTCGTGTTGATTGCTGGTGGCATCGGCTCTCTGGTGATTCTGCGGAGGCTGCTGCAGCCCTCACGCCGGGTCCAGATTGTCTGGTTCGGGCTGGTGCTGCTGCTCACGGCAACGGGGCGCTGGCTGGTGGAGCTGTCCGGTTAAGGCAGCCGCTGGCACCGGGCGGCCGAGGGTTTGGTGATGAAATGGCAGAGCATCGGATGATCCTGGTGGGTATGGGCACCAACGAACCTGTTGCCAACGCGGTGGGCGATGGGCTGAATGCTGAGATGCTGGCCCTGTTTCCGCGCTATGTGCTTCAGGGTCAGCTGCCTGATGCTCTCTTGCAGCGGCTTCTGGCGCTGGCCAAGGCCGTGGTGAAGCAGCCGGAGCGCTATGGCGACGCCGCACCGAAACTGGCGGGCCAATTGAGCTTGCAACGGGAAATCGGACCATCGGAACCCGCCGCTGCTGAGCTCTGCGAGCGCGTGCTCCTGCCCGCCTGTGACCGATGGCTGCGCCATGTGATGGACCAACAACCACCAGGGACCTGCGGGCCCTGGCGCGTTGGCGGCTACCGCCTGCAGATGTACGACCTGTGGCTGAACGTGCAACGGGCCGGCGACTACAACCCAACCCATACCCACGGGGCCAGTTTTTCCGGGGTGATCTATCTGCAGGTGCCGCCCCAGGTGCATGAAGGATCAGCCGACGGTCAGCTTTGTCTGCATGGTCCGGAGGAATATCACCTGCAGAGTTTTCGGCTGGGAATGGCGCACTATGTAGTGCCGCGACCGGGCCGCTATGTGGTGTTTCCCGCCTGGCAGCCCCATTCCGTGCTGCCGTTTCGAGGCGAAGGGGAACGCTGGTCGCTGGCCTTCAACGCGGTAGCCATCCCCCATGCGGCGCCAGCACCAGCCACCAACGTGTCGTTATCGGTGAGTCGACCGCGCCCTGGTGGTTTTCTGTCGTGATCAAGCCCACAGGCTG
>JAYKGR010000058.1:0-8822 GCA_035285645.1 Cyanobacteriota bacterium | reverse complement strand
ATGATCCCGACGACGACGGCGGCCGTGAGCTCACCTACACCGCCAAGGTGCAAAGCAGCGGCGGGGTGAGTGTGGGCAAGGCCTACCTCTCCCAGCTGGCCCTCAAGCCCGGCGATGAGGTGCAGATCAAGGTGAACGCTAACGACATGCAGCTGGTACCCATCCCTGGCACCACGCTGATCAGCACGCCGGTGGTGGTGATGCCGGCAGCGGCTGTGCCAGCTGCGGCCTGAGGGAAGGAAGGGCCCCAGGGGCCTTGAAGCCTGACTGATCTGAAGGGGGCCGCTGCAGCGGCCCTTTTTTGTGGCCTGCGCCATTTGTGGCCTGCACCGGCCTGGCCGCTGCAACGCCACTGGGCGGGGGCGTGCCGAACAAGGTTGGTTTGAATAGTTGATGCCTGCAGTAGAGTCGTGCGACGTCTTTATCGCAATCCGCTGTGTGATCAACAGATGCTGACAAAGGGTCTGATATAACCACCATTATCAGCATACATTCCACCACGTGATCAATAAGCTTCTACACACTACACCAGCCAAAGGATTAGCAGGATGGGTACCTGCTAGAACCACGATACCCGCAAACGAATGCGGCCAAAGAGTGGATAGTTTAATCGATTAAGTAAGCCCTTTCAAATGTACCACTACATCCATCTCGGCTAAAAAGCGTTTGTGATTGGCGCACTCTACTCTGTCGACTGCTCGAATTCACCAAAACAAGTTTTTCTTGTCGATCCCAAAGACTGATTTTGGCTGCAATCAAACGTATATTCTCGCAAAGGGTGGCAAGGCCCTCCAATGGCTCCCCAGTGTTATGACCAGAATAACTCAGGAATGACACAGCAATGTGGACCATATGCATTGATCGTCACATCCTCACGCACAAATCGCTTTAAACCAAATCAGTGGGTGGGCCAAAGGGGCAGCCTTTATGGCAAGGCTGCATGCCATCGCGTAGAGTTAAAGGAAGTCTCAAGGTTGGCCTGGGTGCTCCTTTCCTGCTGCAGCTTCTCCGTAACTGCACCTATCCTCCCCCACCTGTATGCCCACAACATCCGCTCGTGACCGGCTGAACGCTCTTCTGCCCAACTGGCACATCCGACTTCAGGTCTGGTCAGACGTCAATCTTTTGGCAGCAGCTGCCGGCGCCTGTCAGGAAAGAAGTCCGCACGGGGTGTTGTGCTCAGCACCTCATGAATCTTACTCCGAGTTGAAGGTCTTGGACTTCGGCTCCGCGAAATATCAGTCATCGAGATCCTGATCTGGTACGGAGGATTAAATGGCCGGCCCCCGGGCGGGGCTGGGTTCTGATTCTCAGGCCGCCACAGTTTGTTGCGGGCGAGGATGATTCACCTGCACGATCTCTGGCTGAGACCAATCGCGTGGGGCCCTTGCCCAGCGGCGTGGATGACGTTGGCGAGCCTGCTCATAGGTATGCAGACGGATCGAGCAGATCGCATCAGCCTCACCGTAGTGACGCTGGTTCGGCGTCACATACTTGATGCCGCTCTGGCGGTGCTCAGCGTTGCACCACTCCACAAAGCCATCCGCCCAGGCTCGTACTGAGAGCAGATCCCGGAAGCGCCCAGGACAGGGGCGCTGGATCCTGAGCAGGCCAAGAAGGAGCAGCGCACCCTCAGCCGGTTTCTGAGGGACCTGGGGCTGTCGTGGCAGGAGAGCCAACCCCTGCCGGAACCCAGGCAGAAACGGCGTTATACGTCGCGGCAGCGAACGCTGTTGCTGGAGCACCGCGAGCAGATCGAGCAGTGGATGGAAAGGGAGAGCGGCATGACCGCCGCCACGATCCTCAGGCGGCTGATCAGGCTTGCCCCCGGCACCTATCACGATGGTCAGCTGCGCTCGATGGAGCGGCGCGTCAAGGAATGGCGCACAGCCAGAGCAGAGCGGCTGCTGGGGTCGCTGCGATCAGCCGGAATGGAGTCGGAGACAGAGGAAAAGGCAAATCCTGTCGCGACACCAATGGGAGGTAACAGCTAAAGTTGCAAAGCTCTGGCTCAGTTTTCGCTGTCTGACAGGGCGCGGGTGCTGGGGCTGCCCTGGCTCCGCAGGGTGAACTGACTGTCCAAGCAGACAGGCCGATCGGTCCGTGAAGCCAGAGAACTCCGTCACGCAATCCATGGCGCGCTCTGGGGTGTCATTCGCACAGGCGGCTGCTTCTCCCCGCCCACAGCCGCGAAGCTGATCGAACACCGCAGGAGGACACCATGAGCCAGACCCGCAACAGCCGCAACCAGCCCTCCCCCGAGGAGCCCGGCGCCGATCAGAGCGGCGCCGACGGCCAGAGCAGGCGCAGCGGCCGCTACCGCTACAGCGGCGGCCAACCGGTGGACCCTGATGGGGGCGTGCACCCGGAGATGCGCGCCGAGGCCATGGAGGCCGCTCACGCCTCGCCGGATGAGGCCGCCGCTCGCATCCCCACCAGCCCCGCCGAACTGCTCGCCATGCAGGACAAGCCCACCAATCCCCGGCCCGAGAAGCCGGAGCGGCAGACCAGCACCAAGGTGACGCAGGTGATGGAGCTGATCGACCAGCTCGACACCAAGGCCGCGGAAGACCTGGAGATCGCCTTCCGGCTGGTGCGTCGCCTCGAGGGCTTCCACGACGAGGTGGTCAACGACATGCGCGACGACGAGGAGGCCAGCCACAACCAGCTGATCTGCTGGGCGATCGACGCCGACCGGCTGATGCAGGCCCGCATCCTGCTCGGCAACGTCGACCTGGAATAGCGCCACCCTCTGAGGCAGCCGGAAGATTGCAGGGCAGCACGGCGCTGGGGCACCTCGCCAAGCGCCGGCGCCTGCAGCCCCCGCTGCAGCCCCAGAGCTTCCCAACGCCGTGATGGAGCCGCTGCACCGGCTGCTCGCGGCCGAGATGGGGCTAACGGCGGGAGCCTGAATCAGCCGAGCCGATTCACGCCGCAGTCCAGCCCATCGATCACCGCCATCAGGAAGGGCAGATCGAGGGTGTCGATCGTGTCGCTGGGCTGGTGGTAGTGGGGATTCCGCAGGAACGAGGTGTCGGTGACCATCAGGGCGTTGTAGCCCGCATCCCAGAAGGGGCTGTGATCGCTGAGGCGCACAGCGGGGAGCAGACGGCCCTTGAGCGGCACCGGCAGCACCTGGGTGCGCACATGGGCGCTCATGGCTCGGTGGATCCGCGCAGCCGCATTCAACTCACCTGGAACGGGTTGAGCAGCGGCACACCGCAGCCTGCGAAATCGCCGGTGTTTCGGGTCACGAGAGTCAGGTCATGCAGGAGCGCAATCGCGGCGATCTGTTTGTCGATCGCATGCTGAGGATGCGGCACGCGCAGCCGTCCCCAGACCTGGGCCGCCTCAGCATCAAGGCTGAGCACATGGTCGCCATGGTCTTCCACCACGTTCTCCAGCCACTGTCCAGATGGGCGGCCTGGCGTTGATCTCCGCGGTGGCGGATCATTTCCACACCACGTTGCAGCTCGCCGATCGTCACGGAGGCCAGAAAGATCGGCGTCCCGTTGCGGGCGACCTCAGCCCAGAACGCCCGCACGCCTGGATCAGCACGCTCCGCTTTGCGAACCTCACTGATCACATTGGTGTCAACCAAAAACATGAGCAGTGGTGTCAACCAACGCCATCGTCAGCAGGATCAACCGACATCATTCACCGTTTCCTCCGTGTCGTCCTCGCGTTCGAAATCGGCATCCAGGCCTACATCCGGCATGGCGGCCAACACTTCAGCAAGCGTGCGCCGCGGTGGCGTCTGCAAGGCAGCCGCGAGAATGGCCCGATGCTCCGCTTCTGCACTGCGGCCATGGAAGCCGGCCCGCTTCTTGAGCGCCTGCACGATCCCCTCCTCCACACCACGCACGAGCAGGTCGGCCATCCACCTGGCCTCATTTGTTAGCAACGCTAGCGCGCGTTCAGGGCTTCGCCGTCAGCGGCTCTTCACGCAGTAGCTGCCGGAGCCGTAGTTCCCCAGTGGACAGGCTCCGTTGCGGGGCAGCGGCCGAATCGGTTGCTGGGCCTGCAGTGCTGCCGGGGCCAGAGCGGCGAGGCAGAGGCAAAGGCCCAATCCATACACCTCCCAGAGGGCAGGCCGGTGCTGGTGGAGATCTTGGCCATGGCGCTCAGTCGAGATCGACGGATTCGAGCAGCAGGCGGCTGCGCATCAGCCTGTCGGCATCGATCGCCCAGGCGACGTTCTGATCGTGATCAGCGCCGTCGTCATCGCGGAGGTCCTCGACGATGGAGTCGTGGTAGCTCTCCAGGCGGCGCACCAGGCGCAGCGCCAGGTTGAGATCATCGGCCGGATCCACCTCCAGCTGCTCGATCAGATCCAGCACCTGCTGCAAGTGGGCACTGGGCTGGCGCGGGCCCTTCTCGCGGCGTGGTGTGGGGGTGTTGTTCTGCATGGCGAGCAGCTGGGCAGGGGAATCGGGAACACCAGCACAGGAGGAGGTGCGCAGCGCCTCGGCCTGCAGCTCAGGGTGCTGCGCCGCACCGCTCAGCCCGTCGCAGGGATCGAGGGGCTGGCCAGCGCAGAAGCGGTAGGGTCCGCGCTGGGGCTGAGCATCCGCACCGGAACCTGCGGGGTTGGAGGAGGCGGAAGGGGAGGGGCTGCTCATCGGTGCTCCGTGGTGGTGAGAACAGCTTCGCGGCCCCGAGGATCTATTGCTTGGTTGAGTGCGAATGACGTGGGCGGGTTGCTGCGGGTCGGCATCGGCTTTGGCCAGTCAGCTGTTCTGCACTGGGGCACTGGATGACCGGGGGCTCAGGCTGATGGGGGCGGGTTCGCGCCTTCTGGCGCGGCGCTGGTGCCCTGCTCCGCCTTCTCATCGCCATCTTTTGCCGAAGTCGGGTAGAGGGCCGCAATGCCAGCCCCAAACTCCTTGTGCAGTTTCCTTAGGGGCTCAGGCGCTTCGATCACGATCCGACTGCCGAAGCCAAACAACCAGCGGCGAAAATCGATGTCATGCTCCACGGTCCAACTCGGCAGGATGAATTCCACCGGGTAGGGATGCGTCTCGCTGTCATCGAGGCAGGGCTGCAGCTGCGCGATGCCGATCTCAGGCAGCTTCCAGGTGTCTGCGGGACGTGGCCCTGAGAGACGCATCTGCTCAGGGGGATAGCGGTTGAAGCCCTCGCGCATGAAGGCGAACACCTCCGCAGTGCATCGGAAGCGCACGAGTGACATGCTGCCATTGCTAATCAAGGACTTTAGTTGCTTCTGACTAAGGGTCTCCCTGGGTTCGTTTGTTGTGCCGCCATCGCCAAAAGTCAGGCCAAGCACGTCTTCCTGAAGCTTCCCATCCCTGGAGAGCAGAATGCCGCCACAGCGTTTGCAAAGCAGGTGAAGTCGCTTCTGCGCAGCCAGCATGTCTTTGACGCTGCGTCGCTGGGGAAGCAGGCTGGAGAGCATGAGCCGATCGAGCCGGGTCACAGTGATCGCGCCACGGAGATCATTGGCATTAGCTTGCTGATAAGCGAGATACCAGGCGATGTTGTGAAACAGGATCTGGAGTGGCCACACAACCTGCTCCACCCATTTTCCATTGTGCAAGACTTTTATTCTAACGGCCTTGCATTCACTGATGCTTGCGGCCACTTTCTCGAGTTTTTCTTTGCACGCCAGTGTCTCGGGGTTAGCGTGCCTTCCATCCAGGATTGATCGGTTCGCAAAGCCACGGATCGGAATGTGCTGATCGACGTCAATATCGGCTTTCAGAAGACGATCTTTCAGCTCTCTCTCCAGTACGTCTTGAGTGGGATCGTTGAGGTTTCCGACCACCTTGGCGAACAGTGAATAGACCTGCTTGAGCTGGGTGACGTTGAGGATGGCTGTGCCGAGTCCAAAACCCTTAACGCCATCATACCTAGTCGTTTTCGATTGCTCAGAGTTGGCCATGGTTTCCGTGTTTTATGGTTGTGAAGCCGTATCCTTTGATCAGCAGTTCGATGTCTTTATCGAGGGTGCGTAGCTGAGGTGCTTCAGGCTGGAAGTCCCAACCCCCATAGCCACGCCTGAGGCTGCCATAGTCGGCAACATTAAGATGAGACAATCGCGTCAGAAGAAAAGCGCGGAGAGATGGAATGGCGACACGTGATGGACGCTGATTCTGGCTGTTGGTCGCGCCCTCTCTGTTCTGAACCCCTTGACTGGCCGTCTCGTTGAGTTTGCGAGCTTCGCGCACCACCTCTTCGAGGGGCTTCACGGACTCGTGACCTAAAAAGTGGGAATTGACATGATCAGATCCGGAGCGGCCCGTCGGGTGGTCGAAGGGATTCTGGATCAGATGGCGCAGAAGGCCGAACTGGCGTTGAAACACCGGTTCATCAGCAGCAGCAGGAAAGCCGGCACCCACCGCCTTCATCTGCAGAACCCTCTCACATGCTTCACCCGGGATGACAGGCCCGCTCACCGGTAAATCCGCGAGTGATACGAATTTCTGCCGAAGAAGCCACCAGAGGTCTTTTTCAACTGCATTCTTGTCGCCGTAACAGGGGCCATGGCGATGGTGCAGGGCATAGGCAGCTCTGGAGGCGAAGCTGAGTTCCTCGTCATCCGGCAAGGGGGCGCTGGGTTCGAAGAGAAAGCTGGCCCGCAGCTCCTGCTCCACGGCGGGATCCGCCAGTTCAACTCCTGGAAACTCGAGCAGCAGGCGGATCAGGAAGATCAGGCGCTCCAGATCGAGAAGTCGCGAGTAGCGATGCATTACAACTTTCGCCTTTCGACTGCCGGCCATCTGAATCGCCCGATCCAGGCCCCCCACAGCGCCATCGATCTGGTCACGCAGGGTGCCGTTGATCGCAGCAGGATCGATCGCGACCACCGTGGCAAAACCCTCTTCCCGGAAGTGGCTGCGCTGGCGGTCGATGAAGCGGTTCGACTGGCCATCTGGGCCGACGGGAACGACTGGATCCTGGCCCGCCTGGATCACCAGCCTCGAGGTTCGGATCTTGCTGCGGTCCAACAGTTGGGCGAACTGCCGCCGGATCACCTCCTCCGGCACCTGGCGCTGGCGTTGGCGGTTCCAGGCCAGGCATTGCTCCAGCGGTGTGGTGAGCCACCAGCCGATCCACTGCACCGGCTGCGGCAGGTCGAGCGCCTGGGTGATGGCCAGGCGGAATGGGCGCTGGCTATGGGTGGCATCGAGGATCACCGGCTGGCCTGCGGCCACGGCATCCTTGAGTCGCTGGTGAAACACGGCCTCGATCTCGCTCCAGGCCCCCTGCACGGCGGCATCGCCGAAGAGCTCGGCGCGGATCGCATCGGTGGAAAGCACGATGGCTCCGGTGCGCTCCGCCAGCACCGCCGCAAGGGTGCTTTTGCCACTGGCGGGCGGACCGATCAGCAGGTGACAGCGCAGCGGTGACGTGACCATGGGCATCTCCCGGGAGCTCCGCACAGCTCAGCACTGCTCGAGGCCGTTCTCCCAGGCACCATCATCCCAGCCGGACCAGTTGGCCTGGGCATCGTCGACGACTGCGCGCAGGCTCAGCACTTGCCAGCCAAGGATGCGGGCCTGCAGATCCAGGCGACGGCCGCACTGGGTCCAGATCGGCAGGGCTTCAACCCGGATCTCCTGCAGCAGGGCTTCGCTGTCGAAGAGGTCATCGAAGGGGCTCGCGGTCGCCAGGATGTCGTCGAGGCAGGAGGTGCTCATCGCCGTGGTGGGGTTGCTGAACGACAGCCTCGGGGCGCCACCCTGTTCCTTGCGAGCACCAGTGCGAATGACTGGGCACACCGCACCCAGACACCCGACTCACGCTGGTAACGCGTTCGTCGCTGGCGGTGCCGTGGATGCTCTGCTCACCTTGTCCTGCAGGGGGCAGCTGCTGTGATCCCGGCGGTCGACTGGCTGCGGAAAGGCACCTGAGGCGCTGATTCCCGTAGCCTTTCGAGGCGCACACCCCCCGCGATGGCTACCGCAGGCACGAAGGTGATCCGGGTGTTTCTCTCCTCCACCTTCGTGGACTTTCAGGAGGAGAGGGGCCTGCTGGTGAAGCAGGTGTTCCCCAGCCTGCGAAGGCGGGCGAAATCGCGGGGTGTGGAGATCGTGGATGTGGATCTGCGCTGGGGCGTGACCGCCGAGCAGACCGAAAGGGGAGAAACGCTGCCGCTGTGCCTGGTGGAGATTGACAACTGCAGGCCCTATTTCATCAGCCTGCTGGGAGAGCGCTATGGCTGGGTGCCACCGGCGGATTTCTATCAGCCGGCGTTACTGGAACGCCAGCCCTGGCTGAAGGAACGAATGGGCGGGGCGAGCGTGACGGAGCTGGAGATCCTGCATGGCGTGCTGCGCAATCCGGAGATGGCCGGCCATGCCTTCTTCTATCTGCGCGATCCGATCTATGCGCAAGGCCAAAGCGAACCCGGATGGATGGCGGATCACCCTGCCGAACAACAACGCCTGGATGCACTCAAGGAGGAGGTGCGCCGCAGCGGCTTCCCGGTGTGCGAGGGCCTGGCCACACCACAGGTGATCGCTGAGCGGATCGAGGCCGATCTGTGGGCGGTGATCGAGCGGGAGCATCCGGAGCGGGAACCCCTTGATCCGCTGCAGCGGGAGGCACAGCGCCACAACGACTACCGGCGGGCCCGCACGGGGCTGTATCTAGGCGGCGAAACCGCGATCGCGCAGCTGGAGCGCTGGATGGAAGCCGGCGAGCAGCGCATCCTGATCACGGGTGAATCCGGCTCGGGCAAGAGCGCCTTGATTGCCAACTGGCTGGAGGCCCACAGCAAAAGTGCCCCGCAGGATCTGGTGCATGCCCACCACCTGGGCTGCACCAATGATGCAAGCGCGGTGCGGCCCATGCTGGGG
>JAYKGR010000057.1:0-28333 GCA_035285645.1 Cyanobacteriota bacterium | reverse complement strand
GGTGAACAGGTTGCTCTGGAAGTAGTCGTCTTCATCGCCGGCCTGCACCGCACCGGCGGCGTAGAGATCGCGGGTGGCTTCCTGCTGGATCACGTCGATCACGTCATCCACCGTCACGATGCCAACCAGCCTTTGCTCCCGGTCCACCACCGGCACGGCCAGAAAGTCGTAGCGCTGGATCACTCGCGCCACCTCTTCCTGGTCGGTGGCGGTGCTCACGTTCACCACCTCACGGGTCATCACATCACCGAGCCGGTCCTCCGGATCGGCGGTCACCAGGTCGCGCAGCGACAGCATGCCGGTGAGATGGCGGGAGGCATCGGTCACATACAGGCTGTAGATCGTCTCGGTGTCGCGGGCGCGGCGGCGCACGATGTCGAGGGCCTGGCCGGCACTATGAAATTCCTTGAGGTCGATGAACTCGGTGGTCATCAAACGACCGGCCGTTTCGGGCTCATACCCAAGCATCTGGGCCGTGATCCGCCGCTCGGCCGGGCTCAGTTCGGCCAGCAGCCGCCGCACCACCTTGGCGGGCAGTTCGTCAAACAGCCGCACCCGATCGTCGGGCGACATCTCCTCCACCAACTCCAGCACCTCGCCGGAGCGCAGCCGCTCCAGCAGGCTCTGTTGCACCGGTGGATCGAGATATTCATAGACGGCAATCGCTTCATCTTTGGGAAGCAGCCGAAACGCCAGAGCCTGCAGGGTGCGCGGCAAGCTGCCGATCGCTTCGGCCGCATCCACCTCCTGCACGGGTTGCAGCAGCAGCTTGGCGCCGTCGTAGTTGCCCGCCTGGAGCAGGGCTTCCAGCTGCCGCGCCACCACCTCGGCCACCCGCGGTCCGCTGGCGGTAATCGGCCCCGCGCCGGTTGCCTCACTCATCGCCCCGAGGTTCGCCGCGGCCTTGAGTGTATGGGGGCGGCCCCTCGCCGCGCCCGGCCCCGCTAAGGTCTGGCCGCTGCAACCCGTCTGCCCCCTCCATGACCGTGAACGTGCAAGCCGTGACGGTGCGCGATGCCGCCGGCCAGCCCCGCAGCCTGGGCGACTGGAGCGGCCAGGTGCTCCTGGTGGTCAACGTGGCCAGCCGCTGTGGCTTCACCCGCCAGTACGCGGGTTTGCAGCACCTGCAGGAAACCTACGGGCCCCGGGGCTTCACGGTGCTGGCCTTCCCCTGCAACGATTTCGGTGCCCAGGAGCCGGGCACGGTCCCTGAAATCCAGCAGTTTTGCTCCACCACCTACGGCGCCAGCTTTCCGGTGATGGACAAGGTGACTATGGCTGAATCCCCCTTCACCACCCTCACGCAGGCCGATCCGGCGGGTGCGGTGGCCTGGAATTTCGAGAAGTTTCTCGTGGGTAAAGACGGGGCGGTGCTCGCCCGATACAAGAGCGGCGTGGAGCCCACGGCCACCGAGCTCACCAGCGCCATCGAAGCGGCCCTCGAAGCCTGATCCCTCCGTTGGCTTAAAGGATCAACCAGCCGCGGCCGGCCGCGGCCTCCACCTGCAGCCAGCGCTCACCGCTGTCGCTTCGCCAGCTGCGCAGCACCCGCATCGGCTGGTCGCTGGCCAGGTGTGCCAGGGCGGGAGCCTGGTGATGGGGGGCGGTCTGCAGGTTGAGCGATCCGGCCGAGAGCAGCGGTTCGCCGATGGCCCGGCGCCGCAGCTCGGGCTGGCGACGGTCGGCACCACCGGCGGGTAAACCCACCGGCGCCACCAGTGCAAAACCCAGCAGGGCAGCCCAACGCCAGGGAGCGGGGGAAGGCGAGGGCATCAGATGTCAAGCTGGGCCAGATCCAGTTCGGCGCTGTGGGTTTCGATGAATTCGCGACGGGGCGCCACCTTGTCGCCCATCAGAATCGTAAAGATCCGATCAGCTTCGGCGGCGTCCTCGATCTCCACCCTCTTCATCGTGCGGGTGGCGGGATCCATGGTGGTTTCCCAAAGCTGCTGGGGCATCATTTCGCCCAGGCCCTTGAAACGCTGAATCGTGTAATTCGCCTTCTCGCCAAAACCTTGGATGGTTGTTTTGAGCTGAGACTCGTTATAGCAATAGGCGTGATTCTTGCCCCGTTCTACTTTGTACAGCGGAGGGCAGGCGATATAGATGTAGCCTCCGTCAACCAGGGCTTTCTGGTAGCGATAGAAGAAGGTGAGCAGCAGGGTGCGAATGTGAGCGCCATCCACATCCGCATCGGTCATGATCACAATCCGGTGATAGCGCAGGTTTTTTTCGTCAAACTCTTCCCCTTTGATGCCAAGGCCGAGGGCTGTGATCAGGGCTTGAATTTCCGTATTTTTGTAGATTTTGGCGTCGTCTGTTTTCTCGATATTCAAGATCTTGCCCCGCAGCGGGAGGATCGCTTGAAAGCGACGGTCGCGCCCCTGTTTAGCCGAGCCGCCGGCTGAATCGCCTTCCACGATGTAAATCTCTGATTCGCCAGGGTCGCGGGAGCTGCAGTCGGCCAGTTTGCCGGGCAGCGTGGAGCTTTCTAAGACTGATTTGCGACGCACCAGCTCGCGGGCTCGCCGCGCTGCTTCAGCCGCGTTGAAAGCCTGAATGGCTTTCTCCAGAATCAGATCAATCACCGAAGGGTGAAACTCAAGATATTCGGCCAAGGCCTCGCCCACCAGCGAATCCACAATCCCACGCACCTCGGTGTTGCCGAGCTTGGTTTTTGTCTGGCCTTCAAACTCAGGGTCGGGTACTTTCACCGACAGCACCGCGGTGAGGCCCTCGCGGATGTTCTCGCCAGCCAGATTGCCATCGGCCTCTTTGCGCTTTCCTCGTTTGCGGGCAAAGGTATTGAGCGTGCGGGTCAGAACTGTTTTCAGGCCTTCGATGTGGGTGCCGCCATCCACCGTGCGAATATTATTGGCAAAGCCAAATATATTGTCGGAATAGGCGTCAACACACCACTGCAATGCTGCTTCAACCTGAACCCCGTCGCGCTCTGAGTTGACGTAGATAATATCGGGGTGGAGCGGGTCTTTTTCAGCATTCATATAGGCTACGTACTCCCTTATTCCGCCCTCATAGAAGTAGGTCTCTTCGTGGGCTTCCGGATTGCGCTCATCGCGGAACACGATGCGCACACCGCCATTCAGGTAGGCCAGTTCCCGCAGGCGGGCCGACAGGGTTTGGTAGTCAAAGACAATCCCACCCGTGAAAATCTGCAGATCGGGCAGAAAACGCACGCGGGTGCCGGTGCGCGCGGGGTCCTCCGCCGGTGTGGAGGCCAGGCTGCCGATCGGTTGGCCCCGTTCGAAGCGCTGCTGGTGCTCCTGCCCCTGCCGGTGCACCGTCACCTGCACCCATTCGCTCAGGGCGTTCACCACCGACACACCCACGCCATGGAGGCCGCCGGATACTTTGTAACCGCCGGCGCCGAACTTGCCGCCGGCATGCAGCACCGTGAGCACGGTTTCCAGGGCGCTGCGGCCGGTGCGGGGATGAATATCGGTGGGAATGCCGCGGCCGTTGTCGGTCACGCTGGCCGAGCCGTCGTCGTGCAGCACGACCAGGATCTGGTCGCAGTGCCCGGCCAGGGCTTCATCCACCGCGTTATCCACCACCTCATAGACGAGGTGGTGCAGCCCCCGGGGACCGGTGGAGCCGATGTACATCCCGGGCCGCTTGCGCACGGGCTCCAGGCCCTCGAGCACCTGGATCTGTTCGGCGCCGTAGGCAGACTGAACTTTGGTGGCGTCGCTCATGCCGGGAAGGCTCCCCAGGGGGTCGATTCGTGTGGCCGCTGGGGCCTGGCGGTGCCGAGACGAGGGTGCTGCTGCGAGTCGCGGAACATGGGCGCCAGGAGCGTGGAGAAGGCGCCGGAGGCGGGGCGCAGACCTCGCAGGCCTCCCAAACTTACCACCGGCGCTTCCTGGCGGCTCTCAGGGGTCGCAGCGTGTGCCGTTGGCGGCCCTTGGTATCCGGCCGGCGATTCTGTGCGGGCGGGGCGCCCTCGGCGCCCGACACTGCAGGTTGCGTTCGATCCGGAGTCTGCTGGAGCTGGTGCCTGCCCATCCACCCCTGGTGATCGCGCTGGTGGGGCCCACCGCCAGCGGCAAGACCGATCTCGGCATCGCCCTGGCCGAGGCGCTCAATCTGGCGGTGCTCTCGGTGGATTCCCGCCAGATCTATCGGGGGATGACCATCGGCACCGCCAGCCCCACCCCGGCCCAGCGCACCCGCGTGCGGCATGAGCTGCTCGACCTGCGCGAGCCCGACCAGCCGATGAACGTGCAGGAGTTTGCCGGCCTGGCCCGCGCGCTGATCCAGCGGGAGCAGGAGCATTGTGGCATCGCCTTGCTCGTGGGCGGCAGCGGCCTCTACCTCCAGGCCCTCACCGGCGGTTTGCGGCCCCCGGCGGTAGCCCCCCAGCCGTGGCTGCGCCAGCAGCTCACCCAGATGGGTCAGTTGGCCTGCCATGGCCTGCTGGCGGCCGCCGATCCCGCCAGCGGCCGCCGCATCGCCCCCGCCGACGCCGTGCGCACCCAGCGGGCCCTCGAAATCCTCTATGCCACGGGCCTGCCCCCCAGCGCCCTGCGGCATCGCACGCCGCCCCCCTGGCGGCTGCTTGAGCTGGGCCTCGATCCGCCCGATCTGGCCGACCGCATCCGCCGGCGCACCCGGGCCATGTACGCCGCGGGCCTGGTCACGGAAACAGCCGCCCTGATGGTGCGCTTCGGATCGCAGTGCCCCCTCCTCGACACTATCGGCTACGGGGAGGCTCGCAGGCTGCTGGCGGGGGAGTTGGACCTGGAGTCGGCGATCGCGCTCACCGATCGCCGCACGCGGCAGTACGCCAAGCGGCAGCGCACCTGGTTCCGGCGTCAACACCATCCCATCTGGCTGCACGCGGTCAGCGAGGGCAACGCGCCGGGCAATGGTCCCGATCTGCTGAGCGGCGCGCTGCTGGCGATCAACCGGGTTCTAGGGTAAGAACCAATCCGCCCTTTTGAATGCCTCCCCGTCCCCGGTTCGACCGTCGTTCTCCCGTTCGGGAGCTCCCCAACATCAACGATCGCATCAGCTACCCGAATCTGCGGGTGGTCGACGCCGACGGCAGTCAACTGGGGGTGATCACCCGCGAGGCAGCCCTGGAGGTGGCCCGTGAGCGCGAGCTCGATCTCGTGCTTGTCAGCGAAAAGGCGGATCCGCCGGTCTGCCGGATCATGGATTACGGCAAGTACAAGTTTGAGCAGGAGAAAAAAGCCAAGGAGGCCAAGAAGAAGTCGCATCAGACCGAGGTCAAGGAGGTCAAGATGCGTTACAAAATTGACTCCCACGACTACCAGGTGCGAATCGGCCAGGCCGTGCGTTTCCTGAGGGCCGGCGACAAGGTCAAATGCACCGTGATTTTCCGGGGGCGCGAGATCCAGCACACGGCCCTGGCCGAGCAGTTGCTCCTGCGCATGGCCAAAGACCTCGAAGACAACGCCGAGATTCAGCAGCCGCCCAAGCGGGAGGGCCGCAACATGATCATGTTCCTCTCCCCGCGGCGTCAGGCGCCCACCAAGGGTCGCAGCGACAAACCGGAACGATCGATCGACAAGCCCGAGCGCCTCGCGGCCAGCCCTGCCGCCGAATGAGCCCCCCTCACGTCCGGTCGTCGGCGGCGCTCGCTCCCAGATGCAGGGCCAACCAGTGCAGCATCTCCTGCCACCCCTGCTGAGCGGCAACGGGGTTGTAGTCGGCCCGGGCTTCGCAGAGAAAGCAGTGGCCTGCATCCAGCACGCGCACCCGATGACGGCCGTCGGCAGCCGTCAGCGCCTGCTGCGCTGCCTCCACGTCCGCAGCGGGGATCAGGGGGTCCTGGGAGCCATAGACGCAGAGCAGAGCGCCGCGGATCTCCGGCACCACGGCAAGGGTGGGCGGGCCGCCACCGGGCCGTCCGCTGGCAACGCCGGCACCGTAGAAACTGCAGGTGGTACGCACCTGGGGCAGGGTGGCGGCGAGCAGGGCCATGTGGCCCCCGAAACAGAAGCCCACACAGCCCAGAGCCAGCGGTGCGGCCTGGGCTTCCAGCCAAGCGATGGCATGCCTGAGGTCGGCCAGGAGGCGGTGGGCGCTGGTGCGCTCCTTATGGGATCGACCACGCTGCAGATCGGCCTTGCTGTAGCCCAGATCCAGCTCCGGTGCCGTGTGGTGAAACAGGGGCACCGCCAGGGCGGCATAGCCCTCCGCGGCCAGACGGTCGGCCACCGAGCGCACCCAGCCATTCACGCCAAACACTTCCGGCAACACCAGCACGGCCGCACGGGGCGGCTCGTCGGCCGGCCGGGACCACCAGCAGCGCAGCGATCCCTCCTCACCCGTGAGGGGCACGGCAACCCAGTTGGCACGGGCCGAAGGCATGGACATCCCGGCTGGAGACCAGCCCGCTGACAACCGGCACAGCCTCCTATGCCAACGAGCCAATTGTCACGGGGGCAAAAGCTCCGTAGGGTGGCCGGCAACTCATCTGGCCCAGCACCAGCGTGCGATTCCATATCCAGCAGGAGAGCGACATCCCGGCATCCACGCAGCTCTACAACCAGATCTGCTTTGCCATCGCCGCTCGCCATTACCCGCCCGGCCATCGGTTGCCCAGCACCCGCCAGCTGGCCATGCAGACCGGACTGCACCGCAACACGATCAGCAAGGTGTACCGCCAGCTGGAAACAGACGGGGTGGTGGAGGCGATGGCCGGTTCGGGCATCTATGTGCGCGACCAGCAGAAACCCCGTGAGCTGCGGGCCCCTGCCGGCCCCCGCCAGCGGGCCTTGCCCGACATTGACCGCGACGTGCGCCAAAGCGTGGACGGCCTGCTCAATGCCGGCTGCACCCTGCAGCAGGCCCGTGAGCTGTTCACCCGGGAGATCGATTGGCGGCTGCGTTGCGGGGCCCGCGTGCTGGTGAGCACCCCTCGGGAGGACATCGGCGCCTCGATGCTGATCGCCGAGGAGCTCACCCCCAATCTCGAGGTACCGGTGGAGGTGGTGCCGATGGAGGAGCTGGAGGCGGTGCTGCAGAGCGCCAGCAAGGGCACCGTGGTGACCAGCCGTTACTTCCTGCAACCCGTGGAGGACATCGCCCGCCGCCACGGCGTGCGTGCTGTGGCCGTGGACCTCAACGACTTTCGCCATGAGCTGGATATGCTCAAGGAACTGCGCCAGGGCAGTTGTGTGGGCTTGGTGAGCATCAGCCCTGGGATTCTCCGCGCTGCCGAGGTGATTCTTCACAGCCTGCGGGGCAATGAACTGCTGGTGATGACGGCCAACCCCGACACCGGCAGCCGGCTCCTGGCGCTGCTGCGCGCCGCCAGCCATGTGCTCTGCGATCGGCCGAGCCTGCCACTGGTGGAGCAGACCCTGCGCCAGAACCGGGCCCAGTTGATGCGTCTGCCGGTGGTGCACTGCGCCCAGAGCTACCTCGGCACGGCCAGCATCGATCTGCTGCGTAAGGAAATCGGCCACATGGCCGGCTGACGTCGCTCTCCCACCGCCCATGCTGGACGCCATCCGCGCCGACCTGGCGATTATCAGGGAGCGGGACCCCGCAGCCCGCAGCACCCTGGAGATCCTGCTCTGTTATCCGGGTCTGCATGCCCTCAGCCTGCACCGCCTCAGCCATCGCCTCTGGCGCGCCAGACTGCCCTTGCTGCCCCGCCTGCTGAGCCAGCTGGGACGGCTGCTCACCGGCGTGGAGATCCACCCTGGCGCCGTGATCGGCAAGGGGGTCTTCATCGATCACGGCATGGGCGTGGTGATCGGCGAAACGGCTGTGATCGGCAACCAGTGCCTGCTTTACCAAGGGGTGACCCTGGGAGGTACCGGCAAACAGCTCGGTAAGCGCCATCCCACCTTGATGGACAACGTGGTGGTGGGCGCCGGTGCCAAGGTGCTCGGGGCGATCTCCGTGGGAGCGAACACCCGCATCGGCGCTGGCTCCGTTCTGCTGCGCGATGTGGGTCCCGATTGCACAGTGGTGGGTATTCCTGGTCGGGTGATTCACCAGTCGGGCGTGCGTATCGACCCTCTGGCCCATTCGGCCCTGCCCGATGCCGAGGCCCGGGTGATTCGCAACCTGATGGAGCGCATCGATGGCCTGGAGAATGAAGTGAACGGCCTGCGGGCTTCCCTGCGTCAGCTGAGCACATCGGACGCCATGGTGGAATCCTTCACTGGCCAAGCGCAGAATCTCCTCGACAAGGAGATTCTGGACCTTTACGGCGATCCGGATTCGGAGACTTCACGCGGTGAATAGAACGTGGGGCGTCAACGCTCGCCATGCCTCAGCTAGGATGGATTGTGGATGCATGATTTCATATGCCCAATCCTAGCCTGCACCTGTGGTCTCAAGTCTCATGAGGCGATTGCTGACCCCCTTGCAGGGCATTTTGTTGGGTTCTGCGCCTGTGGCGAGGTTGATGCGGCGCACCGCCAGGGAACAGTGGCATTTAATCGCCATTAATCTCAGCACCGGCGTGGGCCAGGCGTTTCTTGACGCCATGACATTGGGTGTCATCTATACAGCGGTTGCTTTGATGTCAAAGCCAGCCCAAATGGACTGGTTCGCCCAGCCATTGATTGGCTTCATCCCCGGGTTGCCTTTGTTTTTATCGAGCATTTCTCCCAAGGCGCAATTTGTATTACTCATTATTGCATGGGTTGTTTTGCAGGCCATGGCGGCCGCATCGCAGTATTTCAATGCGGTGAGCGCCAGCCATCTGGCCGCCCGCTGTACGGCGCGCATCAAGGCTGATATTCATAGCCGAATTTTGGATATGTCCTTTGCCTGCGCAAGTAGCCATAGAATGGGTTATCTCATTAAGCAGACAGATCAAGGTCCATTGGTGATTTCCAAGCAAATTGTTTGGATCAATAACATGGTGCTTAGCAGTATCATGTCTGTCATGTATGTGTTGCTGCTGATCAGTTTGTCTCCTTGGTTGTTGGTTGTCGTTGGTATTGCAGTTGTCTTGATTACGGTGCTTCTCAAGGTGGCGCTCGGGCCGATCAAAGACACCTCCTATCGGCTTGAAAATGTTCTTCTGGATGTAAGCTGCAAAATCAACGAAAATCTCCAAAACCTGCGCCTTCTGCACAGCAGTGGCGAGATCGATCAAGCCAATGTCAAAATGCGGGCCACCGCCGATCAGCTTGAGCAAACGCTGAGGCGTCATGGCGAACTCACCAATCTGGTGACACCGGTGAGTACATTTCTGCCCATGGCCGCGGTCGGTTTGTTTGCTGGCGTGGGTGTCTACCTTGTCGCAGGCCGCATTGGTGGGCTCATCCCTAACTTGGTGACGTTTGTCATTGGTTTGCAGCGCCTTAATGCGCGCATGTCCAACGTTGCCTATGCCTATTCACTCCTCCAGAGCAACCAGGCTCCCATTGACTTCCTCAACGAAGTTCAATCGGATGAAAACATTGAACTCCGCCGGCGTGGCGGCCTGCCTTTCCGCCAGCTTCAACACAGCATTCGCCTGGAGAATGTCAGCTTGTGTTACGAGGAGAGCCATTCCCCTGCCGTCCAGGGAATCAATCTCACGATAGGACGCGGTCAGACTGTGGCTCTTGTTGGCCCCAGTGGTGCAGGCAAAAGCTCCATCGCTGATCTGCTTGTCGGCCTGTACGAACCGACTGACGGTCAGGTGCTGATCGATGGCCAAGATCTGGCTACCCTCGACCTCATCACCTGGCAACAACAACTGGGTGTTGTCAGTCAAGACACCTCGCTCATCAACGCCTCTCTCGCTGACAACATTGCCTACGGTCGTCCGGAGGCAACCCGCCAAGAAATTGAAGCCGCGGCACAGCTTGCCCAAGCCAATGGTTTCATTGAGACCTTACCCGAGGGTTACGATACTTTCGTAGGCGAGCGTGGTTATCGGCTCAGTGGAGGCCAACGGCAGCGCATTTCTCTGGCAAGGGCATTTTTGCGCAACCCTGAATTGCTGATCCTGGATGAAGCAACCAGTGCCCTCGATAGTCATAGCGAACGCTTGGTTCAAGAGGCTCTACAACACTTTGAGCAGGGGCATACCGTGCTGGTGATTGCCCACCGTTTGAGCACCATTGTTTCTGCTGATCTGATCTGCGTACTACAGGAGGGCAGAATCGTCGAACAGGGCACCCATGAGGAGCTGGTATCGAGGGGTGGAGTTTATAGCGAACTCTGGGCCATTCAAGCTTCTGGGAGGGCCCTTGCCAGCTTGACCTAGCCTTTGAAGAGGCGGTGGAGCTCAGGCTAAAGACTCCACCGGCTGTGCTAATTGGGGCTGGAACATAAACATCGAGTAAATCACATTGCGACGCATTTGGGTCATCATCTCGAGGAACATATCGTAGCCCTCGTTCTTGTACTCGATCAGCGGATCTTTTTGGCCGTAGCTCCGTAGGCCGACCGATTCACGCAGAGCATCCATGGCCTGGAGGTGTTCGCGCCAAAGGGTATCGATCTGCTGCAAGATAAAAAAGCGCTCGGCTTCTCGCATCAAACCCGGCCGCTGCTGATCAATCTGCCCTTCCTTCACGTCGTAGGCATTGCGCATCTGCTCCTGAAGGAAGGCTTTGAGCTCATCCATCGACAGGCCTTGGAGCTGTTCGGCCTGAAGGTCTTCCAGCAGGTAAACAAACTCCTTAACTTTGCTGGCCAGCTGGCTGAGGTCCCATTCTTCCGGCGGGAGCTCAGGGTTCACGTAGGCTTCAACAATATCGCTGATGGTGCGCTCGCCGTAGCCGATGACCTGCTGTTTCAGTTGGCGTCCCTCTAGAACGCGTCGGCGCTCTGCATAAACGGCTTTGCGTTGATTGTTCATCACTTCATCGTATTCAAAAACCTGCTTGCGAATATCGTAATAGTAAGTTTCGACTTTCTTTTGTGCGCCTTCTAG
Source organism: Cyanobacteriota bacterium (assembly GCA_035285645.1). Lineage (GTDB taxonomy): Bacteria > Cyanobacteriota > Cyanobacteriia > PCC-6307 > Cyanobiaceae > Cyanobium. Next base: position 17,448 of record JAYKGR010000057.1, on the reverse strand, counting down.
GGATCGGGTCAGCATGCCCGATTCAATGGGCATATCTTCTTCAACGCGAAAGGCGTTCATCAGGCTTGCCACCCGATCGCCGCCAAAGATCCGCAGGAGATTGTCTTCGAGAGAGAGGAAAAATCGCGTGCTTCCTGGGTCACCCTGGCGGCCTGCTCGACCGCGAAGCTGGTTGTCGACTCGGCGGGATTCATGGCGTTCGGTGCCAATCACATGCAAGCCACCGGCCGAACGCACCTGGCCCTCCTCCTGTTTCACCACCTGGTCATATTCCACTTTCACTAAGCCGATCAGATCGCGAAGGCGCTGGATCTGGGGATCGCTCGTGGGCGCTTTCTCAGCGGCCTGGGCGATGCGATCCTCAAGTTCCAGCACGGTGAGGGCGCGATCGCCCCAGGCCTTCACCAGATCATGGGCCAGAACCACCAGGGCATCGCTGGTGTCTTGGGTGAGGGCGCAGGGGTAAAGCAGGCCGATGGCCTTGGTTTCGCTGGGGGCGTGACGCCCAGGGGCCGCTGCCCCAAAGCCTCCGCCGGATTCCGGGGTTGCCGACCGCTGCAGGGGCACCGGAGGGCGATGGCTCTCCTCCGGGCGCACCAAACGGGGGAGCAAAACCTCCCGCAGCTTCAATCGGGCCATGTAATCGCTGTTGCCACCCAGAATGATGTCGGTGCCGCGACCGGCCATGTTGGTGGCGATGGTGACAGCCCCGGAACGCCCAGCCTGGGCCACGATTTCGGCCTCCCGCTCCACATTTTCGGGTTTGGCATTGAGCAGGTTGTGAGGCACCTGTTGCTCGGCCAGAAGCGCGGAGAGCAGTTCCGACTTTTCCACGCTGGTGGTGCCGACCAGCACCGGCCTGCCGGAGCGGTGCACCTCGGCCGTTTCTTTCGCGACAGCCTGCCACTTGGCGGCTTCCGTTTTGTACACCTGATCAGCCCAGTCGACGCGAGAACGATTGCGATTGGTGGGCACAATGGTCACTTCGAGTTTATACGTTTTCTCGAATTCCACCTCCTCTGTTTTTGCCGTGCCCGTCATGCCCGCGAGACGCGGATAGAGCAGAAAGAAATTTTGGTAGGTGATGCTGGCCAGTGTCTGGGTTTCCGGTTGAATCGGCAGATCTTCTTTGGCTTCTACGGCTTGGTGCAAGCCGTCGCTCCAGCGACGACCAGGCATCACACGACCTGTAAACTCATCGACGATGACGGCATCCTGGCCACGCACGATGTAGTTGACATCCTTGATGAAAAGCTCCTTGGCTTTAAGGGCATTGTTGATGAAATGAGCCCAGGGATTGGCGGGATCGTAGAGATCGCTAACCTGTAGTAACTTTTCGGCTTTGTCGTAGCCTTCGTCTGTAAGAGTAACGTTCCGTTGTTTCTCGTCGACTTCGTAATCGCCCTCAGGGTCAATGCCGTCTTTGCCCATTTCAGCAGCTCGCTCAAGCTGGGCTGCGATGGCGGCGGCTTGAACATATTTTTCCTGCGGTCGCTCAATCTGCCCTGAAATGATCAAGGGGGTGCGAGCTTCGTCGATCAGAATCGAGTCAACTTCGTCGATAATGCAGTAATGAAAATCACGCTGCACGACATCGGCGATATCCGTCGCCATATTGTCTCGAAGATAGTCAAAGCCGAGCTCGGAGTTGGTCGCGTATGTGATGTCGCAAGCGTAATTCCGTCGCCGTTCATCGGGTGACATGTCTTGCTGAATCAGGCCCACCGACAGACCCAGAAAGCGGTGGATCTGACCCATCCACTCGGCATCGCGCCGTGCCAGATAGTCGTTGACCGTGACCACGTGCACACCGCGACCCGTGAGGGCATTCAGGTACGCCGGCAGGGTGGCCACAAGGGTTTTGCCTTCCCCGGTTTTCATCTCGGCGATCTGGCCCTCGTGCAGCACCATGCCGCCGATCAGCTGCACATCAAAGTGGCGCATGCCCAGCACTCGCCGGCCCGCCTCCCGCACTACCGCAAACGCCTGCGGCAACAGCTCATCCAGCGCCTGGCGCTGGCGTGCGGCTTCTCCGCCGGCGTTGGCCAGCTTTTGCCGGAATTCACCGGTCAGCCCCCTGAGCTCGTCGTCGGAGAGGGGCTCAATCTCCTCTTCCAGCAGGTTGATGTCGGACACCAGGGGCTGGTAGCGCTTCAGCTTGCGGGCATTGGGATCACCCAGCAGCAGCTTGAGCATGGGGTAAGGAGGAGCCAAGATCGGTCACCCTATCACCGCAATTCCCGTGTTTGTGGCCCCAGATTCCAGGCGGGCCAAGGGATGTGGATGGCTTATGGCCCGCGGAACCGCCGGGAGCGAGGATCGGCAGGCGCCGTGGCGTCACCCTGAACCGCCCCTACCCTGCAACAGCGTCTCCGGCCCGGGTGGTGCTGCATGGCCCGGGAGCCTGGGGCTTGCGGCTGCGTCATCTGCGGCCGTTGCAGCAGCTCCTGGATGACCACAGCTTCTGGGCTCGCGGTCGCAGCCGCGCCCAGTTGGCGCGCATGCTGGCGGCCAGTCAGGCCGCCGTGAGCGCCTGGGAGGGATCGCGCCTGGTGGGCTTCGGCCGGGCCAGCAGCGACGGCCTCTTTCGAGCCACTCTGTGGGATGTGGTGGTGGCGGAGCAGCAGCGGGGCCAGGGGCTCGGCCGACGCCTGGTGGAACGGCTGCTGGACGCGCCGGCGTTGCGCCAGGTGGAGCGGGTGTACCTGATGACCAGCAATGGTGCCGCCTTCTACCAGCGGCTCGGCTTCAGCCCCGTGGAGGGTCAGACCCTGATGCGTCGCGATCGTTGATGGATGGATCCATCGCCGCGAAGAGAATGGAAATCTGGGCCGGAGCCGATCACACAAAAGGGCGGGAAACCTTTGTGCTATGAAACAAGCGGGTGACGCGATTCGAACGCGCGACATTCACCTTGGCAAGGTGACGCTCTACCACTGAGCTACACCCGCAGCCGGCTTGGCTGCCGATGAGCCAAGCATGCACCACGGAGGGCCCACCGGTCAAATCCCCGGGGGGGTCATCGCGGCAGGGCCGCCATGAGGCTGCCCATCTCCAGCGCTTGGAGGCCATAGCTCCAGCCCAGGTTGCTCTTGATGCCGGCCCGTTCCAGCGCCTGCTGCAGGGTGTCGGTGGTGAGCACACCAAAAATCACCGGCACGCCGGTAGCTCGAGCCACGGCGGCCACCCCCTTGCTGACCTCGGCTACCACCACATCGAAATGCGGCGTGTCGCCCCTGATCACGGCGCCCAGGGTGATCAGCACCTGATACCGGCCGCTCGCGGCCATCTGCTGGGCCACGAGGGGGATTTCAAAGCTGCCCGGCACCCAGGCCACATCCAGCTGGGTGCTGTCGGTGGACGTGTCGATGCCGTGGCGCGACAGGCAATCGAGGCAGCCGCTCATCAGCCGCGTTGACACGAGGTCGTTGAAACGGGCCACAACCACGCCGATGCGCAGGGAGGCGGCATCCGTGAAACGGCCCTCAAAGATCGTCAAGGGATTCAGACCACGAAGAAACTCATGCCCCAGTTGAGCAGCACCAGCGCCACCCACGCCAGGCCCCCCAGCAGGATCAGGCGGTTGGAGCGGCCGCTGTCTTGGCTGCTGGCGTAGAGCACCGGCACAGCCACCACCAGGGCGAAGGAGAGCACAACCAGCGCCAGAACGGTGAGCGTGTTGAGGATCTGCATGGACGGCTGGATCTGGGCAGTGGGCGGATTCTCACACGACGGCGCCAGGCCTCAGGGGAGCGGCGGCTGCATCCGTCACATGTTGTGGGAGCCCCACTACGGGTGGTGGTTGGAGCAGCCGATGCGGCCACAGATGGGGGAGTGGTGGGCGGGCGCGGCTAGCATTGGTATCTGCTGCCTGCGTGATTTGGCCGAACCCGTGCCCGCCAGCCCAGCCGCGGAGTCGGGTTTGCAGCTCTCGCTGGTGGCCATCGCCGGCGTGCAGGGCGATCTGTTCGGCGCCCAGGCCGAGACCGCGGCGCCGCCATCGCCGGCTCCTCGCCGGCGCCCCAGGGCTACCCCCACCCAATCGCCGCCGGCTGCGCAAGACCCGGCGCCCGAGCCCGACGATGACCAGCCCCGCTGGCACCACCACAGCCTGGTGGAGGCCGCTGCTCTGACGCCGATGCTGCGCCACTACGTGGAGCTGAAGCAGGCGCACCCGGAACGGGTGCTGCTCTACCGCCTCGGCGACTTCTACGAGTGCTTCTTCGACGACGCGATTCTGCTCTCGCGGCTTCTGGAGCTCACCCTCACCGGTAAGGAGGGGGGCAAGGGGATCGGTCGGGTGCCCATGGCTGGCCTGCCCCACCACGCGGCCGAGCGCTACTGCGCGGATCTGATTCGCCGCGGCTTCAGTGTGGCGCTCTGCGATCAGATGGAGGCCACGCCCACGCGGGGCACCCTGCTGCGGCGCGAGATCACCCGGGTGCTCACCCCCGGCACGGTGCTCGACGACGGCATGCTGGCCGCCCGGCGCAACAACTGGCTCTGCGCCGTGGTGCTGGACGACGAGCGCTGGGGGCTTGCCGTGGCTGACGTCAGCACCGGCGAGTTCCGGCTCACGGAACGGTGTGGCCGGGCTGGGCTGCATCAAGAACTGCTCCAGCTCGAGCCCGCTGAACTGATCGGCCCGGGGCTGAGCGGCGGCAGCTGGTGCCCCGAGGGCCTCGTTCCCACCGATCTGGCTCGCACCCCCTTCAGCGCCCCCGAAGCCCGTCGCACCCTCTTGGCTCGGTTTCGCCTGGCCACCCTGGAAGGCCTTGGACTGGGCGAAGCCCCCCTGGCTCTGCGCGCTGCTGGTGGGCTGCTCTCCTATCTCGACGACACCCAGGCCGGCGCTGCCGTGCCCCTGGATCCTCCCCGGCTGTGGTTCGCCGGCGACCAGCTGGTGCTCGATGCCCAGACGCGGCGCAATCTGGAACTCACCCGCACCCAGCTCGGTGGCGACCTGCACGGTTCTCTGCTCTGGGCGCTCGATCGCACCATGACCGCGATGGGTGGCCGCTGTCTGCGGCGCTGGATCGAGGCTCCTTTGGTGGACCTTTCCACCATCCTGGCGCGCCAGGATGGTGTGGCAGACCTGGTGGAACGGCGTGCGTTGCGCCTCGGTCTGCGCCGCCTGCTGCGACCGATGGGTGATCTGGAGCGCCTGGCGGGCCGCGCCGGTGCCGGCACGGCCTCGGCTCGCGATCTGGTGGCCCTTGCCGATGGCCTGGAGCGGTTGCCCCGGCTGGCCGCCCTGCTCGATGGAGCCACCAGTGCCCCTTTGGCGGTCTTGAGCCGCCCCTGGCCCCACCTGGAGGCCCTGGCCGACCGGGTGCGCCATGTGCTGGTCGACACGCCCCCCCTCACCCTCAGCGAGGGGGGACTGATTCACGACGGTGTGGACGATCGCCTCGATGACCTACGCAACCAGCTGGACGAACAGGACCAGTGGTTGGCCGACCAGGAGCGGGCCGAACGGCTGGTGAGTGGTATTCCCAGCGTGCGTCTGCAGTACCACCGCACCTTTGGCTACTATCTGGCGGTGAGCCGGGCCCGGGCTGGCCGGGTGCCGGAGCACTGGATCCGCCGCCAGACCCTGGCCAACGAGGAGCGCTTCGTCACCCCAGAGCTGCGGGCTCGAGAGGGACAGATTCTGCAATTGCGGACGCGTGCGGCCCAGCGGGAACTCGAACTGTTCAGCGAGCTGCGCGCCGTAGTGGGTGAGCAGGCGGCAGCCATCCGTGCCGCCGCCAGACTGGTGGCCGAGCTCGATGCCCTCGTCTCCCTCGCCGAGGTGGCCGCCACCCAGGCCTACTGCCGCCCCGCCATCAGCCCGGCACGTGAGCTGGTGATCGAAGGCGGGCGGCACCCTGTGGTGGAGCAGCTGTTGGCCGATGGTTCCTTCACGGCCAACGACCTTGCCCTCGGCGCGGCGCCCCATCCCGATCTGATCGTGCTCACCGGTCCCAACGCCAGCGGCAAAAGCTGTTACCTGCGTCAGAGCGGCCTCCTGCAGCTGATGGCCCAGATCGGCAGCTGGGTGCCCGCCACCAGGGCCCGGTTGGGCATCGCCGATCGCATCTTCACCAGGGTGGGCGCTGTTGACGACCTCGCCGCCGGTCAGTCCACCTTCATGGTGGAGATGGCCGAAACCGCCAACATCCTTCACCATGCCAGCGACCGCTCCCTGGTGTTGCTCGATGAGATCGGGCGCGGCACGGCCACCTTCGATGGCCTGGCGATCGCCTGGGCCGTGGCGGAGCACCTGGCCGGTGCCTTGGGAGCTCGCACCATCTTCGCCACCCACTATCACGAGCTCAACGAACTGGCCGAGCTGATGCCCAACGTGGCCAATGCCCAGGTGCTGGTGGAGGAAACCGGCGACGCCCTGGTGTTTCTGCACCGGGTGGTGGCCGGTGGCGCCAGCCGCAGCTACGGCATCGAGGCCGCCAGGCTGGCGGGCGTGCCGGCAGCGGTGGTGCTGCGCGCCCGTCAGGTGCTGGGCCGCATCGAAGCCAACAGTCACGTGGCGGTGGGTCTTCAGGTGGCCTGATCGAGCCAGGCCCGCCGCAGAAGGGCATTGGCCGCCGCCGCCACCAGCGCCGCACCGCCGCGGCTGCCATCCAGGCGGATCTGGGGTAGCGCACTGGCGGCCAGCCGCCGCTTGCTTTCCGCGACTCCCACAAAACCCACCGGCATGCCGATCACGAGGGCTGGTGGCGGCACCAGGCCGCGTTCCACACGGTCGATCAAGGCCTCGAGGGCGGTGGGGGCGCTGCCGATCAGCACCACGGCCCCCGGATGGGCCGCCAGTGCGGCCGCCATGCCGGCGGCGCTGCGGGTGCCGCCCACGGGGGGCTGCTCCGGGGCCCAGGTGAGCACCGCATGCACCGGATTGGCAAAGGTGCGCCGCGCCATCGGGGCTACCGCCGCCGCGGCCATGGCGGTGTCGGTGAGAATCACCGCGCCGGCGGCCAGGGCCTCCTGACCCTGCACACAGGCTCCGGGGCCGCAGCGCAGATCGCCGGCCAGGCTCAGGTCGCCGCCGCTGTGCACCAGCCGTTCCAGCACGTCGCGTTCGGCTCCAGCCAGGCCCGTGGGGCCCAGGGCCTCGCGGATGCGGCGGATGCTCTCCACAAAAATGGGGTGATCGAAGCCGGTTGTCATCGGCCTCAGGGCGCCACGCAACAGGGCCATCATGGGCGGGCATGACAGGATCGACCTGCCGCCGAGGTCGCCATGCCGATCCACCTCTTCTGGGGCGACGATGGCGCAGCCCGCGGCAGGGCCGTGGAGGAGCTGGTGAATCAGCTGGTGGATCCAGCCTGGGCCACCCTCAATCTCAGCCGGCTCGATGGCAGCGCTGTTGACCAGGCGCTCCGCGCCCTGGAGGAGGCCCGAACCCCCCCGTTTGCCGGTGGCGCCCGGTTGGTGGTGCTGCAACGCAGCCCCTTCTGCAGTGCTTGCCCGCCGGAGCTGGCCGCTGCCCTCGAGGCCGCGCTGCCGTTGATCCCGGCCGCGGCCCATCTGCTGCTGGTGAGCGAGGGCAAGCCCGATGCCCGTCTGCGCACCACCAAAGCCCTGCGGGCCGTGGCGGAGGAGCGGAGCTTCAGCTTGCCGGCCATCTGGGACGGAGCCGGACAGGTGGAGCTGGTGCAGCGCACCGCCCGGCAGATGGGGCTGGCTGTGGATCCGGCGGCCGCCATCGCCCTGGCGGAGGCGATCGGCAGCGACAGCGCCCGCCTGGAGAGCGAGCTGGCCAAGCTGGCCCTGGAGGGGGGCGGCTCCGCGCCGATCACGGCCGCCGGTGTGGGCGCCCTGGTGGCTGGCCAGGCCACCAGCGCCCTCGCTGTGGGCGATGCCCTGCTGGCCGGTCAACCCGCCGAGGCCATCGCCCTGGTGGATCACTTGCTTGAGGCGGCGGAACCGGCCCTGCGCATCGTGGCCACGCTCACCGGTCAGATCCGCGGCTGGCTCTGGGTGGCTCTGCTCGAGGCCAGCGGCGAACACGACGTGGCTACCATCGCCAAGGCAGCCGGCGTCGGTAACCCGAAGCGGATCTACGTGATGCGCAAGCAGATCCGCAACCGCTCCAGCGATCACCTGCTCCGCCTGCTCCATCAGGTGCTGGAGGTGGAGGTGGCCCTTAAGCGGGGCCGGGAACCCGGCCCCGCTTTCCGCGACGGTTTCCTGCTGGGCGGGGCCCCCGCAGGCCTCTCGGGCTGACGGATGCCGATAATCGGCAGCAGCGCGATTCGCCGGGATGGCCCTGCTGGTTCAGAAGTTTGGGGGCACCTCCGTGGCGGATGCCGGGCGCATCCAAGCGGTGGCCAGGCGGATTGCAGCCTGTCGCGACGAGGGTCACGACCTGGTGATCGTGGTGTCGGCAATGGGGCACACCACCGATGAACTCACAGGCCTGGCGCGCAGCATCAGCAGCGACCCGCCGCGCCGCGAGATGGACATGCTCCTGGCCACCGGCGAGCAGATCTCCATTGCGTTGCTCGCCATGGGGCTGCAGGCCCTGGGGGTGCCAGCGGTGTCGATGACGGGCACCCAGGCCGGCATCGTGACCGAATCAGCCCATGGCCGAGCCCGGATTCTCGAGATTCGCACCGACCGGATCCAGCGGTTGCTCGACGATGGCCATGTGGTGGTGGTGGCCGGCTTTCAGGGCACCAGCAGCGGCCATGGCGGCATCCCGGAGATCACCACCCTGGGCCGGGGTGGGTCCGATACGTCGGCCGTGGCCCTGGCGGCGGCTCTGGAGGCCGACGCCTGCGAGATCTATACCGACGTGCCCGGCGTGCTCACCACCGATCCGCGGCGTGTGGCCGATGCCCAGCTCATGGAAACGGTGACCTGCGACGAGATGCTGGAACTGGCCAGCCTGGGAGCGGCCGTGTTGCATCCCCGGGCCGTTGAGATCGCCCGCAATTACGGGGTGCCGCTGGTGGTGCGCTCCAGCTGGAGCGATGCTCCCGGCACCCGGCTCACCAGCGGTGCGCCGCGGCCGATCGGCAGCGAGGGCCTGGAGCTGGGCCGTCCGGTAGACGCAGCAGAGCTGGAAGCCGATCAGGCCGTTCTGGCCCTGGCCCATGTGCCCGATCAGCCCGGGGTGGCGGCGCGCTTGTTTGAGGCCTTGGGGGAGGCCGGAGTCAACGTTGATCTGATCGTGCAGGCCACCCATGAGGGCAGCAGCAACGACATCGCCTTCACCGTGGCCGATGCGGAGCGTGATCGGGCTCAGCTGGTGTGCCGTGAGGTGCTGGCGGCGATGGGCGCCGATGGAGCCATGCTCGGGGCCGAAGCGGCCATGGCCAAGGTGAGCATCGCCGGGGCCGGCATCATGGGCCGCCCCGGTGTGGCGGCCCGCCTGTTCGACACCCTGGCTCGGGCCGGGATCAATGTGCGGCTGATCGCCACCAGCGAGGTGAAGGTGAGCTGCGTGGTAGACGGAAGCCTCGGCACCAAGGCCCTGCGGGCCGTGGCTCAGGCCTTCGAGCTGGTGGATCAGCAGCTGCGCCATGGTCCACTCGTGGCCACCGCCCAGGGGCCGGCGGTGCGAGGGGTGGCCCTTGATCGCGATCAGGCCCAGGTGGCCGTGCGCCGAGTACCCGACCGGCCCGGCACCGCCGCAGCCGTGTGTCGCGCACTGGCCGACGCCGGCATCAGCGTGGACGCCATCATGCAGTCGGAGCGCAGCCACGGCCGCGGCGACCAGCTCAGCCGTGACATGAGCTTCACTCTCAAGCGTGAAGACCGCGACCGGGCTGAGCGGGCCTTGGCAGCACTGCTCGCCAGCTGGCCAGGGGCCCGCTTTGAGGAGGGAGAGGCTATCGCCCGCGTCAGCGCGGTGGGGGCCGGTATGGCTTCCACCACTGGCACTGCCGCCCGCATGTTTCGGGCCCTGGCCGATGCCGGCATCAACATCGAACTGATCGCCACCAGTGAAATTCGCACCAGCTGCGTGGTGCCTGCTGCCGAAGGCGTGCGCGCCCTGCAGGTTGTGCACCGGGCCTTCGGCCTGGGTGGCGCGGTGCAGCACCAGGCCCAAGGCACGGAGGCGCCGGCCTGAAATCAGCGGTCGCTCACCGCGAACAGGGCAGCCCTCCCAGGCGGCAGGCTCACGCTGGTGCGCAGGCCCCGGGCAACCTTGCTGAGTGGCTGGCTGCCGCTGCCATCGAGCCGTCGCAGACCCTTCACCGCCCCAGGGAGCACCACCGGCACCTGAACCGGCGCGGCTGCCCTCGGGGCCGCGCTGCTGGGGGGCGTGTGGCTCGAAACCACCATGAGATAGCGCTGCCCGCTGGTTGGATGCATCAGCACCGAGGCCACATGTCCGCTGGCGAATGGATCGGGTACCACCGGCTGCTCGGCAGGGGGGGCCAGCTTCAGGGGCGCCAGGATGGCTCGCTGCCGCTGAATCCAGCCGAACGCTTCGCCCATGGCCTCCAACTGGGCGGTGGGGCGGCCATCGAAGTGCACCAGCCCCATCGGAGCGCCGGAATCGGTCACGGTGGTGACCCGGGCCGGCAGGGTGGCGGCGGGATTCCCGCGCAGCCGCGGTGAAGGTTTCAGCCGATAGGCGAAATAGAACATGCCTTTGGCGCCACGGGCTACCGCGGAGAAGGTCTGCCAGCGAATCTGAGCTGGAGTGGGCATCACCCAGTGGGGGGCTGAACCCGGGAGATACACGATGTTGCCCTGGGGGCTGACGCGGAAGGGCCCCCACGGTTCCTGGAAGGCCTGTCCCATCATCCAGGGCACGGCCACGGAGCGTTGCAGTCGGTCGGTGTTGCCAATCCAGGCCCGGCGATGGGAGCCGGCGTAGGCATTGGGATTGCCGGCGCTGAAGAAGGGGTAGACATCCATCGCTAGAGCATCAAAGCCCACGGCCGCCGCCGCTTTGAGATCGCGGTGCATGACCACGGTGGTGAGGGGCTCCTTGGGAGCCAGCCGTCGCCAGGCGGCGACGTAAGCCGCCATCTCGTTCATGTAGGCGGTGCGCGGTTCATCGCCCAGCCCCCAGGCCAGGGGTCTGGGGGCATCGCCCCAGGCCGCCAGCGTGTTAGGGATCAGCAGGGGGTGATTGCCGCGCCGCACCTTGGGCAGCTCTCCGGCCAGTTCGGCGATGGAGGCCACCACGACAATGCCCCGCCGATGGGCCCGGCGGGCAAAGGCGGCGGTCTGGCCGGCTGAGCGGTGGGTCAGCCAGATCGCTGTGACATGGCGGGATGCCAGATCATCGAGGGCGCGTTCCACCTGAGCCCAATCGATGCGTCCGGGTTTGGCCGGGTCGGTGTGGAGATATTCGCCCGGCCAGTACACCCCCATCGGCATCGCCCGGCGCAGCTCCGACTCGGCCGCCGGCGCTGCCTGGGCCAGGGGTGGGGGGCCTGTGAGGCTGTCCACCCGATCGCGCACCGCGGCGGCGAGTTCGGTGGAGGCCAGGCGAGGCAGGAGGCTGGGGGCCAGGAGCAGAGCACCCCACAGGCCTGCCACGGCGGCCCCGCAGCCGATCAGCACCCGCCGCTGGCTGAGGGAGAGGATCATGGGCGCCCCACCAGCTTCTGCCGCAGCGTTTTGATGCGATCCCGCAGCTGGGCGGCTTCTTCGAAATCGAGGCGGGCGGCTGCCGTTTTCATGCGCTCCTCCAATTGGGTGATCAGCTCGGGCAGGGATTCCAGGGGAACCTCATTCTTTTCAGCCTGCTCGCTGGCCTGTTGCAGCTGTTCATCGTTGAGACGGCGAGAGACTTCCAGAAACGCCAAGATGGCGTTGCCGCCCCGGCGGCCGGCAGGTTGGGGGGTGATCCCATGCTTCTCGTTATAGGTCTGCTGGATCGCGCGTCGCCGTTCCGTTTCGCCGATCGCCTTCTCCATGCTCTCGGTGAGGGTGTCGGCATAGAGGAGGGCCACACCACTGACATGCCGCGCGGCCCGGCCGATCGTCTGGATCAGGGAGCGCTGGGCTCGCAGGAAGCCCTCCTTGTCGGCATCGAGGATCGCCACCAGCGACACCTCCGGCAGATCCAGGCCTTCGCGTAGGAGGTTCACGCCCACCAGCACGTCAAACTCACCGTTGCGGAGATCCTGAATGATCTCGATGCGTTCAATCGAGTGGATCTCAGAGTGGAGATAACGCACCCGCACACCATTTTCGGCCAGATAATCGGTGAGATCCTCAGCCATGCGCTTGGTCAGGGTGGTGACCAGCACGCGCTCGCTGCGGTCGGCCCTCAGCCGGATTTCACCCAGCAGGTCGTCGACCTGCCCATCGGTGGGGCGCACCTCCACGATGGGATCCAACACGCCGGTGGGCCGGATCACTTGCTCCACCACCTGGCCTTGGCTGTGGTTAAGTTCCCAGTCGCCAGGGGTGGCGCTCACGAAAATGGTTTGGCGGGCCTTGTGCCAAAACTCCTCCCCTTTGAGAGGGCGGTTATCCGCGGCGCTCGGCAGGCGAAAGCCGTGCTCAATCAGCACCTGTTTGCGACTCTGGTCGCCGTTGTACATGGCTTGGAGCTGGGAACAGGTCACGTGGCTTTCATCCACCACCAGCAACCAGTCGTCGGGAAAGTAATCGATCAGGCACTCCGGCGGTGTGCCCGCAGGCCGTCCAGCCAGATGGCGGGCATAGTTTTCCACGCCGTTGCAATAGCCCACCTGCTCCAGCATCTCGAGGTCGTAGGTGGTGCGCTGCTCCAGCCGCTGAGCTTCCAGGAGTCGGCCTTGGCTGGTGAGAAGATCGAGCCGATCGCGCAGCTCCAGGCGAATCTCCTGAATCGCGGCCTCCAGTCGATCCTTTGGGGTTACAAAGTGTTTGGCAGGGTAGATGCTGATCGCTTCCAGGCTTTGCAGAATCTCGCCGCTCGTGGGATCCACATAGCGAATAGCCTCCACCTCATCACCAAATAATTCGATCCGCACCAGTCGGTCTTCATAGGCGGGGCCAATCTCCAAAACGTCGCCGCGCACGCGGAATCGACCGCGGCTGATTTCCAGGTCGTTGCGGGAGTACTGATTGTTCACCAGATCGCGCAGTGAGGATCTGAGATTCAGGCAATCTCCAACCTGAAAGTGCACCGCAGCCTTGAGATATTCGCTGGGAATGCCGAGGCCATAGATGCAGCTGATGGAGGCGACGACGATCACATCGCGCCGTTCGAAGAGGGAGCGCGTTGCCGAATGGCGCAGCATGTCGATCTCTTCATTGATGGATGCAGTCTTGGCGATATATGTATCGGAAACAGGAACGTATGCCTCGGGTTGATAATAGTCGTAGTAGGAAATAAAGTATTCAACCGCGTTATGCGGAAAAAACTCGCGGAGCTCGTTGCAGAGCTGGGCCGCGAGTGTCTTGTTATGGGCCAGCACCAGCGTCGGTCGCCCGGTGCGCTGGATCACATTGGCGATGGTGAAGGTTTTGCCAGTGCCGGTGGCGCCCAGCAGGGTCTGAAAGCGCCTTCCGCCATCGACGCCCTGCACCAGGGCCTCGATGGCGGACGGCTGGTCGCCTTTGGGTTGGTAAGGGGCCTGGAGCTGAAACACCATGGGCCCATTCTGGGGCCATCGGCCCTGAACCGACGCCTTGGGGCGCGATCTCAGGAGATGGAAGCGCTGATCAGATCAGCCGCAGCACGGGTGTAGTCGATCTTGGGCATTCCAGGGATCAGATCGAAGATCACCTTGGCCAGCACGCTGTAGACCAGCGCACCAAGAATGGCGCTCACCAGACCGTTCTCGAGGCGAAAGCCCTTGATCAGCCAGGCCGCCAGGCCAAAGATGAAGATCGTGATCAACCACTCAAACAGCAGTGAGATCGGCCAGAGAAAGCCTCCCACGGAGGTGATCGCCCACAGAGGAGCCAGAACAAACTTGAGCGGCCAGATCAGGAGCGTGCCTAGCAGGCCGATGACAACAGCTGAGATCAGGGCGATCTTGAAGTTCTCCATCTTCACGCCCAGGGGTAGCTGGCCGATCAGCAGAAGAATCAGGGCCCGGATCGGCCACTGCAGCAGCCACAGCAGGGTGTTCATGGCGGCAAAAAGAAACCGTGTGGTGTCATCCGGCACCATAAACACGGTTGGCGCCTTCAACAACGGGTTTACCCCTGTCGAGCATCCACAACCTGGATCGCCGGAGCCTGGAGAGCCTGGCGCAAGCCGCGAACCACGGCCACCATGGCCAGCTCATCCTGCAGTCGGTTCACCGCCGAACCGATCCCCACTCCCGCTGCTCCGGCGGCGATCGCCATCGGCACGGTGACGTCGGTGAGGCCAGAGGCGCACAGCACGGGTACCGCCACGGCGCGGCTCAGGGCATGGGCGGCGGCCAGTGTGGGCGCTGCCTTTTCAATCAGGCCAAGGCGGCCGGGGCTGAAGGGCCGGGCGCTGGTGCCCCCCTCCGTTTGGATCAGGTCGGCCCCGGCTGCCACGAGGTCGATGGCCAATTGCTCCTGCTGATCGAGAGGCAGGGTGTGGGGCACGGTGACACTCAGCACCACTTCCGGCAACAGGCTGCGGCTGTGGCGGGTGAGCTCCAGCACCTCCACGGCCTCAAACACGCGGCCCTGGGGATAGAAGCTGTCGTAGTTGCCGATCTCCACCAGGCAGGCGCCGGCGGCCACGGCGGCTGGGAACAGCTCCGGATCCACCGCCGACACGCAGACCGGCCGCTCCGAGACCCGGTGGGCAAGACGGACCAGCTCAGGGTCGCAGGCAATATCAATCAGATCAGCACCACCTGCCGCCGCCGCCCGGGCCACGCGCTCCACCGACGCTGCATCAAAGTTGGCCAGCCCGGCGATCACCTTCAGCAGATGCCGGCCGGTGATGGCCGTCTGCAGGGCAACGGGCAGGCTGGAGAGACGCGACATCGGCCAGGGGGTGCGGTGCATGTGGTGATTCTCCCATCCAACCCACCCCCGCAAGGCGAGGGGCCAGGCTGGAGCCGCTGGCACGAGCGCCTGCATCGCCACCTGCGCCGCCACCCCGGTCTCCTGCCCGCGGGGACGCCCCTGTTGCTGGCTGTGTCCGGCGGCCAGGATTCCATGGTGCTCACCGCCCTGCTGGCCGATCTGCGTCGGCTGCATGGCTGGCGGCTGGAGTTGTGGCACGGCAACCACGGCTGGCGGCCCGAAGCCTCGGAGCAGGCGGCGGAGCTGGCCGCGTGGTGGGCGACCCGGGGCCTGGTGCTGCATCAGCAGCGGGCCGAGCCGCCTCCCCAGGGGGAAGCGGCCGCTCGCCACTGGCGCTACCGGCAACTGGAAACCATGGCCCAGGATCTCGCGTGCCCCGTGGTGGTGACAGGCCATACCGCCAGCGACCGCGCCGAAACCGTGCTGCTGAATCTGGCGCGGGGCAGTCATCGCCGAGGGCTGGCCAGCCTGGCCGAGCGCCGCGCACTCGGCTCCGGCCAACAGCAGCTGGTACGGCCCCTGCTGATCTTCACGCGGATGGAAACGGCCCGCATCTGCCGGGAGCTGCAGCTGCCGGTGTGGCCAGACGCCAGCAACGACAGCCCCCACTTCCAGCGCAACCGGGTGCGCTCGGAGGTGCTGCCGGTGCTTGAGGCCCTGCACCCCGGTGCCGCACGGCGGATCAGCGCCATGGCAGGACGGCTGGCTGACGAGATCGACGCCGGGCGAGAACTGCTGGATCTGGCCATCCGGCCACTCGAGGATGGCGATGACCTCCGCCTGGATGCCCTGCTGGCCCTGGAGCCTGGCAACCGGCGGGCGTTGTTGCAGCACTGGCTGGAGGCACGGCTGGGTGCCCCACTGGCGGCGCAGCCCCTGGAACGGCTGCTCACCAGCCTCGACGGAGCGGCGGGGAGCGGTCGCTGGGACCTGGGTGCGGGCCGCTGGCTCGTCTGGAGTGGGCGTCGCTTGACCCTGATGCCAGCGGAGGGGAGGGGGCGTCAGGCTGGAGGGCAGTTGCCGGCGGGGCCATGATCAGCGAAGACGAAGCCCTGGCGGCCTACGCATCCGTGGAGGCGGCGTACCGGCAGCAGCAATGGCAGGAGGTGCTCAGCAGGAGCCAGCTTCTGCGCGACGCCCTCGATCCTGCCGAAGACCGGCTGCGGCCGCGGTTGCTGTTGTTGGAGGGTCATGCCCTGCTGCATGGGTGCGCTGATCCTCTGGGGGCGGAGGAGCGCTATCGGCGGGTGCTGCGCACCGACGACGCCAGCCTGCGGCCATGGGCGGAGGAAGCCTTGGCGGGCCTCAGCGGTTCACCGCCGGTGAAGGAGATCGTCGAGCGCGTGCAGCCGGTGTTTGCGGCAGCAGCCGAACCCACCGGTGAAGCCCTGGGTGCCGATCCCTTCCCTTTCACCGCGGCGGCAACGGGGGTGGCCCCGCAGGACATGGCCACGGCGGCCATGCCCTGGCTGGAGCCCTCCCCTGAGCCGGCACCCAGGCAGGCGGTTGCCGACGTGGCGGTGGTGCGGGATCCGCTGCCGCTGATCAGCTGCCAGAAGGCCTCTGAGGAGTCCGTGATTGAGCTAGAACCCGTGCCCGGGGTGGAGCCAGACCCCGCAGCGTCAGCGGAGCTGGCCGAGGGCCTGCTGCGGGTGCGGCTCCACTGAACTCAGCCGACCGCGGCCGCGGACCGGCGACGGCGGGTGCGACCGGCGGGCTCCGCCTCCTCGGCCATCGCTTGATCAGAGCGGGCGCCAACGGGCTGAGCTGGGCCGGTCTGGGCCTGGGTTGGTGCCGCCGCAGGCGCTCCGCCGTGGCGGACCAGATCGCGGCTCGGTTCCCGATCGCGGCGGCCCCGGGGAGCAGGCCTGCTGTCGGCTTCCGCATCAGCTCGGCCCTTGTAGGCCGGGGTGCCGGCGGGAGCGGGCTGCACCAGGCAGATGATCAGGGGCTCCACCTGCAGCTCCCGGCGCAGGCGCCGTTGCAGTCCCAGTTCCACTTCGCGCTGCACCCCCACCCAGTCGACATCGGGAGCTTTGCCGCCGGTGTTGCGGCAGAGCTGCTGCCATCGGTTCTCCAGCACCCAGCCAATCTCCCGTTCGGCCCACAGGGAAAGCTTGCGCGGATCAGCGGTGGTCACCACGCCCCGCAGGTTGACCCGTGGCGGAGCCGCCATCACCCCATCGGTGCTGATCACCGCCAGAAGGGTGATGACGCCATCCTCAGCCAATTGCTGGCGTTCCTTGAGAACACGGGCATCGACGATGCCATTGCGAGATGCATCCAGCAGTTCAATTCCTGCCTTGACAGCCTCACCCCGACGGATCGATTCGGGGGTGAGTTCAACAACATCTCCGTTATCAATGATGAGGATGTTGTCAGCCGGCACACCCATGGACTGCGCTGTCTTGGAATGGCAGACCAGCATGCGGTGCTCCCCGTGCACGGGCACGAAGAACCTGGGACGGGTCAGGGCCAGCATGAGTTTCTGATCTTCCTGGCTGCCATGACCGGAAACATGGATGC
>JAYKGR010000056.1:0-12037 GCA_035285645.1 Cyanobacteriota bacterium | reverse complement strand
GAGGAGCCGGCGCCCTTGCGGCCCCGCGGCGGGCTGGGCGGCTACGACAACGAACCCGACCGTTTCGACGAGCCGGAACCCGTGCGGCGGCGCATCCGCTCCCGCGACGAGGGTGATGACGACTTTTACCGTCCGCGGCGCAGCAGCCGCGCGGTGATTCCGGAGCGCGCCGCCAGCCGCCAGCGCAGCGACGATCGCGACGACTGGTCCGACACCGGTCGGGAACGCTCGCGCTCCCGCTATGACAGCGACGCGCTGGAGCCGCCAACGGCCCGCCCCACCCCCGACTTCGGCGCCCGTCGCCGCGACCGCGACGGCGAACGGCGCGGCAGCCGACCCACTGCCACCGACTCCATGCCCCGCTCGAGTCGGCGTACCCCTGTCGAACCCCCCCCCAGCAGCGCAGGCGTACCGCGGGGTACACCGATCCGACCCGAAGCCCGCTCCAGCCGCAACGCTGAGGCCATCAGCGACGCCGATTTCACCCCGGTCCGCAACCCAGCGAGCCGGCCACCAGCGGCCGAACCGCCGGCTGGGGCCCCACCCCGCGACAACAGCTCGCGCTTTGACGACTGAGTGGCGTCACGCGGCCCCGCTTGGTGGGCGACCTGGATGACGGTGGGCTTGATCAGCGGCTGCGGCCCTCTGGCCCGCCCCGCTCCGCCGGTCGCTGCCGGAGCCGACGCTGAGCGTTTGGAGCCTGCCCTCAGCGGCGATGGGCGGTTGTTGGTCACCGTGGTGCGGCAGGGCGATCAACAGCGTCTGCTGCTGCAGGCCCTGCCCGGTGGCCAGACCTTGCCGCTGGGCCGGCTGGAGCGACTGGCGCCCCATCACTCCCCATCGCTGAGCTGGAATGGCCGCTACCTGGCGGTGATCGCTCAGCAGGGGGCCAGCAGGGTGCCACTGGTGCTGGATCGCCTCACGGGCCGGCTGCATCGTCTACCACTGCCCGCCGGCGCCGAAGCCGGCAGCCTCAGCCTGGCCCCCGATGGCCAGCGCCTGGCGATCGGCCTCATCGAGGGCGGGCAACCGCGGCTGCGCCTGCTGTCGCTCAGCGGTCTGCTGGAGCCCGACTCAGCGCCGGGCCAGACCCTGATCGACCCTGGAGGGCCATGATTCGAGCGCTGCTGGGGCTGGCGCTGCTGCTCGGCGGTTGCCTGGGCCCGATGCCCAGACCGGAGCCCAGGCTCGACCGCCTGCTCGAGCAGGTGGATGCGCGCGAGAGCCCCAGCCTTGGCGGGCGCTGGCTGGCGTTCATCGGTCGCCGCCTGGGTCGTGATCAGGTGCAGCTGATCGATCTACAGCAGCAGCTGCCGGTGCCGCTGCCAGGCTTGAACCGACCCGATTCCCAACCTCTGAGCGTGGCCGTGGACAGCCGGGGGGAACGACTGGCTCTGATTCGCCAACGCCACGACCGCACGGAGTTGGTGCTGTACCGCCGCAACCTGATGAGCAGCGAAACCATCCCCCTGGAGCCAGCGGGGGTGCCCAGGCGGGTGGCGATCCGGGCCGATGGCCGCAGCCTGGCGGTGCAGGTGAGCCGCCTCGGCCGCTGGCAGGTGGATCTGATCCCCCTGCCTTGAGCGCATCGGCCGTGGCATCAAGACACCAGCCCAGCCCAGTGCAGGAAGGTGTCGTCGGTGAGCACCTCGATCAGCACCACGGCCGCGAAGCCCACCATGGCGAAGCGGCCGTTGATGCGTTCGGCGTAAGCACTCCAGCCAAAGGCGGGAACATCGCCCGTGGTGGCGCTGGTGGTGGGGGTTGGGGTGAGTTCCGCCATCGATTCAGCTCCGTGGGTCAGCCATGGTGAGCGAAGTCATAGCCGGCGGCGGGCAGCAGGCGCCAGCCGCCCAAGCCGTCGAGCTCCAGCACCGTGTCGTGATACGCCGTGAGCGTAGGGCGATGCCCCACGCTCACGAAGGCCATCTCCCGTTGCAGCAGCAGCGCATAAAGGGCCTGCTCGGTCGCCACGTCGAGGGCGCTGGTGGCCTCATCCAACACCACAAACCGAGGAGAGTTCAGCAGCAGACGGGCAAAGGCCAGGCGCTGCTGCTCCCCGAGCGAGAGCAGCCGCGGCCAGTCCTGCACGATGTCAAGATCGGGGTAGCGATGCACCAGATCCGGCAGGCGCACCTCGGCAAGCACGTGGCGCAGCTGATCGTCGCTGAAGCAGGCGCTGGGCTGGGGGTAGCAGAGTTGCTCCCTGAGGCTGCCAAGCAGCATGTAGGGCTTCTGCGGAATGAACAGCAGTTCGCCCACCGGCGGCCGCTCCACCCGACCCACCGTGGCGGGCCACAGCCCGCTCACCAGCCGTAGGAAGGAAGTTTTGCCACAGCCCGATGGACCCACCACCAGCAATCGCTGGCGGGCGCTGACCTCAAGGCTGAGATCACGGATCAGCAGCCGCTCGCTGCGCGGTGGCGCCAGGTCGACATGGCGCACCACGATGGCCTCGGCCCCGCTCGCCCCCGCCTCACGCTCCAGCTCCGAAGTTTTAGCAGCGAGAACCGCTCCTTCGGCCACGATGTCGTCCACCTTGCTCTGGAAGCCCTCGAGGCGGGAGATAGCCGCGGAGAAGGCCGCCAGCCGGTCGATGTTATTGACGATATAACTGACCGAGAAAAGAACCTGGGAAAAAGCGATACTGGCCTGACCAAATACACCAAAATCAACTTCTTTCATGAAATACAACGGCGCGATCACGAGCCAGGGCAAAAATCGCGAGAAGTAGTCATAGGAGCGTTGGATCACGCTGATGATCGCCTCCCAGACGATCAGCCGATCAAAGTTGCGGATGGCGCCACCAAGACGCCGCTGCGCCTCGCGCTCCTCCTGCCCTTCACCGCGGTAAAAAGCAATCGCTTCAGCATTATCACGAATGTGCACCAGGCCATAACGAAAGTCGGCCTCAAGCTTGAGCTGCTGATAATTGAGCTGCACCAAGCGACGGCTCGACAGCACAATCACCAAAGTGCCGATACCAGCATAGAGTAACAGCCACAAAGCAAGATTCGAGCTGATACTCCAGAGCACAATAATGAAGCTCACAAACGTGAGCAAGGCCTCCAGTATACCCACGGTAACACTCAGGCTGGTGCCCGTAAAACTTGCCGTATCTTGCGAGATTCTCTGATCAGGATTGTCAATTTCCTCAACCGACTCATCATTGGGATTGAGCATGTAGTAGGCGCGATTGCTCAGGTAACGGCCCAGCAAGCGACCGCTGAGCCATTCGCGCCACAACAAGCCAAGCTTAGGGATCAAATAGCTCTGGATTGCCCGGATCGGCAAGGCAAGCACCAGGCAAAATGCATAGATAGCAACGATTTTCCAGAACTCATCTTGCTTATAGGCAACCAGGGCATTCTCGATGTTGCGGGCGACAAAGCTGATCCCCACATTAATGCCATTAATCACAAGGATCAGCAAGATGATGACACCCATCAACAACCAGGGCAGCCAGCGACCCTGGCGCAATCGAGCCCGCAGAGCCCAGAAACCGATGGCTCCCGCCAGTGCCAGCAGCATCACCACCAGACCGATCGGGCTTGCCCAGATCGCCGCGACCTGCTCGGGCACCCCCGGCAGGAAGCGATCGCGTAGATCCGGTATCCAGGCCCCCGCCAGGGCCACCGAGCCCGTGAGCAGCAGCAACGTGACCCCTACCACGACCGTGATGAGTGACGCCGCTAAGGCGAAAAACGGCAGGGCGCTGCCGGCCGTGCCATCAGCCAGGGGCAGAAAATAGGGTTGGGCCAGGCGCTGCAGCTTGCCCAGCTGATCGCCCGTGGCCTGAAACAGATTCATGAACGCGCTCGTGATGGCGGCATTCTCGCCAATGGGTCGGCGCTTCAGCCGGGCGGCCAGGCCAGAGGCCGGCCACCGATGACATGCACATGCAGGTGGAACACGGTCTGACCGGCGTCGGCCCCGCTGTTGATCACCGTGCGCCAGGCGCTGAGCCCCTCATGGCGGGCCACCTGGGCGGCCACGAGCAGCAGATGCCCCAGCAGAGCCTGATGGCTGGAGTTGGCTTCCCCGAGCTGGGCGATAGGTTCCCTCGGAATCACCAGCACATGAACAGGGGCCTGGGGCGCCACATCCCGGAAGGCGAGGCAGAGATCATCGCTGTACACCGCATCGCAAGGGATCTCGCCGCGCAGGATTCGCCCGAAGATCGTGTCGCCGGTGGGCGAGGGAGACGACGGGGTGGGGGCGGCCATGGTGTCTGGGCACGAATGGGCAGGGCGGGACGGGAGGTGGCACTAATGGAACAGTGATCCCCCATGGCGATGTTGGCACGATGTGGCACAGCGGCCCTCAACGGGTATGAGGCCCAGGCGGTCACGGTGGAAGTGGATCTGGCCCCGGGCCTGCCCGCGCTGCAGATGGTGGGGCTGGCTGACGCGGCGGTTCAGGAATCGCGCGAGCGGGTGCGAGCAGCCCTGCGCAACAGCGGCCTGCGGGTGCCGCTGACGCGGGTGGTGGTGAGCTTGGCCCCAGCCGATCTACCCAAGGGGGGGCCGGGCTTCGACCTGCCGATCGCCCTGGGGCTGCTGATCGCCAGCGGCCAGCTGCCGCCAGCCTGGCTGACGGAGGTGTGGAGTGCGGGCGAGCTGGGTCTCGATGGACGGCTGCGGCCGATCGTGGGAGTTTTGGCCCTGGCCCTGGCGGCGCAACGGCACGGCGCCCGTGCCCTGCTGGTACCGGTCGACAACCTGGCCGAGGCTCGATTGGTGGATGGCCTGGAGATCTGGGGAGCGGAGCATCTTGGCCAGGTGCTTGCCCTCCTGGCGGATCCGGCCCATCCCAGCCGAGTCGGCCCGGCCCCGCCACCCCCAGATCGGACGGCCTCCCTGCCAGACCTGGCCGATGTGCAGGGTCAGGCCCATGGCCGCCGGGCCCTGGAGATCGCGGCCGCCGGTGGCCATCACCTGTTGCTGGTGGGCCCCCCAGGCAGCGGCAAGACCATGCTGGCCCGGCGCCTGGCCGGGCTGTTGCCACCGCTGCAACGACGCGAAGCGCTGGAGGTGACCCAGCTCCATTCGGTTGCCGGCCTGCTCGACCAGGGGAGCGGTCTGATCCGCCAGAGGCCGTTTCGCAGCCCGCACCACAGTTGCACCGCCAGCGCCCTGATCGGCGGTGGCGCCCTGCCTCGACCGGGCGAGCTCAGCCTGGCGCACAGGGGGGTGCTTTTTCTGGATGAGCTCGCTGAGTTTCGTCGGGAGGTGCTCAACCTGCTGCGACAGCCCTTGGAAGATGGAGAGGTATGGATCCACCGGGCCAGGCGCCGCTGCCGCTTCCCGGCCCGCACCATGCTGGTGGCAGCCACCAACCCATGCCCATGCGGATGGCATGGCGACCGGCTGGCTCGCGAGGATGGCCCCAGCTGCCGCTGCAGCGAAGGCCAACGGCAGCGCTATTGGGGCCGGCTGGCCGGGCCGCTGCTGGATCGCATCGACCTGCAGGTCACCGTGGAGCGCCCGAGGGCCCATGAACTGGGTGCAGCGCTGACCGGTGGCCAGCCTGGGGCAGGGCAACGTCCGGAAGACAGCGCCTGTGTGGCCCGACGGGTGCGGCAGGCCCGGGCGCGCATGCAACGCCGCAATCCGGAACGCTGCTCCAATGCCGACCTGCCTGCTGGAGCTTTGGCCAAGGTGCTGCGTCTAGAACCCGTCGCACGGGAACTATGGGAGCGTGTGATGGAGCGTCGCCATCTCTCGGCCCGAGCGGGGGAAAAAGTGCTGCGATTGGCGCTCACCATCGCCGATCTCAACGACCGTTCCACGGTGTCGAGCGACGCCGTGGGTGAAGCCTTGCTGTACCGGAGTTACGACGGCAACCTCCATGGGGGAGCTGCAGAGGGCGCCACGGCGACGTGTTGAGCGATGCCGCGAGCAGATCAGCGGCGGCGGCGGCGCTGCTGGGCCTTGCGCTTGTACTTCTCGGTGGGAGTTTCGTGGTGCCGCAGACGCTTGAGGTCGGCAAAGATGCCGGCCTTGGACACCTGGCGCTTAAACCGGCGCAGGGCTGATTCGATCCCTTCGTTTTCGCCGACGGTGACCTGGGTCATGAAGCGCTGGGGTTTGGCATGAAGTTTGCCACCCTAGCAAGCCCCCTGTCCCCTGCCTTCAACCTGGCGGTGGGGCATTCGGAGGCTCGGTGATCGGCCAAGTTTCGGCATAGATGTACAGATGGCCCAGATTGCGGCCTTGAAACTGGCGCCGCATCAAGCGCCAGGAGGGCTCCAGTTCCAACCGCAGGAAGCCACTGCCCTGGCCGCGGGTGCGGGCCACCACCATCTCCGGACCGACCCCGGGTTTGGTGGGGACCGCCAGCAGCAGGTTGTCGTCGCCACTGCGCTGCACCATCAGCCGGTACACCGTGGCCAGATCGCTGCCACCCACCCGCAGCGAGTAGCCGTTGGTGTCGATGTAACGGCTGCAGATTCCGGTGAAATCGAAGGTGGCGAGCAAGGGGTCGACCACACCGGGTTGGCCGTCGGCCACGGCAAAGCAGGGGCGGGTCGGTCGCACCTGCTCGTAGATGTTCAACTGAGCCTTGGCGCCACCGCTGCCGATCGGCGCGGCTACAAGCACAAAGCGCTGAGCCTCCACCTCCGCGGCATCAAAGAGGGATTGGGCCCGCACCAGAGGGGGCAGGACCAGGGGGGTGGCCACCGTCAGAACGGCCAGGCAACGGCAGAGCAGGCTCGCGGCAGATGGGGGCACAGCATCGTTGCAGCGACCAAAATCGTATGCAGGCTGCCGGCGAATGACCAGGCGGCCGGTTCACAGGCCGGTATGGACCCAGGGGCGGGTCAGGCCGGTCGGTTGATGCGGATGGCCAACAGCAGCGCCAGCACCGTGCCGGGGAGGCTTGCGGCCAAAATGGCTCGGGTTGTCGCCACCCCCAGGTCGGGCTCGCCATAGGCCAGTTCAAACACCGAACCGGTGGCGGCGATGCCCAACAGACAGGCCAGGGCCAGGAGGAGCCCGGCCAGAGGTTTCATCGGCATCGTGGGGTTTTCAGAGAATCGGCTGAACGTGCTGACGGTCGAAGCCCTGCTCCGCAAGGCCCTGGTGCAGGCTCGCTGCATCGGTGACCCGATCTACGAACAGCACCCCGCGGAGATGGTCCATCTCATGCTGAATGCAGCGGGCCATCAGGCCATCGGCCTTCATGCGCCGTGGTCGACCCAGCTCGTCGCGATACGTCACCTCCACCGTGGAGGGGCGCACCACATCGAGATAGACACCGGGAATGCTGAGGCAACCCTCCTCGTAGGTGTTGCAGCTTCCTCCAGCGGCGGTGATCTCCGGGTTGATCAACACCAGGGGGGGAGTGGCTGGATTATCGAGATCGAGGTCGATCACCAGCAACTGCTGATCCACGCCCACCTGAGGGGCCGCCAGCCCGATCCCCCGGGCGGCGTACATGCTGCGCAGCATGTCGCGGGCGAGATCGCGCACCGCTTCATCCACCCGGGCCACCCGGCGGGCGTTGCGCCGTAGCTCCTGGTCGCCCAGGCGATGAATGGTCAGGGTGGGGGTCACCGCATCAACCTCTTTGGGCACCACCACGGTGCGGCTTGCCTGCTCCGCCGTGCGGGCCATCTGGGCGAAGCTGCGAGCCAAGGTCTGTCCTGAAACGATGGTTGATCATCTTAGAAGTGACAGGTGATGAACGGGCCGATCACCGCTGCTACAGCCGTGGGCCGCAGCACCAGCCTGCGCGAGCCGATCCTGCGCGACGGAGCGCTCTACTGGTTGGAGCAACGCCCCCAGCAGGATGGGCGTACCACCCTGCTGCGGCGCATCGGCACCCACACCAGCGAGCTCACCCCAGAACCCTGGAATGTGCGCTCACGGGTGCATGGCTACGGCGGCGGCGGCTACACCGTGGGGCGCGAGGGGGTTGTGGTGGTGGTCACCAGCGACCAGGCGCTCTGGAGACTGGATCCCACTCCCCACCAGCTGGTAGCGCCGCAGCAGGGTCGGGCGTTTGGTGGCGGTGTGATCGAGGCCCGGCACCAACGCTGGATCGGTGTGATGGAAGAAGGAGACCAAGACTGGCTGGTGGCGGTGCCGCTGGCCGGCGGTGATCCCCAGCCCCTGCAGGGTCCGATGCCCTTCTGCGCCGATCCCGCCCTCAGCGCCGATGGCACCGCCCTGGCGTGGGTGCAGTGGCAGTCCCCATTTATGCCCTGGGAGCGCAGCACGCTCTGGCTGGCCGCCATCGGGGCCCACGGGGCTCTGACGATGGCCCGACCGGTGGCCGGTGACGATGGCGGCCAGGGCGTGTCGGTGTTTCAGCCCCTCTGGGCCGACAACGACCTGGTGGTCGCCAATGATCGCAGCGGCTGGTGGAACTTGGAGCGCCTGGCGGGCGCCAGCGCCCTGGCAACGGATGCGGCGGCGGAGTTGACCTGGCAGCCACTGCTGCCGATGGAGGCCGAATTCGGCCTGCCCCAGTGGAACCTGGGCATGAGCACAACCGCCTGGGACGGCCAGACCCTGGTGGCGGCAGCCTGCCGTGGGGGACGCTGGCAGCTCGGTCGCCTGGGGGCCCAGTGGGAGCCACTCGAGCAACCCTTCGATGACCTGGCGGGTGTTGCGGCCGAGAACGGTCGACTGGTGGCGGTGGCCAGCCACAGCGCCAGTCCGCCGGGCCTGCTGGAGATCCAACTGAGCGATGGCCACTGGCAGCACACGTCCGGCAGCCCGGCCGTGTTGAGCAACGAGGCCATCAGCCGCCCGCAGTCGCTCTGGTTCGCCGGCAGCGGCGGCGCCCCCACCCAGGCCTGGTTCTACCCCCCCCGCGGGGGGGGGCACCCGGCAGCACCCTTGCTGGTCAAGGCCCACAGCGGCCCCACTGGCATGGCCCGCACCGGCCTCAATGCCGCGATTCAGTTCTGGACCAGCCGGGGCTGGGGGGTGGTCGATGTCAATTACGGAGGCTCCACGGGCTTCGGTCGGGCCTATCGGCAACGCCTGGATGGCGGCTGGGGAGTGGTGGATAGCGCCGATTGCGCGGCTGCAGCCCAGGCTGTGGTGGCGGCCGGTTGGGCTGACGCCAGCCGGGTAGCGATGGATGGCGGCAGCGCCGCCGGCTACACGGTGCTGAGCGCCCTCTGCTTCGGCACCTGGCTCCGGGTGGGCGCTTGCCGCTACGCCGTGAGCGACCCAGCCGGATTAGCCACGGCTTCCGATCACCGCTTTGAAGCGCGTTATCTCGACGGATTGATTGGACCGTGGCCTGAAGCGCGGGCGATCTACCAACAGCGATCGCCGCTGCACCATGCCGAGCGGATCAAGGCCCCGGTCATCTTCTTCCACGGGCTGCAGGACACGGTGGTTCCCCCGAAGCAGACCGAGCGCATGGCGGAGGCCTTAGCCCAGCGGGGGATTCCGGTGGAGCTTCACCTCTTCCCGGAGGAGGGCCATGGCTTCCGCTCCGGCACTGTGCAGTGCCAGGTGCTGGAAGCCACCGAAGCGTTTTTCCGCCGCCATCTGGACCTGCCCGCCTGAACGGCGGCGGCGATCAATCGCCGCCGCGCAGTACCTCGGCACAGGTGGTGATGCACTCGCCATCATCCAGCGAACAGGTGGTGATGCATTCGAAATAGGCCTCCACCGGATCCTGGGCCTCTGCCCCTTCCTCACCTGCCGCCATGCCAAGCCCGGCCATGCCGGCCAGAAAATTGGGCACAGCGCCACCGGCGCCAGAACCGGAAGCAGCCTCAAAGCCAGAACCAGCACGCAGGTGAGACATGGGGTCCTCAGTTGTGGATTCCCTGACCCTACGGGCTGCAGCCAGACATGAAACTGTCAGAGTGGAAGATTGAGCAGGAATGCTCAGCCCTCTATGGAGAAGGGTTAAGCTAACGGCGGATTGCGCAGCAGCCAATCGCGCCGTGGCGGCCACCTCGGCGCTCGAGCTGACAGAGCCGGAAAGCCTCCGTAGCCTTGCAAAGGCCCCTCCATGCGCCGTCGGATGGCCCTGCGCACCCTGCTGTTTCTGCTCACCAACCTGCTGGTGGTGCTGACGATCTCCCTGATCCTGGGGGCACTAGCCAGCGTGGGGCTGTTGCCGGCCGATCTGCCCTGGCTGCCGCTGCTGGTGGGCTGCTTCGGGTGGGGGGTGCTCGGGTCTTGGATTGCGCTGCAGTTTTCGGCCCGCTCGGCCATGGCGGCCATGGGGGTGCAGCGGGTCAACGACGACCCCAGCCCTGCCGCTCGGCAGCTGGTGAACCAGGTGGGGAGGCTGGCGGAACGGGCTGGCCTGCCCATGCCAGCCGTGGGGATCTACGGCTCGCCGGAGTGGAATGCCTTTGCCACGGGCCCCTCCCCGCAACGCGCGTTAGTGGCGGTGTCAAGCGGCCTTCTTGAAGGCATGCCGCCGGCCGAGCTGGAGGCGGTGCTGGCCCATGAGCTCAGCCACGTGAGCAACGGCGACATGGTCACCATGACCCTGCTGCAGGGCGTGGTGAATGCCTTTGTGATGTTTCTGGCCCGGGCTGTGGCTCTGCTGCTACCCAACGGCTCACGCCACGACGACCGCCAGTCCGCCCCACCCATGATGGCGCTGGTCTGGCCTCTGGAGGTGCTGCTGGGGATCGGCGGATCGCTGGTCACCGCCTGGTTCTCCCGCCACCGTGAATACAGAGCCGATGCAGGGGCTGCCAGCCTCACCAGCGCGGAGGCCATGGCCTCGGCCCTCCAACGCCTGGGCGAGGTCAGCGGCATCCGCGACTCCCACAGCGGTTCGGTTCTAACCAGCTTCAAGATCGCCTCCCCCGCGGGCTGGATCAGCCCGTTCGCCAGCCATCCCCCTCTGGAGCGACGCATCGCCGCCCTGCGTCAAAGTGGGGTCTCTCAGCTGGCAGGTTGATGACACCGGAGCCCGAGACAGCGGCGTGGCCTCGTCAGCTGGCCAGGGCGGTGGTGCGATGGGGAATCGACGGTGCGCCTCTGCCGGGCTCCTGGGTGGGCGGCCCCGGCCTGCGCCTGCGCTCAGCCCTCGAACTGGCCCATGGCGTGCGCTTTCGGGCAGAGCGCATCGGCCTCGACGCCGCGATCATCGAGCTGATCGACGAGCAAGCCCGCTGGAACGCAGGCAGTGGCTTCCTCAGCGGCGTGGGCGGCTTTGCCTTCCTACCCGTGCAACTACCGCTGGCACTCACCGCCACCTGGGTGATTCAGACCCGGCTGGTGGCCACGATCGCCGCCCTCTACGGCCTTGATCTGGAACATGAGGCGGTGCGCAGCCGCATCCTGCTGACCCTGCTGGGCGAAGAAGCCGGACTGGCCCTCAAACAGCTGGGCGTGAAGGCGGGCCAGCGCTTCGCTGAAGAGCAGCTGCGTCGTCTGGTGCTGCGCCGGGCCGGCGGCCAGGGACTCAGCCAACTCAACCGGGCGATCCCTCTGGTGGGTGGCCTGGTGGGTGGCGGGATCGACTATCTGCTCACCCGACAGCTCGGCCGTTACGCGGCCTCGAGCTTGCGCCAGCGTCAGCCAGCCCAGGGGGCCGAGGGAGTCATTGACGTGGAGATCCTGGGGTAACCAGACGACTTGGTGTCACAAACGCTACGGGCCATGGCATTCCACGACACCTAGGCTCAGCCGGCGGACTCATGTCTGCCCCCTCAATTTGGTGTGAGGATTTCCATGAAATTGTTCCAGAAGCTGCTGGTCGCCCCAGCCGCCCTGGGCCTGGTGGCTCCCGCCGCCATTCCCGCGGCCCAGGCCGCTGAGCTCAACCTCAGCGACGTCAATCAGTACACGACCGGCTCCGCCGAGCAAGTCACCAGCATCAACCAGTTCAGCGACGTGCGCCCCACCGACTGGGCGTACCAGGCGCTGAGTAACCTGATCGAGCGCTACGGCTGCGTGGCCGGCTACCCCGACGGCACCTTCAAGGGTCGTCAGGCCATGACCCGCTACGAAGCGGCTGCCCTGCTCAACGCCTGCCTCGATCGCGTCACCGAAGTGACCGACGAGCTCAAGCGCCTGATGGCCGAGTTCGAAAAGGA
>JAYKGR010000055.1:0-13307 GCA_035285645.1 Cyanobacteriota bacterium | reverse complement strand
GAAGGGTGTGGGGATGGGTGGAGCCGCCGGCCAGGCCGGTTACATCGGCCACCCGAAGAGCGAGCTGGCTGGCGCCTGCGGCCAAGGCGCCCTGGCGATCAGCCTCGGAGATATCCCAGAACACGTATGCCCACTGGGGATCGCGAGGGAGAAACACCACGCGGGTTTCGGCGGCCGGCCTGGGAGCGGGGGGCAATTCCGACTCGATGGTGCTGAGGCTCTGGCCCAGGTCCTCGTCCTGATTGGTCTGAATCGCCTCCAGCAGTTCCGCTTTGGTTTTGCGGCTGTAGAGGGAAACACCCAGATCGCTGGCCACCTGCCGCAGCTGGCGCAGGGTCATGCGGGCAAGTGCACTAAGCGAGGGCTGACTCACTTCAACCGATTTCGTTTGGGATCAGTCTGGGGCAGGCGGTGGGAACCCACGCCGGAAAAAGGCCCGTGGTCAGTGCATCCTGACCACGGGCTCCAGTGACTGGGTTGGCGCGACGGCTGGGGCTGCAGGCCGTGGCGATGGATCAGCGGCCGATGCTGCGGTACGGAACCCGGGCCATGTAATCCATGCCGGTGTTGCCCGCGGGAGCGCCCACGCCGCGGAGAGCCGGCAGGGAGCGCACCCAACCCAGGTAATCCTGGGGGTAACCGCCGCGGCGCTGGCCCGCGCTCACAGGCAGAGCCTTGGCCGTGCCGGTGTACACGATCTGAGGGAAACCCAGAATGCCCCGGTAGTAGGCGTCGTAGCGGGGGGAGGTAATGTTGAAAGGGGTCTCACCCACCTCACGGGAGCCCACCACGCGGTTGCGGTGGTACGGCACTGTGTCGTACCCGAAGGCGTCAAGGTACTCCTTGGAATTGAGGATGTCGTCGACCATGCCCCGCACGCCGCGGGTCATCAGCACGGCCGACCAGGCGATCTCCTCGGATTTGCCGTGGGTCGGCCGGCCCAGGAGCTTCTCCACCAGGTGGCGAGCCACCCGGTAGTTGTTGTTGAGGTTGTAGAAGCTGCGGGTAAAGGTGTCCGACAGGCAGAGGGAGCGGATGAAATCCCGCACCGTGATCTGGCCGTCGCGCAGCTGGCTTTCCAGCGTGCGGTCGCGGTCCACCTTGAAGGCATGAAAAAAGATCTGGCGGTAGGCCGCCTCGATCACGAAGTTCTGGTCTTCCCGGTCCATGGCCTTATCCATCGACACGGCCTTGGGGTCCTCGTCGGATCCCACCCGGAGCGCGCTGACGCGAGAGTTCTGGGTGATGGGGGCGTACTTGAGGAGGGGGAGAGCCACGCGTGGTCCGGCATCCGTCGCTGGCGATCGTAGAAGTCCAGCGTCGGGAGGGTCGGGGCCGGCCCCGCCACGGCATACAGACCGTAACGTTCGGCTAGTTCCCCCGGCCCGGCGCTCACCAGCCCAGCAGCGAGACCTCCTCCCTGCCCGGAGCTGGCAGCGCTTGGGAGGCCGGGTGGTCTGTCACCCGGGTCTCGATGCAGAACGAGGCCGTGTTTGAGAGGCCTTCCACCGTGCTGGTGCGCAGGCGCACGTCGGGTCCGGCGAAGCTGAACCGCTCCACGCTGTTCATCGTTTCATAAGAGGTTGTCAGGAGCAGCCCATCGCGCTCGTCCATGGCGAAGCGTCCGGCCACCGGTGCTGTTTCGGCATAGCCGCGATCGCGCAGCAGCAGGCCCTCCCGGCCGCGGCCATCGGTGGGGATCAGCGCGAACACGCTTTCTCCTTCATGGGCTTCGCCCGCCCGGTCCCAGGCCATCGAGCCACTCCAGCGCACCCGACATCCCCCCACCACCCCGTTGGGGTTTTCGCCATGCAGCTGGGCGATCGACAGCAGGGCTGCGTCGCTGGCGGCCAGCTCCACCACCTCAATCCAGGACCCACCGGCTTCGGCGCGGCGATGCAGCAGATGGTGGCTGCTGCGCTGGGAGCGCCAGCGCCCGCAGCTCAGGCGAAAGAAAGCGAGGGCGTCGTCGATCGGTGCGCTCACAGGCAGACGGTGGCTGCAGCGATGATCGCAACCGGCGGTGCCCGCTGTGATCGGCCCGTCGTCCTGGGGCCGTTGGGTGTTGCTGCTGCTCTTGCCGCTGCCCTCTGCTGGACCCTGGCCAGTGGTCTGTGGCGTTCCTGGCCCAGCGCCTTGAACGGTGGGCGCCTCAACCTGCTCAAAACCCTGATCGCCCTGGCCACCCTGCTGCCGCTGATGCTGCTGCTGCCCTGGCGGTTGCCCCTCGCCTCGTTGGTGCTGCTTGCCGGCAGCGGGGCGGTGGGCATTGCGGCGGGTGACACGCTGTTTTTCGCCGCTTTGCGGCGGCTTGGCACCCGCCGCACGCTCACGGTGGAGGCCGGTGCTCCCGCGCTCACCACCCTGCTGGCGGCGCTGTGGCTGGGGGAGCATCCCAGCGGACCCCAACTGCTGGGTATCGCCCTGATCTCGGTGGCGGTGCTGTTGGTGGTTCGCCAGCAACCGCTGGCGAACGCTGCGAGCACAACCCCGGCGCGGCAGGCCTGGCTGGGATCCACTCTGGCCCTCGGCGCGGTGTGTTGCGGTGCCATGGGTGCCCTGCTGGCCCGCGCGGCCTGGCGGATGACCGATCTCCATCCCCTGCAGGCGGCAACGGTGCGGTTGCTGGCCGCTGCCGTGGTGCTGCTGCCTCTGCTGCGTGGCTGGCCCAGGCCTTCGGTGGTGCTCCGTTGGCGCCATTGGCTGGTGCCCGTGGCGGCCACCCAGCTGGGCACCGTGCTCGGCATCGTGTTGCAGCAGGTGGCCCTGGGTTGGCTGGGAGGCGGGCCCGCGGTGGCGCTGATGGCCACGGCTCCGCTGATGGCTCTTCCACTGGCGGTGCTGGAAGGTGACCGGGCGGGGTGGTCGGGCCTGGTGTCGGCCTGCCTGGGGCTGCTGGGGGTCAGTTTGGTGGCGGGTTGGCCGTGGGCGCTTTGAGGCGTTGATCGGCCTGGCCAATTGCCCAGTCGCTCAGGTCGTTGAGGGTGAGGGCGAGCGGCGCAACACCCCGGGGCATGGCGATGGCCTGTAGTTGCACGGCAGCGCCCTGGAGCTGCAACGTGAAGGCCCGCACGAAGGCGTCATCGTCGGCCACGGCCTCTTGGGTTCGTGCCCAGCGCGCGATGGCTTCGTCGGATGGAGCTTGCCCCGGGCCTTGCCCGGCTTGGGCGGTGATGGCCTGCAGGGTGCGCAGGGCGTGGGCCAACAGGCGCAGATGGTGACGTTCCAGGGCCGGTAGCAGCGTGGCGTCCAGCTGGGCCAGCTCCGTCGGGGTCAGCATCGTCGTCAGCGGTCGGGGCTGATCCGAAATCCGCAGGAATGGCCAGCGTCCAGTCGCCAGTGCACCCGGTCCACCCGGCAGTCTGGAAAGGTGTGACGCATGAGCTGGAGCTCTTGATCGCACACCTGTGGAAACTGCTCGGCGATGCGCATCACCGAGCAGTGAAATTCGCTCAGCAGCCAGCTCGGCGCTGCATCGTTGCCGGATTCCGCCCGGCATTCGGCAACGTAGCCCTCGCGCCGGCGCAGCTCCACCAGCCGCTCCAGCCGCTCCGGGAGTGGGCCGGCGCCGAGCTGTTGCCGGTAGTCGGCGGCCTTGGCCAAGGCCTGGTCTTGGAGGAGCGTGCGCAGCGTGTCAGAGGGCAGGCTGGCCGCCAACGATTGCATCAGGCCAAGGGCGAAATGCTCACT
Organism: Cyanobacteriota bacterium; assembly: GCA_035285645.1. Lineage (GTDB taxonomy): Bacteria > Cyanobacteriota > Cyanobacteriia > PCC-6307 > Cyanobiaceae > Cyanobium. Next base: position 9,617 of record JAYKGR010000055.1, on the reverse strand, counting down.
GCCATCGGGGAAACGCCCTCTGCCAGCGGCCGTGAGCCGCCAGCGATTGCTGGGTCGGCCGGGACCATCGTGGGTGGGGCTGGCTTCCAGCAGGCCTTCTTCTTCCAGGCAGCGCAGGTGACGACGCATCGCTTGCACCGAAACACCGAGCCTGGAAGCCAGGTCGCTGGCGGTGGCATCGCCCAGGCGCAATAGCAGACCCATGGCGGCGTCGCGCGTGGCGGCCGGAGCCGTTTCGGCGTGTGGAGGGCTGGCCTGGCCTGGAGCGTCCATGGTGGGCAGCTGACCCCACCACGATGCCATGCATGGCGAGGTGCTGGGGCCTGCGTCAGGTCACAATGGCCATTCGCGGCGCCGGTCCACCCGCAAGGTCTTCGACCGTGCCCTAGGCTCCTGAGTAACGAAACAGCGGGGTTTCGCAACCTCCCCCGCTGGTTCCACCCGGGACCTCTGTTCTCTCATCCCCGCAGGCTCTCCGATGACCGACGTTTCCTCTGCCGCTCCTGCAGATCCGGTGCCGACCCAAGACAGCCTGGAAGTGATCCGTCGCTTTGCGGAAACCTATGCCCAGCGCACCGGCACCTATTTCTGCAGTGATCTCGGCGTGACCGCGGTGGTGCTTGAGGGTCTGGCCCGCCACAAAGATGAGCTGGGTGCTGCTCTTTGTCCCTGTCGTCATTACGAAGACAAGCAAGCCGAGGTGTCGCAGGCCTTCTGGAACTGCCCCTGCGTACCGATGCGGGAGCGTAAGGAATGCCACTGCATGCTCTTTCTCACTAACGATAACCCCTTCCGCGGCGAAACCCAGTCTATCTCCATGGAAGAAATCAAGGCCAACATCACAGCTTGAGGATGGTCCATGAGTTCCCCTGTTGCCGTTGGCGATCTTGTTAGTCAGCCGTATAAATATGGTTTTGTTACCGATATTGAAACGGATAAAATAGCTAAAGGTCTCGATGAGTCGGTAGTTCGTCTGATTTCAAGTAAAAAGCAAGAGCCTGATTTCCTGCTTGAGTTTCGGCTCAAGGCCTTCCGTCAATGGCAAAAGATGGCTGAGCCCGCCTGGGCATCCTTGGGTTATCCGTCTATCGATTACCAAGACATTGTTTATTATGCCGCGCCTCGGCAAGAAGCCAAGAAGCAGAGCCTGGACGAGGTGGACCCAAGGCTGTTGGAAACATTTGACAAATTAGGTATCCCCTTGAGTGAGCAGAAGCGTCTCTCCAATGTGGCTGTTGACGCTGTTTTTGATAGCGTATCGATCGCCACGACTTTTAAAGAGCAGCTTGCCGAGCATGGAGTAATTTTCTGCTCGATCAGCGAGGCCGTGCGCGAGCATCCCGAGCTGGTGCAGAAATATCTCGGCTCTGTTGTGCCCAGCAATGATAATTACTTCGCAGCTCTCAATGCCGCTGTATTCAGCGATGGTTCCTTCGTCTTCATCCCTAGAGGGGTGGAATGCCCGATGGAGCTTTCCACATACTTCCGCATCAATTCAGGTGATACTGGTCAATTTGAGCGCACGTTAATCGTGGCTGAAGAGGGGGCTTCGGTGAGTTATCTGGAGGGTTGCACAGCACCCATGTTTGACACCAATCAACTCCACGCTGCAGTGGTTGAGCTCGTGGCCCTCGACGATGCCTCAATCAAATACTCTACCGTTCAGAACTGGTATGCAGGTGATGCTGATGGTATTGGTGGAATCTATAACTTCGTGACCAAGCGAGGCCATTGCCGAGGTGATCGGAGTCGCATCAGTTGGACCCAGGTGGAAACCGGGTCGGCCATCACCTGGAAGTATCCAAGTTGTATCCTCCAGGGGCGTGATTCCGTTGGCGAGTTCTATTCTGTCGCCCTCACGAATCATCACCAGCAAGCCGATACTGGTACCAAGATGATTCATGTCGGACCCGGCACCCGTTCCACCATCGTCAGCAAGGGAATCAGCGCTGGCCATTCGTCGAACAGCTACCGCGGTTTAGTTCAGATTGGGCCCCGCGCCCACGGAGCCCAAAATTACAGCCAGTGCGATTCGATGTTGATCGGTGACCAAGCCGCTGCCAACACCTACCCCTACATCCGCTGCCAGCAGCCCGATGCCGTGATCGAGCATGAGGCCAGCACCTCCAGGATCTCCGCGGATCAGCTGTTCTATCTCCAGAGCCGTGGAATCCCGGTGGAGGAAGCTGTCTCGATGATGGTCAGCGGCTTCTGCCGCGATGTTTTCAATCAGCTGCCGATGGAATTTGCCGCTGAAGCCGACAAATTGCTCGCCCTCAAACTGGAAGGCTCGGTTGGCTGAGCCCCTCGGCTCTGCTCCCTCCTCCCCCGTTGCCCACCCCACCGTTCCCCACTGCCGTGATCACCGCCGACGCCCCGATTCTTCTGGAGATCCGCGACCTGCATGCCTCGGTGGAAGGTCAGCCGATCCTCAAGGGTGTCAACCTCACCATCCGTGCCGGTGAGGTTCACGCGCTCATGGGCCGCAACGGCAGCGGCAAGAGCACCCTCTCCAAGGTGTTGGCCGGTCATCCCGGCTACACCGTGACGGCTGGCAGCGTGCTTTATCAGGGCCAGGATCTGCTGGCGCTCGAGCCCGAGCTGCGGGCGCGTCGAGGCGTTTTTCTGGGTTTTCAGTATCCGATTGAAATTCCGGGGGTGAGCAATCTCGAATTCCTCCGTGTGGCGACGAATGGCCGCAGGCGGGAGCGCGGTTTGGAGGAGCTTGAGCCCTTTGACTTCGATGATCACGTGCGCGACCGGCTGAATGTTGTGCAGATGGATCCTGCTTTTTTGGAGCGCTCTGTGAATGAAGGCTTTTCCGGTGGTGAGAAAAAGCGCAACGAGATCCTGCAGATGGCGCTCCTCGAACCTGAGGTGGCGATTCTTGATGAAACCGATTCCGGTCTTGATATCGATGCCCTGCGTATCGTGGCTGCGGGGGTGAACCAGTTGGCCTCCCCGGATCGGGCCACGCTACTGATCACCCACTATCAGCGTCTCCTGGATGTGATCACTCCCGATCACGTGCATGTGATGGCCTCGGGTCGCATCCTGCGAAGCGGTGGCAAGGAGCTGGCCCTTGAGCTCGAGCGTCTCGGTTACGACTGGGTGGACAACGCTTGCGCGCCAGCGGAGGTGGCCTGATGCTCGCTTCGGCTCCCGCTTGCGCCATGGCCAGCTCTGCTGGGACCAGATCCTGGCTCGAGGATCTGGCTGGGGCACCCCTGCCCAGCCGCCGCCACGAGGATTGGCGTTTCACCAACCTGGAGGCGTTGACCACCCTGGATCCCCAGCTGATCGTTGGGGTTGATCCCCTGCAGTGGGTTGTTTTGCCCGCCGGGGTGGAGCGTCTGAGCGCTGCCGCTGCCGAACCATGGCTGGGGCGGGCTCTTGCGGCCACCGACTGCGCCGACCACTGGCCGGTGTGCCTTCAGGGGAGTGGCCGAGCCGACGCGGCTGTTCCCTTGCTGGCTCTCAAGGTGAGCGGTGCTGCCGCTGCCCTGGAGATCCCCCTGGAGGCTGGCTCCCATGTGGGTCTGGCTCGGTTCCGCCTGCTGCTGGTGCTGGAGGCCGGTGCCAGCCTGGAGCTGCTCCTTAGACCCAGCTCTGGTGCTGCCAATGGCCTGAGCCTGGTGAGTGAGGTCATTCTCGAGGCCGATGCACACCTGAAACTGAACAATCTGGCGATCGGCGCCCCGGGCAGCGCGCTGTTGCAGCACACCGCCGTTGTGCAGGCCCCAGGGAGCCGCTTCGAACACACGGCGGTGTGCGCTGGCTGGTCGCTGGCCCGGCAGGAGCCGCGCATCATGCAGCCCCAGGGCGCTGCTTGCACCCGCTTGCGCGGCCTGCAGCTCTGCCGTGACCAGCAACTGGTCGACACCCATAGCTGGGTGCGCTTTGACGGCCCGGAGGGCCAACTCGACCAGCTTCACAAGGCTGTCGCCGATGACCAGGGTCGCAGCGTGTTCAATGGCGCCGTGCGCGTACCCCGTGCAGCGCAGCGCACCCATGCAGCCCAGCTCAGTCGCAGCCTGCTGCTCTCCGATCGGGCCCGCATCGATACCAAGCCTGAACTGGAGATCGTGGCTGACGACGTGCGGTGCGCCCATGGCGCCACGGTGAGCCGGCTGCAGGCCGATGAGCTTTTTTATCTTCAGAGCCGCGGCATCGCTGCCGCTGATGCGGCCCAGCTTCTGCAACGCGCCTTCTGTGAAGAGGTGCTGAGGGAGCTGCCAGGCTCAGCAACTGCAGCTCTGCGCTCCCTGTTGGTGGGGAAGGGATCGTCATGACCATCACCGCTTCGCCCGCTCTCGACGCCGACCCGTCAGCCACGGCGGTGCCGCCGCCTGCTCCGGTTCCCCCCACGGATCTGGCGGCGCTGACGCGACCCGATTTTCCGCTGTTGGCCCAAACCGCCTGCCTGGGTCAGCCGCTGATCTACCTCGATCACGCTGCCACCAGCCAGAAGCCGCGTCAGGTGCTGGAGGCCCTGCGCCATTACTACGACCACGACAATGCCAACGTGCACCGCGGCGCCCATCAGCTCAGCGCCCGGGCCACCGAAGGTTTCGAGGGCGCCCGCGCCAAGGCGGCTGCCTTTGTGGGGGCGGCCAGTCCGCGGGAGATCGTTTTCACACGCAATGCCAGCGAGGCCATCAACCTCGTGGCGCGCAGCTGGGGCGAGGCCAACCTGCGCGAGGGCGACGAGGTGTTGCTCACCGTGATGGAGCACCATTCCAACCTGGTGCCCTGGCAGCTCCTGGCGGCCCGCACAGGCTGCGTTTTACGGCACGCCGGTCTTACCGAAACCGGTGAACTGGATCTCCGTGATCTGCGCAGCCAGATCAACGAGCGCACCAAGCTGGTGAGTCTGGTGCAGGTGAGCAATACCCTCGGCTGCCTCAACCCGATCGAGCAGGTGGTGCCTCTGGCCCATGCTGCCGGTGCCCTCGTGCTGGTGGATGCCTGCCAGAGCCTGCCTCACCTGTGCGTGAACGTTGCTGCGCTGGGTTGCGATTTCTTAGTGGCCAGTTCCCACAAGCTCTGTGGCCCCACCGGCATGGGGTTTCTCTGGGCTCGCGAAGCTCTGCTGGAGGCCATGCCTCCCTTTTTGGGTGGTGGCGAGATGATTCATGACGTCTATCTCGACCACAGCAGCTGGGCCGAGCTGCCCCACAAATTTGAGGCCGGTACGCCCGCGATCGGTGAGGCGATCGGCATGGGCGCTGCGCTGGATTACCTCAGCGCCCTTGGGCTGGATCGCATTCATGCCTGGGAGCAACGACTCACCCGCCAGCTGTTTGAACGACTGCAGGCGATTGATGGCCTGCGGATTTTGGGCCCCACTCCCCAGCAGCAACCCGATCGCGGCGCCTTGGCGGCATTCACCGTGGAAGGGCTGCATGCCAACGACATTGCTGCCCTGCTGGATTCAGCCGGTATCTGCATCCGCAGCGGCCACCATTGCACCCAGCCCCTGCACCGTCTGTATGGCATTGCCGGCTCAGCCCGCGCCAGCCTCAGCTTCACCACCACTCCCGACGAGATCGATCGCTTTGCCACAGAGCTGGAGGGCACGATTCAGTTTCTGCGCGAACACAGCTGAGTGCCAGATTCGTTGACTGGTGGAGCGACGACGTTCCCATCAACGCCCTGTTGCTCTCGCTCGACACCGAGAGTCAGGTTCGCGACCGTCTCCCACGGGTTGCATCATGAAGTACGTCTTTCGCCTCCATTCCTCCTCTCGGGCGCCTAAAACGAGGCTGTTCCGCCTGCAATGGCGGTTTGCCCTTGGAGCGATCGAGGCCGATGCCCCTGCGATGTGTGGTCGTTGAAGACCAGCGGATGTTTCTGCAGCTACTGGTTGCGATGCTACGAACCCAACCCGATCTGGACGTGGTCGCGACGGCGGGTACGGCTGCTGATGGCATTGCCGCATGTTCTACTTTCCGGCCTGATCTGCTGATCCTTGACCTGGTTCTTCCCGATGCCGATGGATTGTGCGTAGCCCAGGCTCTGCGCGTGATCCAGCCATCAGCACGCGTCATTATTTTGTCTAGTCATGCGCCTAGTTTTTTGCGCCCCCTGGAGCTGCGATCCATGATTCATGCTGTGGTGGATAAAACCCGGGCTTACGAGGAATTGCTGGAAGAAATCGCCACCCTCACGGGAGCGGGGAGGCGCCATCAGCAACAGCTTCCTCATGCCGAGAATCTCAGGGCTCTAACGACGCGTGAGCGCCACGTTTTGCGCTTGATTGGCAAAGGTTTGGATAATCGCGATATTGCTACAGAGCTGGCGATTTCTGTGCGAACCGTGGAAACTCACCGCTCCCGGATTGTTGATAAGCTCGGCATCCAGGGTAAGGCCGAGCTTGTGCGTCAGGCCATGCTCTATCTGCAACTTGCTAATGAGGACCTCCTCCTCGACGCGGGAGTCTGACCTCGCCTGTGGGGCATCAGCCCATAATTGGGGATAGCTCGTAGAACTTAGGCCCGCTGATAGGTGTCACTGGCTCTACGGCAGGGGTGAAGATAAATCCTTGCGAGTAAATCGTCTGGATCGGTTTGTCGTCAAGGTCGGGGTGGCTCAGTTTGCGCCGCAGCCCATGAATGGTGCGGGAGAGGCTGACGTCGCTGACATTGGTATGGCCCCACACGGCCTGCGTCACATCTTCCTTGAGCGCCAACTGGCGCGAATGCTCGCAAAAGAAGCGCAACAGCCTCCGCTCCATGGGTGGCATGTGAACCATTGAACCATCGCACCACAAAATGTTGTCGTGGCTGAAGGTGTAGGGACCGAAGCGAAAACTTGACATGATGGGTTCTGGAAATGCAGAGGTCCCATGGAGGCACGGATCGGACCCTGCATTACTTTTACTTAAGCTACGCAGCGTCGCTGCCGCATCCGTGGGTCCCGTGGATATTCCCCTAGGTCTACGTGTTTTTACGGAGAAGCTTCGGTGCTCCTCTGCGCAACAGTGGTGCTGTTCCTCATCTGACGCCCGTGAATATCGATGGCAGGCCCTGGCGCACCATCTGGCTGGAGGCCGATGGCGTCTCGGTGGGGGTGATCGACCAGACCCAGTTGCCCCACCTTCTGACGGTGCGGCGGCTGGGTCACTGGCGGGAAGCAGCTGAGGCGATCCGCACCATGGTGGTGCGTGGTGCCCCCCTGATCGGGGTCACCGGTGCCTACGGTCTGATGTTGGCACTGCTAGAGGACGCTGGCGACACCAGCCTGGAGAAGGCCTATGGGGTGCTGCTGGAAACCCGGCCCACCGCGGTGAATCTGCGCTGGGCTCTGGAGCGGGTACGGTCGCGGGTGGAAGCCCTCCCCGTTTCCCAGCGGGCTGCCGCCGCTCGGCGTGAAGCGGCGGCCATCGCGGATGAGGATGTGGCCATGGGCGAGGCCATCGGTGAGCATGGTCTGATGCTGTTGCGGGGCTTGGCGGCCAGTCGCCCGCCGGCTCGCCAGGGCCAGCCGCTGAACCTGCTGACCCACTGCAATGCCGGCTGGCTGGCCACCGTTGACTGGGGCACAGCTCTGGCACCGATCTATAAGGCGCATCGTGCCGGCCTCTCCGTGCATGTGTGGGTGGATGAGACTCGCCCCCGCAACCAGGGGGCCAGTCTCACCGCTTATGAGCTGGCCAGGGAAGGGGTGCCCCACACCGTGATCGTGGACAATGCCGGCGGGCACCTGATGCAGCACGGTGAGGTGGACGCCGTGATCGTGGGAACGGATCGCACCACCCGCCGCGGGGATGTCTGCAACAAGATCGGCACGTATCTCAAGGCCCTGGCCGCCCACGACAACGGCGTGCCGTTTTATGTGGCGCTGCCGGCCTCCACGATCGACTGGCAGCTGGACGACGGCTTGCGTGACATCCCGATCGAAGCGCGCAGTGCCGAGGAGGTGCAGCGAATCCAGGGTTCTCTCGCCATTGGTCCGCAGGCAGGAACGATCACCACCGTGCAGCTCACGCCCTCGGGCAGTGCCGCCTTCAACCCGGCCTTCGACGTGACCCCAGCCCGCCTGGTTACGGCTCTGATCACCGAACGGGGTGTGTGCCCCGCCAGTGAAGCGGGCCTGAAGCGGCTCTACGGCTCCGAGACCTCCCGTTGAGACGACGCTGCGTGCTGGATGGTGAGCTGCAACAAAAAAGACCGGCTGCCAGGGCAGCCGGTCGGGGGAACCGCCGAAGCGGTTGAATCAACCTCAGAACTTGAAGGTGGTCTTGATCAGGCCGCCGAAGTTGTTGAGGGTGGCATTGGTGCCGGTGAGGGCAGCCAGAGGACGGCTGAGGTAGTAGATCGCCGGGGTCACGCTGATGTTGTCGGTGACCTGGAACTTGTACCACCACTCGAAGGCGTAGTTGCCGTCGCCTTTGGGCAGGTTGCCCTTCTCGAGGTTGGTCACGAAGGTGGGCTGACCCACGGCCATACCGGCAGCGTTGCCCTTCATGAACAGGTCAGACCACATCAGGCCGACATACCAGGATTGGCTGGTGATGTCGCCGAGGCGGCGAGGACCATTGGTGCTGTTGATGCCCCAGCCAGCGCTGACGGAGGGCACCCAGCCGGCGCTCTTCGGACCCCACCAGCCGCTGAGGCCGAAGGAGTTGGTGTTGCCTTCGGTCATGGCCAGCACCGCCAGGGGTGTGCCATTGCCCGGGTAGATCCCACCGCTGTTTTCAGAGGTGTAGGTGTAAGCAGCGGCCAGGCCCCAGTTGTCAACCGCGTAGGCCAGCTGAACCGTGGCGGTGGAGGCCGAACCATCGGTCATCACGCCACCCAGGCTGGGGTTGCCGTTGTCGGCGTTGGCGGAGACGTAGTTGGCGGCCACACTGAAGCCACCGCTCTTCCACCACATACCAGCACCACCACCCAGGTTGAGGGAGTAGGTGCCGGGAGCGCCGGCGTAGGTGAAGACATCCAGGATGGTGTCAGCCGGGTAGAGGCTGGGCCACACCGGCAGCATGTCGTCCTGACGGACCCGACCACCCACGGTGGCGGTGAAGCTGCTGCCAACGGGGAACTGGTAGAACAGGCGATCGACCATCACCGTGTTGGCACCAGGGGCACCCTCGAAGGCGACTTCCATCGCATCCAGGCCCACGATGCCGCCGCCGCCGTAGGGGCTGTTGCCGAAGTTGCCGGCGCGCAGACGGGTCCGCAGCAGATCCTTGCCGGTGAAGCTGGTGTCGAGGTGCAGGCGCAGGTCGTAGTTGAAGACAGTGCCGCCCTGGGTCTCCTTGATCCGCTTGGCGAGCTTGGAGTTCTTCCGGGGAAGCTCACCTTGATCCAGGATTCCTTCGCGGATGGCATCGTTGCGACGGCTCACCTTGCCGGTGCCGGAGTAGGTGTTGCCACCGAGCACGAAGGTGGTCTGACCGTTCAGCTTGGTAGTGGTGGAGAACTGGTTTGCCTCCAGCTCACCCACGCGGGCCTCGAGGCCATCCACACGGCCACGCAACACGGCCAGTTCCTTTTCGAACTCGGCCATCAGGCGCTTGAGCTCGTCGGTCACTTCGGTGACGCGATCGAGGCAGGCGTTGAGCAGGGCAGCCGCTTCGTAGCGGGTCATGGCCTGACGACCCTTGAAGGTGCCGT
>JAYKGR010000054.1:0-11852 GCA_035285645.1 Cyanobacteriota bacterium | reverse complement strand
CCATCAGCCGGCGGCAGAGGGAGCGCATCTCCAGCACGCCGGTGTTGGGTTTGTCGTCGATGAACAGGGGCAGGCGGCCCAGGCTGCTGATGCCCTGGCCGAGCAGGGGCCATTCCTCCTGCTGCAGCCGGCCGGTGCGCAGCCGGCCGCTTTCGATCCCCACCTCCATCGACAGCAACCGGTAGGTGAGCTGCTCCTTGCTCATCTCCAGGCTGAACAGGCACACCGGCAGGTCGTGCAGCTGGGCCACGTTGCGGGCGATGTTGAGCACGATGGAGGTTTTGCCCATGGCGGGGCGGCCGGCCACGATCAGCAGGTCGCTGCGCTGCAGCCCCTGGGTCATGGCATCAAGGTCGTAGAAATTGCAGGGAATCCCGGCCACTGCCGTGCCCAGCGAGCGGGTTTCGATCTCCTCAAAGGTGCGGGTGAGGATCTCGGCGGTGGGGGTGAGACCCTGGCTGGGCTTCTCCTGGCTGATGGCGAAGATGGTCTGCTCGGCCTCATCGAGCACCTGGTCCATGGGTTTGCTCTGGTCAAACCCGAGGGCGATCACCTCGTTGCCGGAGCGGATCAGGCGGCGGCGCAGGTGCTTGTCGTGCACCAGCCGGGCCACCTGGTCGATCGAGGCGGTGCTGAGGGTGCGCTCCACCAGTTCCACCAGCCGGTTTTGGCCGCCCACCTTCTCCAGCTGGCCGGTGTCGGCCAGCCAGGCCGCCATGGCGGTGAGGTCGGTGGGTTTGCCCTGGCTGTGCAGCATCAGGGCCGTGCGGTAGATCTCCCGGTGAGCGGTGAGATAGAAGGCATCGGGCTGCAGCACATCGGCCACGCGGCCGATGGCATCGGGGTCGAGCAGGATGCCGCCCAACACCGCCTCCTCCGCTTCCAGATTCTGGGGCGGCACGGCTTCGGGCAGGGGGTCGCCGCGGCGCTGGCCGGCGGCATCGCTGCGGGGCCCGCCGCGGGCGCCATTCAAGGGGTCGTTCAGGGGAACACTGACCATGGAGAACAAAGGCCAGCGCGGCCGGCGCGGAACGAACAGGGCGGAGATCCATCCTGGCCCCGCTCTCGGCCTCTGACCAGACCCCCCTGACACAAAAAGTGGGGTCCGCCGAGCTGCGCGACCCCAGGGGTGGTGTGATCAGGGGCGGATCAGTAGCTGGCGACCTCGAGGTTGATCTCGGCCACCACTTCGGGGTGGAGTTTCACCTGCACCTTGTAGCTGCCGGTGCGGTGGATGTCGGGCACCGTGATGTCGCGACGGTCCACCTCCTTCTTGGTGGCGGCTGTGATCGCCTCGGCTACGTCGCCGTTGGTGACGGTGCCGAACAGCACATCGTCGCCGCCGGTCTGCTTCTTCACGGTGAAGCGGCCGATGGTGGCCAGGGCGGTGCGGAAGGCTTCCGCTTCCGCCTTCAGGGCCGCCTGGCGCTCAGCCTCCTTGGCCCGTCGGGCCTCCACCTGGCGCAGCACGGCCGCCGTGACCGGCACAGCCTTGCCGCTGGGCACCAGAAAGTTGCGGGCGTAGCCGGGGGCCACTTCCACCAGATCGCCGTCCCGCCCAAGGCTGAGAACGTCTTCGTTGAGAACCACTTGAACGCGCTTGGCCATGGGGAAGGAACTGGGTGTCTGGTCGCGAGCCGATTGGCCAGCCTAGATCAGGGGTTGCCGTTGGCAGCTGCTCGCGGTAAGCGAACCTGGGAAGCGAGCCCCAGGGCGCGCAGCAGGCGGATGTGTTGCCAGGTGAGGTCGATCTGGCGAGCGCCGAATCCGTGGCGGGCTGAGTGGGGATAGGCGTGGTGGTTGTTGTGCCATCCCTCGCCGAAGGTGAGGGCCGCCACCCAGGGGTTGTTGCGGGAGCGGTCGCCGCTGTCGTGCACGGCCTGGCCCCAGGCGTGGGTGGCGGAGTTCACCAGCCAGGTGCAGTGATACACGAGCACCAGACGTAGGGGGATGCCCCAGAGCACCAGGGCCCAGCCGCCGACACCGGTGGCCGTGCCGATCCAGAAGAGCAGCAGGCCGAGCACCACTTGCAGGCCGAGAAACCAGGTGTTGAGCCAGCGGTAGTAGGGGTCGGCGGCGAGGTCGCCGGTGAGGCGGGATACGGCAGCCATGGCCGGGATCTCCTCAAACATCCAGCCCATGTGGCTCCACCAGAAGCCCTTGTTGCTGTCGTGGTGATCAGCATCCGTATCGGAAAACTTGTGGTGGTGGCGGTGCAGCCCCACCCAGTCGATCGGGCCGTGCTGGCAGCTCAGGGCGCCGCAGGTGGCCAGAAAACGCTCCAGCCAGCGCGGCACCCGGTAGGAGCGGTGGCTGAGCAGGCGGTGGTAGCCCATGGTGACGCCCAGGCAGGCGGTGACCCAGTAGAGGATCAGCAGCGTTGCGGCGGCCTGCCAGCTCCAGAAGCGCGGCAGCAGAGCCACCACGGCCAGCAGATGAATCGCCACCATGAAACCGACCGTCGCCCAGCGGCGGCCCTGCTCACGCTCTGGCGCGGGCTCGCCGCGGCGGGGCTGGTGCAGGGCACGGGCCCGGCGCTGGTTGGTGGCACCACCGGAGATGGTGGCGGCAGCGCGGGTGTGCTGAGCAGCCGCGGCAAGGGGAGGGGAAACGGCCATGCAGGACCGGAGCTCTCGGGAGATCGGTAAGATCGTAGCAATACGGATCCGTATCAGGTGCCCGATCAGATCGGCGATCCCGATTCAGAGCTTCAGGCGATGGGCTACAAGCAGCGCCTGGCAGCTGGCCGGGTGGCTTTCGCCCATCTGATCCGCGTGTGGCATGAGCGCAACGGTTGGTCGCATCGGGTGTTGCCATCGCTGGCCGAAGCGCTGGATCTGGGGCGGGTGCACAACTCCCAGATTTCGATGCTGCGCAACGGCAAGCTCGCCTCACCGGGGCCAGAGGTGTTTCTCGCCCTGGGCAGCGTGAACCGCTGGCTGGTATCGGCGGCCCCCGGCGGCCGCCTCGGGGAGGCGGCTCTGGCGGGGCTGGAGCTGCCGGCCGATGTGCGCGAGGCCCTGCATACCTCCGCCACACCGGTGCAAAACGAAGCCGGCGCCGTGAGCGGCCCAGGTGAGCTGCTGGAGGTGTTTGTGGGCCTGCGGCTGCCGCCCCCCAGCTTTGATCTGCACATTGATGATGATGAGGCCGGCGGGCTGAGCGCCGCCCTGGCACTGCTGTTCACCGCCGGCCGGCCCTGGCGTCTCTGCCGCGATCAGTTGCTGGCGGCCTACCCGGTGGCCAAGCGGCAGCGGCGCGAGCGCTTCGCCGAGGTGATGGCCGGCCAGCGGGATTACACAGCCGCCGAACTGGATGCCGAACTGCCCGATCTGCGCAGCACCCTGGCGGCCGTGGGGGCGGCGGGGGAAACCGAGCTGAGCCCCACCGCCTTTCTCGATCTGCTGCGCAAGCGCGCCCGCCAGCTGATGCAGCAATCAGCCGGCGCTGCCGCCAGCGCCGACCTGGCCGAAGCGATCCGGCGGGAGCTGGGGACGCTGCCCTGAGGTGTCAGGCCGAACCCACGCCCACGTAGGAGCCATAGAAGAACAGACCCACCACGAAAATCACGGCCATGCCGCCGGCGGTGGCCACGAGCCAGAGTGGGAGAGCCCCTTCGGTCCAGCGGCTGCGCCAGGCCACGGCCGGACGGCCATCAGGAAGGCGGTCAGGAATGCGACCGTCGGGCAGGTTGGATTTCTTGCCGCTCATGGTTCCTCCCGATCAGTTGAAGAAGTAGCTGGTGAACAGAATGCCGATCACAAAGATGAACAGCAGACCCAGGTAGAGGCTGGTGCGGTTGAGTTCAACCGGCAGGTTGTTGGGATTGGGGTTGCGTTGCAGGGCCATGGGATCAGCGGCGGATGAACTGCATGGCAGCCAGGGCACCCAGGAAGAACACCGTGGGGATGCCGAGGGCGTGAACCGAGAGCCAGCGCACCGTGAAGATCGGGTAGTTGCGTGGCGTGGTGGAAACAGACGACTGGGTCATGGCTTACTGGAGGCGCTGATCGAGCTGAGACTTGGCTTCATAGCGCTGGCTCACCACCGGCGCTTTCAGGTCTTGAGCCTGGAAGTAGGCATCGGGACGGGGGGTCCCGAAGGCGTCGTAGGCCAGCCCCGTGGACACGAACAGGAAGCCGGCCAGGAAGATGGCGGGCAGGGTGACCGCGTGGATCACCCAGTAACGAATGCTCGTGATGATTTCGAAGAACGGGCGTTCCCCTGTCGAGCCGGCAGCCATGACGTTCAGCGTTCAGCCCGGTGATCCTAGGGGGCGGGCCGCACCCACCGGGCCGGCGGGCGGGCCTTGGTTACAGAGGGTCGCAACCGGGGGCGTGCGGTGCCCGCTCAGCCCACCCAGCGCAGCAGCGACCCCCGCTCCCCGAGCACAAAGCCCTTGTCGGCTGCCGGGAAGAGGATGCGCGTGAAATTGCTGGGTTGTTGGGCCCCCACCGGGTCCTTCTGCCAGCTGCCGCCGCCGTCGGTGCTCACCAGCAAGGTGCCGCTGCCGCCGCCGGTCCAGAGGCTGCCGTCGGGAGCCCAGGCCATGTCGAGATAGCCGAAGCCGTTGGTGATCGGAATCACGGCCTTGCCCCAGCTCTCCACATCGCCCGGCTCGGCGTTGAAGCGGATCTGGGCGCCGCGGGCCACCATCCAGAGGTTGCCATCGGGCTGGAAGCCGATCGTCTGGATGCGCTGGCTGCTGGCGCGCTGGTGCACCTGCCAGGTGGCCTGGCCGGGATCCCAGGTGGAGAAGAAATTGCCCAGGCCGCTCACGCTCACGTAGCGCCCGTCGTCGCTGCGGCGCAGATCGCGCACGGCTCCGGAGGCGTCGCTCACCAGGGCTTGCCAGGTGGTGCCGCCATCGCCGGTGCTGTACACCGCGCCCACATTGGTGGCCAGTTCAGCGCGGCCTCCGCCCTGGGCGGTGACCAGATAGGGCTCGCCGGGCAGTTTGGTGTCGAGAAACAGGCGGCTCCAGCTGCTGCCGGCATCGGTGCTGTGCAGCAGCAGGCCGGGCTGGCCCACGATCCAGCCCTCATCCCCTTGAAAGTCGATGCTGATCAGGCGGTAATTTTCGTCGTCGGGAAGGTCGAGCTGGCGGGTTTCCCAGCTGGCACCGCCATCGCCCGTTTCCATGATCAGACGGTTGCTGCCCACCAGAAAACCGTGGCGATCATTGTTGAAGGCCACATCCAGCGGATTGGAGCGGGTGTCGAGGGGCACGGGCTGCCAGGGGCTGGCGGCGGCCACCGGCAGCCCGGTGGTGACACAGCCGCTGAGGCCGCCGGCCATGGCCATAACCAGCAGCAGCGACAGCAGAGGATTCAGCAGCCGGCGAAGCGCAGACAACATCAGCGGAGCGAGTAGAGGGACAGGAAAAAGGCGATGGCCAGAGCAAAGCCGCCGAAGATCAGCACGTTCTTCTGACCCGGGGTGAGGCGGTTCACCCCCAGGCCGAAGTTGAGGTTCTCCTCGAAGCCGCTGGGCTTATTGCGGGGGCCGATGTCTTTGAAGGCGGCCATCTTGCTGCGGCACACCGGGCAGCGAAAGCGGCTGGGATCGAGCTCCAGGAACGGCGTGCCCGGCTCGATCCCCACCTTCTTCACGCCCTCGGCCGGGTCATACACGTAGCCGCAGCTGCGGCATTCGAAGCGGTGATCCGCCGGATCGTCGGCCTCCGGCTCGGTCTCAGCCGCGGTGGCGGCCGGTGGCTCAAGGGGGGGCACGGCCGTGGGATCGACGGTGGGGTCGCTGCTCATCGTTGGGCCTGCCGGCGATCGCGCCAACTCTATCCAGCGCGAGTCGACACCCCCGCGGCCGCAGGTGCCAGACTGCCGCCAGCTGCGGCCGTGCCTGGATGTTCGTGCTCAACGGCTATGACGCCTTCCTCGGCTTCCTGCTGATCTCAGCGGCGGTGCCGGTGCTGGCGCTCGTGACCAACAAGCTGCTGGCGCCCAAGAGCCGCCGCGGGGAGCGGGAACTCACCTATGAATCGGGCATGGAGCCGATCGGCGGCGCCTGGATCCAGTTCAACATCCGCTACTACATGTTCGCCCTGGTCTTCGTCGTCTTCGACGTGGAGACCGTTTTCCTCTACCCCTGGGCTGTGGCCTTCCACCGTCTGGGTCTGCTGGCCTTCATCGAAGCCCTCGTGTTCATTGCCATCCTGGTAGTGGCCCTGGCCTATGCCTGGCGCAAGGGCGCCCTCGAGTGGAGCTGATCCGTTCGCAACCATGAGCACCGACTCCCTCTCCATCGACGCCCTGCGCGATCTTCGCGCCGCCAGCTGCGGCCCCACCGGCGCGCCCACGGTCACCTCCGACCTGTCGGAGAACGTGATTCTCACCAGCCTCGATGACCTGCACAACTGGGCCCGGCTGAGCAGTCTCTGGCCCCTCCTGTACGGAACAGCCTGCTGTTTCATCGAGTTTGCCGCTCTGATCGGGTCGCGCTTCGACTTCGACCGCTTCGGTTTGGTGCCGCGCTCCAGCCCCCGGCAGGCCGATCTGCTGATCGTGGCCGGCACGGTGACCATGAAGATGGCGCCTGCCCTGGTGCGCCTCTATGAGCAGATGCCTGAACCCAAATACGTGATCGCCATGGGGGCCTGCACGATCACCGGCGGCATGTTTTCGGCTGATTCCACCACGGCCGTGCGCGGCGTCGACAAGTTGATCCCCGTGGATCTTTACCTGCCGGGCTGCCCGCCTCGCCCCGAAGCCATCTTCGATGCCGTGGTGAAACTGCGCAAGAAGGTTGGCAATGAGGCGCTGGCGGAGCGGGGCCGGCTGCAGCAGACCCACCGCTACTGCACCGTGCCCCATCAGTTCCGGGCTGTGGAGCCGATCGTCACCGGCGCTTACCTCCAGGCCGAGTCCCAGCGGGCCGCCCTGGCCGCCGCGGCGGGGCTGCCGCTGAGGTCCGCTCCCGCCGAGGCCCTGCCCGTGGCCGCACCCCCCTCCTCCACTCGCGCGTCCGATGCCTGACGACACCGCTCCTGCCGCTGAGGCCGCCCTCAGCAGCCCGGCCCCCGGGCCGATCAGCACCTGGCTCACGGGCCAGGGATTTGATCACGGCAATCTCGGCGCCGATCATCTCGGCGTCGAAACGTTGGGGGTGGAAGCCCAGGCTCTGCCGCTGGTGGCCACTGCCCTCAAGGCCAGCGGCTTCGACTATCTCCAGTGCCAGGGTGGCTACGACGAAGGCCCAGGCGGCCGATTGGTGAGTTTTTATCACTTCGTGAAACTCGCTCAGCTGGCGGAAGCGGTGGCTGCCCCCAGTGCTCCGGCAGGCACCAGCCACACCCTGGCTCCCACCCAGCGACCGGAAGAGGTGCGCCTCAAGGTGTTTCTGGCCCGCGACGGCGACCTCACCATCCCCAGCCTTTACGGGCTGTTCCGCGGTGCCGACTGGCAGGAGCGCGAAACCTTTGACATGTTCGGCATTCAGTTCGCCGGCCATCCCCATCCCAAGCGGCTGCTGATGCCGGAGGACTGGCAGGGCTGGCCCCTGCGCAAGGACTACGTGCAGCCCGATTTCTACGAGCTGCAGGACGCCTACTGACCGCGCCGGCGCCGGGCGCGGCGGTGGCTGCGGTAAAAGCGCATCACCGCCTGGGCCACGCTGCGGGGGTCGTGGCGGAGCGTTGGGCTGGGCCGGTCGCCTTGCAGGGCCGCCAGCATCACCTCGTAGCCCTGGCTGCGCAGCTGGCGCACATCGCAGGTCACGGGTTCGGCGCCGCGGCGGCGGTAGTGCTCGACCAGCACCGAATCTTCGAGGCTTTCCTGGGCCAGTACCGCGTCAAAGAGGCGTTCCTCCACGCCCAGGCTGGCCAGCTGGGCCTCGATCGCCCGGAGATGGCCGGTCACATCGAGGCCGTCGGTTTCACCGGGCTGGGTCATCAGGTTGCACACATACAGCCGCGGTGCTGGGCTGCAGGCGATCGCATTCACCAGTTCGGGCACCAGCAGGTTGGGCAGCAATGAGGTGTAAAGGCTGCCGGGGCCCAGCACGATCAGATCCGCCTGGGCAATGGCCTCAAGGGCTTTCGGCAGGGCCGGCGGTCGCTCCGGCGTGCAGCCGAGTCGCACGATCGGGCTGGGGGCCTTGCCGATCGCCGATTCACCCTCGATCCGTTCACCGTTTTCCAGCTCGGCCCAGAGGCGTACATCGGCATTGGTGGCCGGCACCACCTGGCCCTGCACCGCCAGCACCCGGCTGCTGGCGGTGATCGCCGATTCGAGGCTGCCGGTGATCGCCGTGAGGGCCGAGAGAAACAGATTGCCGAAGCTGTGGCCCTCCAGGCCGCTGCCGGCCCTGAAGCGGTATTGGAACAACCGGGTGAGCAGGGGTTCCTCCCGGGCCAGCGCCGCCAGGCAGTTGCGGATGTCGCCGGGGGGCTGCACCCCCAGCTCCCGCCGCAGCACACCACTGCTGCCGCCGTCGTCGGCCACGGGCCCGATGGCGGTGATGTTGCTGCTGTGGCGCTTGAGGCCGCTGAGCAGGGTGGAGAGGCCGGTGCCGCCGCCGATCGCCACCAGGTTGGGCCCCCGGTTGAGGCGGCGCTGGGCCAGCAGAGCATCCACCAGCACCGTGTCTTTTTCCGGAGCCAGGGCCTGCTGAATCGAGCCGAAGCTGCGGCTCTGACCCAGCCAGATCAGCCCCCCGCCGATCACCAGCACCAAAGGGCCGGTGATGCCCCGCGGCAGCACCCGGGTGATCTGTCCCAGAAACCAGGTGATGGCCTCCAGGGTCCAGTAGATGGGCTGCAGGTCGGCCAGGATGGCGGCCCCGAGCAGGGCGATCACCAGCCCGAAGCCGGAGGTGACCACCCAGCGCTTCACCACCAGCCCGGGCTGCAGCCAGCGGGCCGCGCGGCGGGAGCGGCTCACCAGATCGCGCCGGCGCCGCTCGCCGCGCCCCACCCAGCCGGGCCGCCCCCGGGGAGCCGCACGGCGAGGGCTGAAGGGAGGCTTGGGAGCTGGCAAACGAAAAACCCGAACGAAGCGGGATCGGTGCGAACTGTAAGGAGGCCGACGGCAGGCGGCAGGATGGACAGCGACAGTGCAATGGCTTCGGGCCTGTTGATGTGTCTGCACCGGTCGCCGAGATGGTCAACCTCACCATGGGCTGGGGAGAGCAGCCGGTGCTCGATCGCGTCAACCTGCGGTTGGAGGAGGGGGAGCGGCTGGTGGTGGTGGGGCCGTCTGGCGCGGGGAAATCCACCATCCTGCGGCTGCTGGCCGGCCTGTTGCTCCCCAGTGACGGCGAACTGCGGATCCATGGCGACCCCCAGCGCTACCTGCGTCTGGATCAACGCCACCCGCCCGATGTGCGGCTGGTGTTCCAGAACCCGGCCTTGCTGGGTTCGCTCACCGTGGGTGAAAACGTGGGGTTTCTGCTGTATCGCTTCAGCCGGCTTGGGGAGGCCGAGATTCGTGAACGGGTGCGCAAGGCGCTCAAGGCCGTGGGTTTGCAGGGCATTGAGGAGCGCCTGCCCGGTGAATTGAGCGGCGGCATGCAGAAGCGGGTGAGTTTTGCCCGCGCCCTGATTGAAGATCCAGCCCGTGCCGAAGGCCGGGTGCCGCTGCTGTTGTTCGATGAACCCACCGCCGGGCTCGATCCGATGGCTTGCACCCGCATCGAAGATCTGATCGTGACCAGCACCGAAGTGGCCCAGGCTTCCTCGGTGGTGGTGAGCCATGTGGTGAGCACGATCAACCGGGTGGCGGAGCGGGTGGTGCTGCTCTACGGGGGGCGGCTGCGCTGGCAGGGCTCGGCGGAAGAGTTCCGCAGCAGTGATGATCCCTTCGTGGCCCAGTTCCGGAGCGGTAGTCTGCGCGGACCCATGCAGCCGGCGGAGCCCTGAGCCATGCGCCGCAGTATCCGTGAGGCCATCGTTGGGTTTTCGCTGTTGGCGGCCGCAGCGGGCGGTTTCGGCTTCTGGCTGTGGCTGCGGGGCGTGTCGCTCAGCCGCAGCACCTGGCAGGTGGAGGCCTCGTTCAGCGATGCCGCCGGCCTCGCTGTTCGCTCGCCGGTCACCTTCCGGGGCGTGCTGGTAGGCCACGTGCGTCGGCTGCGGGTGAGCGATCAGTCGGTGATGGCCGAGCTGGAGATCATGGATCCCAAGTTGCGCCTGGCCCGGCCGGTGCTGGCACGGGTGGCCAGTTCATCGGTGCTGGGGGGCGACGCCGAAGTGGCTCTGGTGAGCAGCGGTGCACCCCTGGCGGCCAGCACCGCTGGCCCGCGCGACAAGAGCTGCGATAACCGCCGGGTTGTGTGTGATGGCGGCCGCATCGATGGCGCCTCCTCGGTCAGCCTCAGCAGCGTGACCGACACCATGCAGCAGCTGCTCACCCAGGCGGATCGCCAGCAGCTGGTGCCCAAGCTGGTGGCCGCCACCGCCAGCTTTGAGCAAACCGCCCGCGATGCTGGCGTGTTCACCCGCCAGGCCCAGGATCTCACCGGTGATATCCGCGGTTTTCTGCAGCGGGCCAATGGCATGGTGGAGCGGATCGACCAGGCTGCCGGCGGCGTGAATCGGGCCCTGCAGCGCACCGATCCGATACTGGCCAACCTCACATCCGCCAGTGCCGATGTCACCCAGGCCAGCCGCCATGTGCGCAATCTCGCGGCTGCCCTCGACAACCCCCGCACCGTGGCCGATCTGCAGGCCACCCTCACCAACGCCCGCGAGCTCACCGCCCGCTGGGAGGCGGTGGGAGGCGACATCAACAAGCTCAGCGGCGATCCCCGCTTTCTGCAAGGCCTTCGCAGCGTGAGCATCGGCCTGGGCCGGTTTTTCGATGAGCTCTACCCGGCGCAGACCGCCGCCGACGCCACCAGGCCCCCCAAGCCGCCCACGCGTGCTCCCGAACGGGTCAGAGCCCGTTGATCGCCTCCAGGGCGATGGCGGCGATCGCCTGGTCGCTGGCCTTGGGCAACGGCACATACCGACCGCCGGCGGCTTCCGCCAGCTCCTTGCCCATGCCGCTGCCGATGAACTTGCGTTCGGTGTCGATCACCAGCAGCTTGATGCCCAGGCTCCGATAGCGACCGGCCACCTGCTTCACCTCCTCCCGCAGATCCACGGCTTCCTCGCCCTCCAGCTGGGGCTGGCCGAGGGAGCGGGCCAGGGGCACATTGCCGCGGCCATCGGTGATCGCCACCACCACCACCTGGCCGAGATCGCCGGTGGCCAGCGCATTGGCGGCCACGCGGGCCGCCTGGGTGAGGCCGTGGGCCAGGGGTGAACCGCCGCCGCAGGGCATGGATTCAAGGCGGCGTCGGGCGGCGGTGATCGAGCGGGTTGGGGGCAGAAGCACCTCGGCCTGCTCGCCGCGGAAGGGGATCAGGGCCACCTCGTCGCGGTTTTCGTAGGCCTCGGTGAGCAGGCGGATCACCGCGCCTTTGGCGCTCTGCATGCGGTTGAGAGCCATCGAACCGCTGGCATCCACCAGAAAGATCACCAGGGCGCCAGCCTTGCGCTGCAGCTGCTTGGCCCGCAGATCGCCGTCTTCCACCACCACGCGGCGGTGGGGCTGGCGCTCGCGGCGCGCCTTCTGATAAGGCGCTGCCGCCCGCAGGGTGGCATCCACGGCGATGCGCTTCACCGGGCCTCGCGGCAGCATCGGCTTCACATAGCGGCCGCGCGATTCACTGAGCACCACGGTCCGGCTGCCGCTGCCGCCGCTTTTGGCCTTGGCCGCGCCGAACAGCAGCAGGTCGGGGTCGATCGCCACCGCCTCCGGATCCAGCAGAAATTCCTCGGGGATCGAGGGGGGTGCCTGGTCGTCCGGAGTCTCATCCTCGGGATCCGGCTCGTCGGGCTCGGGTTCGTCGGGTTC
>JAYKGR010000053.1:0-5671 GCA_035285645.1 Cyanobacteriota bacterium | reverse complement strand
GCTCCATGGGGAGCGCCACGTGCATGGTTGGCCACGGATCTGGCTTTGGCCCTTCGCTACGGGGCCATCCTGCTCACGGCTGATCAACAGCTGGCAGGACCGGCTGAGAGGACTGGTTGTGGAGGCTGAAGGGAGCCGGGCCCCTGATCGCCGCTGATCAGCGCACGAAACCGCGACCCACGTGTGGGCCACGCACGCTGGGTTGGCTGAGGCCCGGCCACCTGCCCCCGAGTCCATGGCCCCACCCTGACCAAGGGCCTGCACGTCGCGAGCTCTCTTGTGGCAAAGGGCCACAACGGTGAGACACAATGCGACCAGCATTTGCCTGGGCCATGGCTGGAGCCGCGTCTGCCCATCTGGCCGCTACCGCGACCCGTGAGGACACCAGCCAACAGAGAGCTGGCCGCACGCGGCGCACCAGCGCCGACCCTCAGCGGGCCCAGCAAGGGGCAACCGCCGTCGCCGCTGCAGCGCTCGCCGCACTGGACAGCCTGAGCCGAATCCAACACCTGGCCGATGCCAGCCCCCAGGTGGCGCAGTTGCGGCTACTGCAAGCGCTGGCTGATAGCCACTACGCCCCGGTGTCCCAGCTTGCGGGTGCCCCAGAGGAAAAAGAACTCATCCAGGGCCAATTCGCCAGCGCAGAGCTTCCACCCCAGCGCCAGCCGACGCCCCGTGGCAACAATACCGGCCTGCCCGACCAGCTCAAGAGGGGTATTGAGTCCCTTTCCGGCCTGTCGATGGATCATGTGCGGGTGCACTTCAACTCATCGCAGCCGGCCCAGCTCAACGCCCTGGCCTACGCGCAGGGCAGCGACATACACCTGGCGCCTGGGCAGGAACAGCATTTGCCGCATGAGGCCTGGCATGTGGTGCAGCAGGCGCAGGGGCGGGTGCGCCCGACGCTGCAATTGCAAGATGGCGTGCCGGTGAATGATGACGTGGGGCTGGAGCGGGAGGCGGATGTGATGGGGGCGAAGGCGGCATCCTTCGCTCAAGAGCTCACGGCCGGACCGATAAAAACTCCTCCGGGGGGGAGTGATCCTGCAACCATCAACCAAGCCCAATCCCCCTCTGGAATCGAACTACCCGTGCAGAGGATTATTGGTGCGGGCGAAAAATCCGGGACAAAGGTGAAGGGACCCGATAACAGAGACAGCAGCCCGTCAGACGCGCTTAGCTGGACAATTGTAGCGGCCTATCAACCAGTCAGGGATGAGAAAGAAAAAATCAATGAAGATGGGTCTTGGCGATATATTCTGCAAAACGATCATGGTAAAAAAATTTTTGTTTCCGGGGACGACAAAGATTATGATCTTGTACCTGAAGGATGGCTAGAGCATTACGCAAACACCTTTATAAGCGCCGCAAAAGGCGCAGCGAATGCTAGCTTGGAGGCAGTCAAGAAGACGAAAGCAGGGAAACATGCAGGCTACCAGGGAATCAATGATGAAGGAGAAGAAGTAATGTCTGCCCCGCGAATTATCTTAAATATGGTCATTGAATTCAAGGAACAAGTGGATGCATTAAAAGCCAATTTCGAATTCATACTAAAGCTTTGCGAAAAGAGAGGATCCGAAAGGGCTAAAAGGGTACTTAATTTCATTAAACATTTAAACGAGGCAGCAGATGGGCTTGCCAATTTTATCCCAGTATTGAAGTTGGCTACATCTGTCTCTGGAGTGCTTGTAGACAGGTTCAATAATATCATTGCTGCCACTGATCTTGTGGCAGCTGCAGCACTGTTATCGAATCCTGAATTGATGCCGTTCTTTCTTGATGATGAGCTTACATCTGCCGTTAAAAATGCGAAAAAAAGAGTGGAAGTCTTAGTTAAATTGGTAAAAAATGCTATGACAACTTACAATACTATGAAGGAAAATCACAAGCAGAGCTAGAAAGTTCCGGAACCCGTTCTCCATGGTCCCAGGGATTGATGATCAGAACGCTATAGGCCCGCTTCCTGCGCCGACACATTGAATATCGTTGCAAGCACTACGAGCCCTAGAAGAAGGACGACGTCGGCTCTCTGATGTAGTAGATGCTGCAAAGTCCGATGCTGCTCAGCTAGCGGCCCTGTGCCTGGCTGTTGCTGATGGAGCACGGCAGGCCCTTCAGGTCAAGGTTGGCGAAAGGGACGAGTTCGTGCAGATCGAGCCAGGTCGGTTCGAGGTCGTGTCGCGACCCGGCCGGTGACCTGACCTGAAGGGATTGTTCGGCCGGCCGAGCCAGGCCGTTCCGATCGACGCTGTGCACAAGGCGATTGCGGTCCGCGGGGCGTCGGCTCGATGATCGGCCTGGACAGCAACGTGTTGGTTCGCTACTTCATGCAAGACGACGCCAAGCAGTCTGCCAAAGCCAACAAGCTGATCGGATCCTTGAGCGCCGACAAGCCTGGGTTCATTCCCCTCATCGCGATCGTGCAGCTGGTGTGGGTGTTGGAGTGCTGCTTTCAGCTGACGCGTGATCAATTGCTGTAAGCGCTGGACACGCTCTTGCCTACCAAGGAAGGCGTTGTCGATCGTGCCGACCGGGTGATGTAGGCCCTGCGGCTGTTCAAGGCCGGCACCGCTGATTTTGCTGACTGTCGGATGGAGCGAGGGGCGACAAGCTCTGGTTGCAGCCGGACCATGACATTTGACGTCGCCGCCGCCAATGCGGCCGGCATGGCGCTGATTCCGTGACCGCTGCGCGCTGGTGCGGCCCATGGCTCACCGCACCGAGGTGTGTGCGCAGCACCCTGCGCGATCAGGCGCAGGAGGCCATCGCCACGGCTCTGGCGGCAACCGCTGTGACAGGTGCCGGCATGGATCTCCTGGGCTCTGTCGCAGGGATCCACCCGTCACCGCCACTCCCACGGATGCCGTGTCGCCATCCCAGTCCCCGCCCGCAGCCCAGCAGCCGCCCAACAGCACTCCGGAGCCGCCAGATCCGCCAGAATCCACACCATCTCCCCGCCGCTGGCTGGGCCTGGATCGCCTGGGTGTGCTCCAGGTGCTCGGCGGCCTCGTGCTCGGCCTGATCGCCCTGTTCTCTTCCTATGACCACATCACCCTCGCCGGCCGCACCCTGCAGCTCCAGCAGCAATGGGGAATCCCTTTCATCGCTGCCTCGCTGGCGACAGTTTTTATCGACGCTGAATTGGCGACGGGATCCCGGCTACGAGCAGCGCAAGATGCAGCACGAGCTGAGGATGAAACAGCTCGAGAGCGAGATCTTGCGCGTGAAGAGCGACAGCGAGCAGATCGAGAAAGAAACCGAGCAGCTGAGGCGCGAGAACGCCAGACTAGAGCTTTAAGCGCCTTGATCGAGCAGCACTGCTTTCCGGACGAGTCCAACTCAACCCCACTTCCACCAACCGAGCCCGGTTCCAGTTCTTCCTGACGTTGATCGCGGACGTCGGTTCGCCTGATCTGGAGGGGTAGGGCTGAGCCCCCCATGCCGATGCCCAATACCAGGCACAATGGAGGAATCGTAGTAGACCCATGGTCGAGCCAGCCACCGCCGTCCATGCCGCCTCCGCCCATGCCTCCGCCGCCGATCGGCAGGACGCCCGGGCCCGTCAGCGGCGCCCCGGCAGCGATCATGCTGCCCAGGGTCAGAGCCCTCTGCAGCGATTGCAGGCCCTCGCCGACGCCAGCCCCCAGGTGGCCCAGCTGCAACGGTTGCAGGCCCTGGCCGATGGCGCCGTCCTGGGCACACGGCAACGCAAGACCCCGGAAGAGGAGGAACCTCTGCAAGGCCGCTTCCGCACCGTCCAGCGCCAATCCCCCGAAGACGAGGAACTCCTCCAGGGCAAGTTCGCCACCACCCCGGCGACCCCCGCCCCCAACCGCACCGGCATGACCGATGGCCTCAAGAGTGGCATTGAGGCCCTCTCCGGCCTGACCATGGACCACGTGCGCGTGCACTACAACTCCGAAAAGCCCGCCCAGCTCAACGCCCACGCCTACGCCCAGGGTTCCGACATCCACCTCGCCCCGGGTCAGGATCGCCACCTCCCCCATGAGGCCTGGCACCTCGTCCAGCAGGCCCAGGGTCGGGTGCAACCCACCCTGCAGCTCAACGGGGGTGTCGCCGTCAACGACGACCCCAGCCTGGAGCATGAAGCCGATCAGATGGGTGAGCGGGCGCTGGTCAGCGCCTCCTGATCACCCCACCAACCGGGAACGCAGCCACGAGGCAACGAAGAATCAATCAGGCTGATTGCCTTCATCTTGCTGAAGGCCAGCAAACAGAGCTGACGATACTCCTTGCAGTTTGTGCTGTTCGATTCAGCTGCAAATGCTGAGGCGATCGATCAGCTTCGTGGATCCCCATCTGCAAGGCCGAGCCCTGGAGAGCCCGGTCAGGCGACAGCCGTCAGCAATTCACTGGGGCCGGGCAGTGTTACGAGTTGTTTAGAGTTTGTTCTTGGCTTTGGCGTGCGTTCAAGATGAAATCAGACGTGAGCTAGGCGAGTAATGCTTGCCCCTAGGCTTGCCCTTCGGTTTTTTGGGCTTGATCGGACCTCGTATCCTCGCCGTTTGCGGCGCTCAGGCCCGCTTGGGCGGCAATGTTTTCTGAAACCTAGGCGGCGTTGTGCTGGTAGGCGGCGTTGTGCTGGCGATTGGGGGTTCGCCTCATTTCTCTATGCCATCCGGTGGGTTTCCGCCCTGATCGGCATATTCCTCCTCAGCCTTGATCTGCCCGTTTGGGCTCAGCAGCTGGGGCAACAGGCCGGCGGGGCCGCAGCCGCCCTCGTTGATGGCGCCAAGCAATTGCCCGCCAATGTTTCCGGTGCCATCCCGGAGGCTGCCCCTGCCTTGACCCCGGCGGTTGCTGCTCCCGCCACTAGCCGGTTGATGGATAGCTTTGAGATCTGCCGAATCGGGAGATTGGGCCAGCACGAGCTTTCTTTCTTGACGGTTTTTATTCTGATCGGTTGTTTTGCTTTCTTCATTCAGATCGATCGGCGCCTGATTCGTCATGGCTGGGAAATCAAGAAGGCTCTCTCAGAGCCCAGTACTGTCAGTTATTTCTCTGCGAATGGATCCGCCACTCCAGTATTGAATGATAGGGGCGAGCCGGTAACCGTAAAAGAGCTCGTGCCCAGCGTCAGCCGCTTGATCGCATTGGCTGGTCTGATCATGCTAATCCTCTTTTATTTTGGGTTTGGTATTATCAGTATCTATCACTTTGGCCGCACTTGTGAAATGCCTGGTGACATCAATGGCGTCACCGCTTTCCTCTATGCAGGACTGACCTTCTTCGCTCCTTATATCGCTACCAAGTTTTCCGAGATCTTTGCTCCCGGTGCCCGGCGCCTCCCCCTGCCATCGGCACAGCCAGACGACAACTGGTCCAACGATGCAACACAATCCGTCGCCCCTACCCCCGTAGCCGTGCCGGCCAACCGGATCGCCACCGCTCCCCCCGCTCCAGTCGCCCCAGCTCCCACTCCCGCCCCAGCTCCAGTCGCCACAAATCCCGCTCCAGTCGCCCCAGCTCCCGCCCCCAACTCGGCAGCGCCTCCCCCGGCCCTGCTGCCAGCCCTAGGCCTGAATGGCCATAGCGACGCCCTGAAGCTGATCATCGAATTTGAAGGCTTCCGAGACAAGGCCTATCCCGATCCGGCCACCGGCGGCGCTCCCTGGACGATCGGCTATGGCTTCACCCGCGTCAACGGCCA
>JAYKGR010000052.1:0-17797 GCA_035285645.1 Cyanobacteriota bacterium | reverse complement strand
ACCAGCTCCACGGCTGTGGCCTCCTGATCGGGCGGGTACTGGTAGCGCTTGAGCAGCGCCTTGAGCATCGTGCGCAGGCGGGCTCGCACGTTGTCCTTGTATTGCCAGTCGATCGTGAGGTTCTGGGCCGACTTGTTATGCGCCAGCGCTGATCACCAGCAGCACATTGGCCAGGAATAGATCGGCGATGTCGGCCTTCTCCTCGGTGGGGTTCTTGAGCTCCAGTACCGCCAGCGGCAGACCGTTGACGTCAATCACCAGATCGGACCGTCGGTTGTGCCTGGGGCCCTGAATCGCCAGCTGATTCACCACCAGCCAGTCGTTGCCGGCCATGACGGTGATCGCCAGCCCCTGGGTGAGCCAGCGGTGCATCTGGCGATTGGCCGGCGGCACCTCGGGGCTGAGGCGCCGCAGGGCTGCGCGCAGATGGTTCTGGAGCACCATCTGGCGGCAGTCGATCCGTTCGGTCTGGGCGCCATCGGGGGCCAGCTCCGGGCCGAAGGCGTGGCCGTAGCCGATCTCAAAACCCGGCGATGGCTTGCTGCTCGAGAAGGTCCTCGGTGATGGGAGCCATCTGTGCAGCAAGACCTAGCCAAGGGTCAGGTCATGTTGCTGCAGGAGGTGCTTGCCCATCAGGGGGTGGCCGCAGAGCTGATCCGGTCGGATTGACGACCAGTCGATAGCATGTCTGATAGCAGCGCAGTCGGCCGTGGCTCAGATCCTCATTCGCCAGCTGGATGAGCGCGTGGTGGCCATCCTGCGTGCCCAGGCGCAGCGCCGTGGGGTTTCCCTGGAGCAGAGCCTGCGCGACCTGCTCACCGCCGCCGCCGCCGAGCAGGACGATGTGAAGCAGCGGCTGGCCCTGCTGCGACGCCAGACCCCAGCGCAAGGCCAGCAGCTGGATGTGGCGGCCCTGATCCGGGAGAGTCGTGAGCAGCGCTGAGTCGCCACTGGCTGCGTCAGAACTGTGGGTGGTGGATGCCTCCGTGGCGTTCGCCTGGTTCGTGGAGCTTCCCGCCAGCGCCCAGGCGGTGCGGCTGCTCTACAGGGCGCCGCCGGCACGCCTGCTGGCGCCGGATCTGGTGCTGGTGGAGCTGCTCAACGCCGGCTGGAAGGCCTGGCGTTCAGGCGCCATCACCGAGGAGCAGTTCGAGGGCATCGCCGTGTTGGCGCCAGGGTTGTTCTCGGAACTGGTGCCAGCGGTGACCCTGTTGCCGGCGGCCTGGCGCTGGAGCCAGTGGCTCGATCATCCGACCTACGACTGCCTCTACCTGGCGCTGGCGGAAGCCCGCAACACGCGGCTGATCACGCAGGACCAGCGGCTGCTGAGGCGGTTGGGGCAAGATCCGCAGGCCGCTGGGCTGGCTGTGGCTCTGGATGCGTGGTGTGGCTCAAGCCCCTGAACCCGGGGGCCACACCTGCCAGGACCCCGAGCGTGGCGAGCCCTGCCGCCGGGTCGCCTCCTGCAGGGTGTTTTCAATGGCAGCCAGGCTTCCAACAGGTGCTTCTGATTGCAGGGATTCCAGCGGAACGGGCCCTCATGGGGGCAGGAGCGGCACGCCTTCGTTCCTCGCGGCGGCCTGCAGAGCCAGATCCCGGCTGGCGAGGGTGTCGTGCCACACGGAGGCGGTGCTGGCCGGCTCGATGCGGATCGGCAGCGACTCCAGCAACCCGAGGAAGGTGCAATGGCAGCGGCGGTGATCCGGCCGCGGCGTTCGGCCTGGATCAGCACATTGGCGGTTTCCCAGCAGGAACGCAAGGAACAGCAGGGTGCCAATGCGTTTGTTGCCATCGGCGAAAAGGTCTGCTCAATCGCCCCAAGGATGCCGGCCAGCACCTGGCGGTTGTCCTGCCCAAACAAGGGTGTGGCTTCGCCGCAACCGGCAAGATCAGCACGCAGGGTTTCGATGGCTCGCTGGGCCTCTGCCAATCCCTGGCCCTCAGGAAGGCCGGCCGCCTCGGTCGCGGCTTGGGGGCATGCCACCTCCTCTTGCTGGAGAAACGCGTGCAGTTGTTCCAGCTGTGGCACATAGCGCACGATCGCTGTGCTGGAACCATCTTGCCCTGTGGATCTTGCTTTTTCCCCTTATCCGGAGCCTCCCGCTTCGTCAAAAATCTGCCCAGCGCCCAGCGCCGGGCATCCGGCCGCTGCTGCCGCAGTCTGGGCGTGCGGCAGCAAGCTGGGTAGGGTGAAGCGATCCGCTGATCCGCGCTTTTCGGACGTGCCCATCTTCAGCGATCCTGCCCAACGCGTGGCTTGGGTGAACGCCGCTCCGCTGCTGCTCGGGCGCCCTGGGGAAGCCCCGCACACCGACGTTCAGGAACTGGCGGAGCTCGTGGCCCTCACCAAGCCGCTCATCGATTTCGGATCCAGCGCCCCACGGCGTCAGTTTCTGCATCGCTCCTGCACCGAGGTGATCGGCAACATCGCCCTCACCAATGCGGCCCACACAGGCTTGTTTGCGCGTTTTGCCGCCTCGCCCGAGGCGTTGATTCACCTCCCACTCGCGGGCCTCGGCTTCGATTACCGCGTGGAGGGGCGGGCCTGGCGGGTGAAGCGGGGCTGCAGTGGCCTCTACCTGCCCGGCCTGCCGGCCCAGGTGGAGGCCGGCCCCGGCTCGGGTCTGCTCTACAACCTCGATCCGGCCCTGCTGGCACGCCACGTGTGTTTTCGGGCTTCCATCACCGATGCGGCGCTCGAACGGGTGCAGCGCCGCCTGCAGGAGCCGCTCGCCATTGATCTGGCCAACCCCAGGGTGGCTGCCGCCTGGGATGGCCTGCGGCGCCTGCTGCAGCGCCTGCAACCCGAAGCCCGGCAGAGTACGGTCTCCAACCGCCTCCACGACGTCATCTATTACGCCAGCGCCCGCATGCTCTTTCCCGATCTCTTCTGATCGCCCGCGAGCTCAGCGGCCGAAGTTGCTCCAGCTCTGCAGCGCCTCGAGGCTTTGCACCCCCTCCAGCCGCTCGTTGCCCTTCACCCAGGTGGGAAAGGCGCGGATGCCGGCCGCCTGGCAGCGGTCGCGGCCGGCCTTGTCGCGGTCGCATTCCACATACGGCAATCGGTTGCCGGCCTGGTCGCCAAACAGCGCTTTCTGCCGAAAGCAGGCGGGGCACCACCAGGCCCCGTAAAACACCACGCCACTGCGCTGCAGGTGCTCGGCCAGCGCCTTCTGTTGCGCTGTCGACGGTTGCAGGGCGGCCCCCAGCCCCGCCGCACCCTCCGGCGCTTGGGCCCTGGCCACCGTGGCGCCCCCCAGCAGAGCCAGCAGCCCCATCAGCGTGAGGGCGAAGGGCGATGGGCGGCGTCGGGTCATGGGGCTTCCGTCACCGGCGGACCTTAGCCCCGCGTTCGGGCTTCCGCCCCTGGTCACGCCACCTGCGGGGCCCCAGGCTGGGAAACTACTTCCGGCGACGGTTCCCTGCCCCCATGAGCGTCAACGGCTACCGCGACTATTTCAAGGTGCTCGGGGTGGAGCGCAGCGCCGATGCCGACACCATCAAGAAGGCCTATCGCCGCCTCGCCCGCCAGTACCACCCCGATGTGAACCCCGGCGACAGCAGCGCCGAAGCCCGCTTCAAGGAGGTGAATGAGGCCTATGAGGTGCTCTCCGACCCGGATAAGCGCCGCCGCTATGAGCAGTTCGGCCAGTACTGGAACCAGGTGGGTGGGCCCAGCGGCGGCGGCGCCGGCTTTGATGTCGACTTCGGCCGCTACGGCAACTTCGACGACTTCATCAACGATCTGCTCGGTCGTTTCGGTGGTGGCGGCGCCGGCGGGTTTGGCTTTGGCTCCGGCTTTCCCGGTGGTGGCTTCCCCGGCGGCGGCTTTCCCGGTGCTGCGGGCGCCCGCCAGGCCGGTGTGGATCTCGATGCCGAGGCCACCCTCAAGCTCAGCTTCAGCGATGCCTTTCACGGCTGCGAACGCACTCTCGCCGTCAACGACGAGCGGGTGCAGGTTCGCATTCCTCCCGGCGTGAAGGCCGGCAGCCGCCTGCGGCTCAAGGGCAAGGGCCACCTCCAGCCCGGCACCGGCCGCCGCGGCGACCTCTACCTCACCCTCCAGCTCAACGACCATCCGATCTGGCGCCTCGATGGCGACCAGCTGCGGGCCGACCTGCCCCTCAGCCTGGATGAGCTGGCCCTCGGCGGTGAAGTGACCGTAGCCACCCCCGATGGCGACGCCACCGTGCTGGTGCCCGCCGGCATGGGGCCGGGGCGCAGTCTGCGGCTCAAAGGCAAGGGCTGGCCCCTCAAGGGGGGGCGCGGTGATCTGCTGCTCACCCCCACCCTCAGCCTGCCCGAGGCCCTCAGCGAGCGCGAACGCCAGCTGCTCGAGCAGTTGCGCCAGGCCCGCAGCAGCGATCCCCGCGCCAGCTGGCGGGCCGCGGCCCGCCTCTGACGCCCGCCCGGCCAACGCGGTGGCGGCTGATCCGTAGGATCCGCCCAGCCCCCCCCACTCCATGGAGCTCACCTACCGGCCCCGCCGGCTGCGTCGCACGCCGGCCCTGCGGGCCATGGTGCGCGAGCACCAGCTCAATGCCGCCGATTTCATCTATCCCCTCTTTGTGCATGAGGGGGCCAGCAACGAGCCCATCGGCGCCATGCCCGGCGCCAGCCGCTGGAGCCTGGAGGGCCTTGTGGATGAGGTGGGCCGCGCCTGGGATCTGGGAATCCGCTGCGTGGTGCTCTTCCCCAAGGTGGCCGATGGCCTCAAAACCGAAGATGGCGCTGAATGCTTCAACGAGCACGGCCTGATTCCCCGCGCCATTCGCCGTTTGAAGGAGGTGCATCCCCAGATGGCGATCATGACCGATGTGGCCCTCGATCCCTACTCCTGCGATGGTCACGACGGCATCGTGAGCGCCGAGGGCGTGGTGCTCAACGACGACACGGTGGCGATCCTCTGCCGCCAGGCGGTGGCGCAGGCCCGCGCCGGCGCCGATCTGATCGGCCCCAGCGACATGATGGATGGCCGGGTGGGTGCCATCCGCGAAGCGCTCGATGAGGAGGGTTTCGAGCATGTGGGCATCATCAGCTATACGGCCAAATACGCCTCCGCCTACTACGGCCCCTTTCGCGAAGCGCTCGATTCGGCACCCCGTGCCGCCGCCGGCAAGCCGATCCCCAAAGACAAGAGCACCTATCAGATGGATGCGGCCAATGCCCGTGAGGCCCTCACCGAAGCCCTGCTCGATGAGCAGGAGGGCGCCGACATTCTCATGGTGAAGCCCGGCCTGGCCTATCTCGACATCATTCACCGCCTCAGGGAGGAGAGTGAGCTGCCGATCGCCGCCTACAACGTGAGCGGGGAATACGCCATGGTGAAGGCCGCCGCCGAACGCGGCTGGATCGACGAGCGGGCCGTGGTGCTGGAAACCCTCCTCTGCTTCAAGCGGGCCGGGGCCGATCTGATCCTCACCTACCACGCCTGCGATGCGGCGACCTGGCTGCGGGCGGGTTGACCCAGGCTCGCCCCACGCACGCCCCTCTGGATGCAAGAGAATAGATTCATCCCCTCTCTGAGCGATGGAGTCGGCCCCCCCCAGCGCCAACACAAGCGTGCATCGCCTCGGCCATGTGGCCCTGCGCGTATCCGACATGGAGCGGGCCAAGGCCTTCTACACCAGCCTGGGCCTGCGCCTCACCTGGGATGCGGCGGACTGGGCCTATCTGCAGTCGCCGATCACCGGCGATGGCATCGCCCTGCTCAGCCCCGACTACCGGGCCGCCGGCCCCCACTTCGCCTTCCATCTCACCAACCGCGCGGAGGTGGACGCGCTGCATGATCAGCTCGCTGCCGCGGGCCAGTCGGTGGGCGAGGTGCATGACCACCGCGATGGAACCGCCTCCTTTTACCTGCAGGACACCGAGGGCAACTGGCTGGAGATTCTCTACGAACCCCCCGCTGGCATCACCCCCAACACCGGCGGCGCGAACGGCTGACCAGCAAGCCGCCCTCCCGTTTATCGGAGAATGGGCCCATGCTGAGCCTCACCCTGGAGCCGTTGAGCCTGGAGCCCCCTGGCAGCATCCAGGCCGAGGCCCTTGAACTTTTGGAGTGGTGGCGGCTGGCCGCCCATGTCGCCAGCTTCGCTACCACCGCCGCCGGCCGCCGCCACACCCAGGCCCTGCCCCTGCCGGCCCATGCCGAGGAGAGCCGGTGCCTGCTGGCCGAAACCAGCGAACTGCTCGGCCTCGATGGCGTGCTCGACGGCGGGCTGAGCTTTCGCGGCGTGGCCGATATCACCGCCACCGTGGCGCGCTGCGCCAAAGGCGGCACCGCCGCCGGCGAGGCCCTGCTGGCCATCGCCAGCACCCTGGCGGCGGCGCGGCGGCTGCGCCGCCAGATCGACGACGCCGAGCTGCGGCCCGTGTGCTCCGCCCTCGTGGCCGATCTGCGCACCCTGCCCGAGCTGGAGCAGCGGCTCCACTTCGCGCTCGAAGACGGCGGCCGCGTGGCCGATCGCGCCAGCCCCGAGCTCGAGGGCCTGCGCCGCCAGCTGCAGGGGGTGCGCGGCGAGCGGCGCGAGCGCCTGCAGGAGCTGATCCGCCGCTGGGCTCCCCTGCTGCAGGACACGGTGGTGGCCGAGCGCAACGGCCGGCCCGTGCTGGCGGTGAAAGCCGGCTCGGCCACCCAGATCGCCGGCCTGGTGCACGACAGTTCGGCTTCGGGCAGCACGGTGTTTGTGGAGCCCCAGGCGGTGATCCCGCTAGGCAATCGCCTGCGCGAGCTCGAAGGGCGCGAGCGTGAGATCGAAGAGCAGATCCTGGCGGCCCTCAGCGCCCTGGTGGCCGCGGAAGCCCAGGCGCTCCACCATCTGCAGGCCCTGCTGGTGCGGCTCGATGCCGCCCTTGCCCGGGCCCGCTACGGCGCCTGGCTCGGGGCCGTGCGCCCTGAGCTGGTGGATGCCGCCGAGGCTCCCTTTGAGCTGGTGGAGCTGCGCCATCCCCTGCTGCTTTGGCAGCAGCGCCGCGAGGGCGGCGCCCCGGTGGTGCCGGTCACCATCCGCGTGGCGCCGGAGCTGCGGGTGGTGGCGATCACCGGCCCCAACACCGGCGGCAAAACCGTAACGCTGAAAAGCCTGGGGCTGGCCGCCCTGATGACCCGCGCCGGTCTGTTTCTGCCCTGCGCCGGCACGCCCCGGCTGCCCTGGTGCGCCCAGGTGCTGGCCGACATCGGCGATGAGCAGTCGCTGCAGCAAAACCTCTCCACCTTCAGCGGCCACATCCGCCGCATCGCCCGCATCCTTGAGGCCCTGCCGCCGCCGGCCGCCGCCGGCGCCAGCCTGGTGCTGCTCGATGAGGTGGGGGCCGGCACCGATCCGGCTGAGGGCGCGGCCCTGGCGGCCGCCCTGCTGCGCCACCTCGCCGACCACGCCCGTCTCACCGTGGCCACCACCCACTACGGCGAGCTCAAGGCCCTCAAATACACCGATCACCGCTTTGAAAACGCCTCGGTGGCCTTCGATGTGGAAACCCTCTCGCCCACCTACCGCCTGCAGTGGGGCATCCCGGGCCGCAGCAATGCCCTGGCGATCGCCGCCCGGCTCGGCCTGGAGCCGACGGTGCTGGAGACCGCCGCCGCCGCCCTCGCCCCCGGCGGTGCCAGCGATGTGAACCGGGTGATCGAGGGGCTTGAACGCCAGCGGCAGCAGCAGCAGGAGGCCGCCGAGGAGGCCGCCCTGCTGCTGGCTCGCACCGAGCTCCTGCACGATGAGCTGCTGCAGCGCTGGCAGCAGCAGACGCAGGAGAGCGCCGAACGCCACGAACAGCGCCGCCGCGATCTCGAGCAGTCGATCCGCCAGGGCCAGGGCGAGGTGCGGCGCATCATCCGCCGGCTGCGCCAGGAGGGGGCCGCGGTGGGCGATGCCGGTCGGCGTCGCGCCGGGGAAACCGCCCGCCAGGCCGGAGAGCGCCTGCGGCGGCTGGAGGAGGAGCATCGCCCCCAGCCGGAGCGTCGCGACCACGTCGGCTGGATGCCCAAGGTGGGCGATCGGGTGCGCCTGCTGGCCCTCGGTAAGGCCGCCGAGGTGCTCGCCCTCAGCGACGACGGCCGTGAACTCACCGTGCGCTGCGGCGTGCTGCGCAGCACCGTGGCGATCGACACCATCGAAGGGCTGCAGGGTGAGAAACCCGTGCCGCCGGAGCCGCCCCGCGTGCAGGTGCGCCGTGCCGCCGGCCGGCGGGCCCGCGGCCCCCAGGTGCGCACCGAAGCCAACACCGTGGATGTGCGCGGCCTGCGCGTGCATGAGGCGGAAGCCGCGGTGGAAGAGAAGCTTCGCGGCGCAGATGGCCCCGTGTGGGTGATTCACGGGATCGGCACCGGCCGGCTCAAGCGCGGCCTGCGCGACTGGCTGGCCGGTGTGCCCTGGGTGGAACGGGTTGACGACGCCGAACGGGGCGATGGCGGGGCGGGCTGCAGCGTGATCTGGCCGCGCTGAGCCGGGCCGCCCGCTCAGGTGTCGGTGTGGTGCTTGCGCAGCTCGCGGAGGTAGGCGTTAGCACGGTTTGACGAGCGTCGCCGCAGGGTGGGCCGCAGCCGCAGCCCGTGATCGAGCAGGCTTTGCGATGCTCCCGGCTGGCGCGCCAGGGCGGCGAAACCCACCGCCAGGGCCAGGCTGGCGATGCTGTTGCGCAGCAGATCGGGCAGGGCCTGCAGCGGCTGCGGCTGCCCCAGCTGGCGGCGCTGCGCCGCCAGCTGGCCTTCGGCCCGGTCGATGGTCGCATTGGCCTGGCGCTGCACCGCCGCCAGCGGTGCGGTGGGCGGTGCCGAAATCAGCGCCGGGGCCTTGATCGCCTGAGAGCGCGCCGCCAGATCAGCCGTGCTCGAGGCCTCGCTCACCGCTGCACGCATCGCCTTCAGCTGGCGCTCCACCGCCGCCATCTGCACCTCGCGGCGGTTTCTCACCTTCTGTTGCACCACCAAACCCGACCAGATCTGCAGCGGCACCAGCAGCACAAACCCCACGCAGGCGGCCACCGCCAGAGAGGCGTAGCGGCGGTGACGACGCTGCAGCACGGCATCCGCCGGATCCAGCGCGGCGGCGAGCTGCAGCAGCACCAGGCCCACCAGCGGCAGGCTGGCACTGCTCAGCATCACACCGCTGAACTGCCATTGCCAGGCCGGTTGCAGCAGCCGCAGCGCCAGCAGCGGCCCGGCGATCACCGTGCCGAACACCACAAACAGCACCAGACCCACCCGGCTCAGGCTGCGGGCCATGCCGCTCATCCGGCGGTCTGGGCGCTTCGGCTCAGCGGAGGAGGCCATCGGCCGCAGCAAAGTGCCGGGATCTTACGGGCGGGGAGGAGGCAACGCTTCACCCTGGCTGTCGAACAGGCGCCAACCGCTGGCTTCCACCTCCAGGTGCACCGCCTCACCGGCCACCAGCTGCCGTTCCGGTTCGGCTCGCACCAGCACCAGCTGGCTGCCCTCCAGCAGGCGGCAGGTCACCAGTTGCTCGTTGCCGAGGGCCTCCACATGGCTCACCTCCGCCGGCAGGTTGCGGTTGGCCGCGGGGGCCAGGCGCAGGTGCTCCGGCCGCAGGCCGGCCGTGAGCCGCTGCCCCAAGCGGCCATCCAGCACCGCCGCCATTGGCGCATCCAGGGTGAAGCGCCGCTGGCCCACCAGCAGCTGGCTCGCGCTGGCCACCTCCACCGGCAGCAGATTCATCGGTGGGCTGCCGATGAATTCCGCCACAAACAGATTCGCCGGCCACTGATACAGCTCCAGCGGAGTGCCCAGCTGCTGCAGGCGCCCGGCGTTGAGCACGGCGATGCGGTGACCCATCGTCATCGCTTCCACCTGATCATGGGTCACATACACGGTGGTGGTGCCGAGCTGCCGCTGCAGGGCGGTGATCTGGGCGCGGGTGCCGGTGCGCAGCTTGGCGTCGAGATTGCTGAGGGGCTCATCCATCAGAAACACCGCCGGCTCACGGGCGATCGCCCGACCCAGGGCCACCCGTTG
Organism: Cyanobacteriota bacterium; assembly: GCA_035285645.1. Classification (GTDB taxonomy): domain Bacteria; phylum Cyanobacteriota; class Cyanobacteriia; order PCC-6307; family Cyanobiaceae; genus Cyanobium. The sequence goes on along the minus strand of JAYKGR010000052.1, from coordinate 7,827 downwards.
CTTCTGGCCACCGGAGAGCTCCTTGGGCAGGCGCTGCAGCAGCGGCTCCAGCTCCAGCATCTGCGCCACCGCCCGCACCCTGGCCTCCAGCCGCCGCTCCCGCGCCGAGGGCACCCGCAGGGCCTCCGGCAGGCCCCGCCCGGCCCGATGCAGGCTGTCCTGCAGCTGTTGCAGAGCCGTGCGCGGTCGGCTGCGGCGCAGGCCGAAGGCCATGTTGTCGGCCACGCTGAGGTGGGGGTAGAGCGCGTAGCTCTGAAACACCATCGCCACATCCCGCTGGGCCGGACGCAGCTGGGTGATGGCGCGGCCGGCCACGCGGATCTCACCCGCCGTGGGTTGCTCCAGTCCGGCCAGCAGCCGCAGCAGGGTGCTTTTGCCGCAGCCCGATGGACCCACCAGCACCAGAAATTCGCCATCGGCGATGGTGAGGTTGAGCTCCTGCAGCACCCGCACGGGGTCGCCCCGCCCGCAGCGGGGTGGGTAGCTCTTGCTGATGCCCTCGAAGCAGACCTCGGCCAAGCGGTCGGTGCGACCGACGGATCCTAGGGTTGGGCCAATGCAGTTCATCGATCAGGCCCGCATCCAGGTGCGCGGCGGCCGCGGCGGCGACGGCATCGTGGCCTTCCGTCGTGAAAAATATGTGCCCGCCGGCGGCCCCGCCGGCGGCGACGGCGGCCGTGGTGGCGACGTGGTGCTGCGGGCGGATGCCAACCTGCAGACCCTGCTTGATTTCAAGTACAAGCGGCGCTTTGAGGCCGCCGACGGCCGGCGCGGTGGGCCCAACCGCTGCAGCGGAGCCGCCGGTGCCTCCCTCACGATTCGGGTGCCGTGCGGCACCGAGGTGCGCGACCGGCGCACCGGCATCGTGCTGGGCGATCTCACCGAACCCGGCCAGGAATTGCTCGTGGCCCTGGGGGGGCGCGGTGGCCTGGGCAATGCCCATTTCCTCAGCAACCGCAATCGGGCGCCGGAGAAAGCCACCGAAGGCAAAGACGGTGAAGACTGGGAGCTGCAGCTGGAGCTCAAGCTGCTGGCCGAGGTGGGCATCATCGGCCTGCCGAACGCCGGCAAGAGCACCCTGATCTCCGTGCTGTCTGCCGCCCGGCCCCGCATCGCCGATTACCCCTTCACCACCCTGGTGCCCAACCTGGGCGTGGTGCGGCGTCCCAGTGGCGATGGCACCGTGTTTGCCGATATTCCCGGCCTGATCGCCGGAGCGGCCCAGGGTGCCGGTCTGGGGCACGATTTTTTGCGTCACATCGAGCGCACCCGCCTGCTGATTCATCTGGTGGATGCCTCGGCCAGCGATGTGACCGCCGATCTGGCCGTGGTGGAGCGCGAACTCCAGGCCTACGGCCATGGGCTGGCCGATCGGCCCCGGCTGGTGGTGCTCAACAAGGTGGAGCTGCTCAGCGAGCAGCAGCGCCACGACGCACTGGCCGCCCTCACCCCCCCTCAGTCACAGCAAAGGCCGCTGGCCATTTCGGCAGCGGCCTCAATCGGTCTGGATGCCCTGCTGCAGGAGGTGTGGCGTCAGCTGGGCATAGCCGGGTCCGGTGATCAGTCGTCGTAGACCAGGCACTCGGGGGCGTCGGGGTTCAGGTCGCAGTACACCTCCAGCGGGGTGGGGTCGTGGCTGTCTTCCGGATGGTGGTCCTTGTATTCCTGGAGGCCCTTGAGCTCTTCCTCCAGATGGCGAACCTTGCCCATCTCGCCGGCCGCACGGGCCGCCTCGATGTCCTGCTGATCTTTTTGGATGTGCTCGTCGATGGTGTTCATTGGGAGACCGGCCGTGTTCAGCCGATGGTCATCCCGGTCACCTTAAGGGGGCTGGAGGGTGAACTCCGGTTTCATGTCTGTTGCTGCTGATCAGAGCGGCCGCTGCTACCACCATCCATAGGGACCCTTGGAGGCGCCATGGCTCGCATCGTTCAACGTCGCGATCGCCATTTCATCGATGATCGTGGCCGGCTGTACTGGATCAACGGCCCAGAGGAGCACTGCTATCTCTCCGAGCAGCGTCAGTGGCGCCGCGGCCTGAGCTTCGACCAGGTGCTGCTCTGGAAGCAATGCGCTCCCAGCGGCCAGGTGAGCCAGCGCTTCGCCTCGGTGGCCGAGGCTTGCGAAGCCTTTGAGCACGGCCTGATCCAGTGGTCGCAGGATCTCTATCTGCGGCGGATGGGCGACCAGATGGCCCAGCACCGCGGGGCCGACGACTACGTGCCCACGGCCTTGCAGAAAGAAGACGCCGCCCGGGGCCTGCCGCCCCGCCGCCCCCCCTGGTGCCTGCCGGAACCGGCGGGGCCCTGCTGCGGCCTGCCGCCCCGGGCCGGTGTGGCGTCAGGCGTGGAGATGGCCCATCCCCACCGCCGCCGCCGCTCTACCCCGGCTGTTCACTGAGCTCCAGCCAGCGATCCTCCGCCGCGCTGATGCGCTCGCCCAGCTCGGCCAGCTCCTGGCTGAGGTGCAGCAGCCGCTGGTGGTCGCTGCCGGCGCCGGCCAGCAGCGCCTCCAGTTCGCCGCGACGCTCCTCCCAGCGGGGTAGGTCGTGCTCCAGCTGCTCCAGTTCGCGATTGTCGCGAAAGCTGCGGCGTTTGGGTCCGCTGCGCTCCTGGCGCCGGGCAGGGGCCGCTGGGGCCGGCGGCGTGGCGGCCACCGCCTGCTGGCGGCTCTCCAGCCAGGTGCTGTAGTTGCCCTCGAAGCGTTGCAGTTCGCCGTTCTCAAAGCAGAACAGGCGGTCCACCACCCGGTCGAGAAACCAGCGGTCGTGCGACACCACCACCACACAACCGCGGAAATCCTCCAGAAAGTCTTCCAGCACCCCCAGGGTCTGCACGTCGAGATCGTTGGTGGGTTCATCGAGCAGCAACACATTGGGGGTTTCGATCAGCAGGCGACAGAGGTGCAGTCGCCGCCGCTCCCCCCCAGACAGCCGCGCCACCGGCTGGTGCTGCTGGGCTGGGGGAAACAGAAACCGCTCCAGCAGCTGGGAAGCGCTCAGCTCCTGGCCCGCCACCGTGACCCGGCTGGCGGCTTCCTGCACCACATCGAGCACCTTGCGCTCGAGGCCGCCGCCTTGCACCACGGTGCTGTGCTGATCGAAATACGCCAGCTTCACGGTGGCGCCCAGCTCCAACTGGCCTGCGGCCGGGGCCAGCCGGCCGGCGATCACCTCTAAAAGGCTGGATTTGCCCACGCCATTGGCGCCGATGATCCCCACCCGATCTTCTGGATTGAAGTCGTAGCTGAACTGGCGCAGCAGCGTGGTGCCGCCCACCGCCACGGTCAGCTCCTCGGCGCTGATCACGCGGCGGCCGAGGCGGCGGCCGCTGGTGGCCAGGCTCACCTGGCCCCGGCCCTGCCGCAGCGGAGCATCCTGCAGGGCGGCGATGCGCTGCAGGCGGGCTTTCTGCTTGGTGCTGCGCGCCTTGGGTCCCTGGCGCAACCAGGCCAGCTCGCGCCGCAGCACGCCCCGGGCTTTGGCGGCGGAGGCGGCTTCGGCATCGTCTTCCTCCTGGCGCCGCTCCAGGTAATACGCGTAATTGCCCGCATAGGGCCGGGCCTCGCCCCGCTCCACGGCCACGATGCGGCGCGTCACCCGGTCGAGCAGATACCGGTCGTGGGTCACCAGCACCACCGCACCGCTGAAGCGCTCCAGCCAGCCCTGCAGCCATTCCACCCCCGCGGCGTCGAGGTGGTTGGTGGGCTCGTCGAGCAGCAGCACCTCCGGGGCCGCCACCAGCGCTGCGGCCAGTGCCACCCGCCGCCGGTTGCCACCGGAGAGATCCCCCACCCGTCGCTCAGCCTCGCCGATGCCCAGCCGGTCGAGCACCTCCTGGCACTGGCGCTCCAGATCCCAGGCGCCGCAGTGATCCATGCGGCTGTGCAGGTCGCTGAGCCGCGCCAGCAGCCGGCCATCCTCCGGGCTGGCCGCCAGCTCCTGGTTCAGCTGGTCGTGCTCGCGCAACAGGGCCTGCCGGTCGCCACCGCCGGCCCGCACCTGCTCCAGCACCGTCATCTCCAGATTCAGAGGGGGATCCTGATCCACCAGCACCACCCGCGGTCGGCCGCTGCAGCGCCGCTCGCCCCTATCGAGCGGTTCGCGCCCCGCCAGCACCTTCAGCAGCGTGCTCTTGCCGGCGCCGTTGGGCCCGATCAGCCCCAGCCGTTCGCCTGGCCCCACGTGCAGGCTGAGATCGCTGAACAGCGTGCGCAGGCCGAAATCCTTGCCGCCGCCCAGCAGGCTGATCAGGCTCATGGGGCCACCGCGGCGCTGCGCTGCTGGGCCAGGTGCTCAAACACGCTCTTGTCGCCCACGTCGGCGGCAGAGGGCATGGGAAATTTACGCAGGCAGAGCACCACCAGCAGGCCGCTCTCGATCGCCAACAGGGATACGGTGCCTTCGGGGCTGAGCAGCCCCGTGAGCCGCCCCAGCAGGGCCAGCGGCAGCAGCAGGGTGACCCCGATCGCCTCGGGGCGGCGGAAACAGAAGAATTCCTTGAAGCCGATGCCGGTGAGCGCCGCAAACAGGGGCCCCACCGCCAGGATCCAGAGCGGCTGCGTCAGCAGGGTGGGCACCATCGCCGACGGGCCCACGCGCACCGCCAGGGCCACGCCGCCCGCCACCCCCGCCAGCCAGAAGAGCTGCAGGGCCCGGTGCAGGGGCCGCAGGTAGATGTGGATCCAGCGGAGCGCCAGGCCCAGCCCCGCCGCCAGCAGCACCAGCCAGGGCCAGAGCCCCGCCGGGCCGAGCTGGCGCCATTGCAGCAGCAGGCCGGCCTGGGCCACGGCAGCGGCGCTCAGGGCCAGGCGATAGCCGAGCACCTCCCGGCGGTCGTGCTCAGTGATCGTGTAAGTGCCGAACAGGCCCTCGAACACTGGGTCGGGGGCGGCCTCGTTGGGGTGGGCGGTCATGGAGGGGGGGCGATCATGCTGGTGAGATCGGGGCCACTGGGCACGATGCCCGAGGGATGGAGCGGAAAAAGGGCGCCGAAATAATCTTGGCGCCAGGCCTGATCGCAGCAAGTGGCGGCCACCCCCGTCAGTCGGTAAAATCGCGCCCGCCAGCGCAGCAGCTGCGGATAGCTCGCCAGCGGCCGGCGCCGACAGCCGAACAGGGGCGCGTACACGATCTCCAGCCTGATCAGGGTGGGAAACAGTTGCACGTCGGCCAGGCTGGGGTCCGGAGTGCACAACCAGGTTGCGCCGGCGCTCGCCTGGCGTTCCAACTGGGTTTCCAGGGCGTCGAGGCAGGCAAACAGGGCGGTTTCGGCCCGATCAAAGGCCGCCTGGTTGCGAGCGAAGCCGCAGCGGTACACGCCATCGTTGAGGTCGCCCTGCAACCGCTCCCGCCAGGCGGCGATCAGCGGTTCGTGTGCGGCGGGGGCCAGATCGAGGGCGTCGGGGGCCGCCGGCCAGCGGTTGAGCAGCTCGATCAGCCGCGCGCTTTCACCCAGCACCAGCCGCTCTTGGCCGTGGCTGTAGAGCACCGGCACCGTGGCCCGCAGGCGGCGATCCGCCCCACTGCGCCGGTAGAGCTCCACCAGGCTGCGGCAGCCTGCAAACGGCTCGGTAAAACGCCAACGGCCCGCCTCGGGATCCGGCTCCACCAGCACCAGGTTGATCGCCGGGGCCAGTTGCCGCAGGCTCCAGGTGAGCCAGGCCCGATGGGCCCAGGGGCAGCTGCGCCCCACGATCAGGCTGTGGCGCCCGGCTTCGGCCGCATCGTGGGGCAGGGGGGGCGGCTCCCCCAGGGCCGCCGGCGGCCGGCGGTAGTTACCTTCGCGGTCGGCCGGCCCCAGCCCGCCCATCAGCTGGCGCCACTGGCACCACCACAGCTGCCGGGCCAGCTGCACCACCGCAGGGGGAACCATGGCCACCAACGCATCAGCTCCATCCTGCGTCAGGCTGGCCAGCACAACGCAGTGGCCATGGTGATGACTCCAGCGGCGGAGAACCGGCAACGGGGAGCGGTGCTGGTGGTGGGCGGCACCCACGGCAACGAACGCAACGGCGCCTGGTTGCTGGAAGCCTGGCGCCGGGGAGCCTGCCGCCTGGCCTGCCACGGTTTGGCGGTGCGGGCGGTGATTGGTAATCCCGATGCACTGGCGGCCAATCGCCGCTACCTCGACCATGATCTCAACCGCAGCTTCAGCCCCGACCGCCTCGCCGCAGGGGATACGGGCGATCGCGAGACCGTGCGGGCCCGCCAGCTGCTCGCCCGCCATGGCCCCGATGGGGCCGAGCCGGCCCTGGTGGCCATCGACCTGCACAGCACCACCGCCGCCATGGGCAATTCCCTGGTGGTGTATGGCCGTCGCCCTGCCGATCTGGCTCTGGCGGCCGCCGTGCAGCAGCGCCTGGGCCTGCCGGTGTATCTGCATGAGGGAGACCCGGCCCAGACGGGCTACCTCTGCGAGCGCTGGCCCTGCGGGCTGGTGATCGAGGTGGGGCCGGTGGGTCAGGGGCTGCTCGATGGCGCGATCGTGCGCCAAACCCGCCTGGCACTCGAGGAAACCCTGGCGGTGCTGGCCGCCGCCGCCCGCCGCGAGCTGCGATTGCCGCCGCAGCTGGTGGTGCATCGCCATCGCTGCACGGTGGATCTGCCCCGCCATGGCGATGGCCTGCCCGCGGCCGTGCTGCACCCGTGTCGCCAGGGCCGCGACTGGCAGCCGATCCACAGCGGCGATCCCCTGTTTGCTGGGCCTGACGGCGAGGTGGGGGGCACCGACGCCGGGGCCCCGGGGCTGCCGCAGGGGATGGCCACCGCCTGGCCGGTGTTCATCAACGAAGCGGCCTACGAGGAGAAGGGCATTGCCCTGGCGCTCACCCAGCGGGAGGTGTGGCCGACGGCCAGTGATTGGGCTGAGGCCCTCGCCCACCTGGCCCAGAGGCTGGAGCGCGATCAGCGCGGCGGCCCGTTGTAGATCACCTCGAGCACCTGGCGGCCATCGGCGGCGACCAGGATCTCCGTCTCGAGGTTGGCGGGCAGGCCCAGCTGCTGCCAGCCCGGTGGGCCGCCACGGAAGCGAAACAGCAGGCCGCCGTTCTGAGAGCCGATGAAGCAGCTGCCACCGCCACCCTCCGACATGCAGGCTTCGGCTCGATACAGGTCAAGCCCGCCATTGAGGCGTTCCGCCTGCATGCGGGCCAGATTGGAGGCGCGGGTGCGGCTGGCGCCCTGCTCCTGCAGGGCGTCGAAATCGGGCAGGGCGGCGGCGGGCTGAAGGGTGAGCGGCGCCAGGGTGGAGAAGGCCAGCACCAGGGCAGGCCAAACCAGTTTCGCAGTCATCGCAGGGGGAGGGGCGTTCAGCCGCACACCAGTGTGGCCTGCTCCTTGGTGCAGGGCAGGTCGGAACTGGTGCCATCGGCCCAGTAGATGCGCAGCCGATCGTCGGCGGTGCCGGTGCGCAGGGTGAGCGATTTGATTGGCCCCGCGGGGGGCTTGCCGGCCTGGTCGGCTCCGTTGCGCCTGCCCATCTCCGCCTTCTGCAGCCGCTGCTCAAGCTGCTGCAGCTTGAACTCGAGCTGATCGAGGCGCTGGCTCTCCCGGCTCGGTTGGTTGGTGCACCCGGTTGTGATCAGCAGGCCAGCCACCACCAGGGCGGAAGCCAGGGCACCGAGAGGAGAGCGGAGGGGCATGGCGATGGGTCAGACCGTTGGCTGCAGGACTCATAGCAGCCACGGCCCGGTCCGTCAGGGCGGGATCCCCGGGCCGGGCCATGAACCCCCCTTCACAAACCGCGCAATGATCCGTTACATTGCATCGGGTCGGGCATCCGCCCCTCCCTCCTTCCATCTTTCTCGTTCTCATGACTGCCACTCTCC
>JAYKGR010000051.1:0-3483 GCA_035285645.1 Cyanobacteriota bacterium | reverse complement strand
ACCCCCTGGGTGGTGCGGATCCCGAAGGGATCAAGGGCTGTACCCGTGCCGACCGGCACCACATTGAAGGGGCTGTTACCCGGCAGGCGCAGCTGGGCGAGCAGGAACTGGAGGTCGAGGAGGTTGGCCTGAATACCGGGGAGCGACAGGAAAGCTTGCCAAGAAATTTACGCCAACCCTGGCTTTGCCCAAAAAGAGCAAGTGATGTGACACGAGAAGAGCCAAATTTTACAGACCATTCCCAAAAGGCGAAGGATTATTGGATAAGTGAGAGAATTTTCTGGGGAGCATTTTGTTTGTGGCGCCTATCGGGTGATCGCCTGCCAGAGCAGCTCAGGGGGGGTTGTTGGCAAAGCCATGTCGTTGAGGCTGCTCAGCGGGCGACAGCCCAGGCTGTTGAGCAGCAGGCAGGAACCCTGGTGATCGCCGCCGGGGGCCTGGCGCCATCGCCACAGCTGCTCCAGCTGGATCTCGGCCTCTTCGGCCAGGCCCAGTGCCAACGCCCGGCCGCGCATCACGCCCGGCAGACAACCGCTGGCCAGGGGCGGCGTCAGCCAGCGGTTGCCGCGGCGCACCAGCAGGTTGGCGGTGCTGCCGCAGCAGAGCTGGCCCCCTTCCCCCAGCAGCAGCGCCTCATCGGCACCGGCGGCACGGGCCTCGCGGCGGGCCTGGATGGCCCCGCCATACGCCAGTGTTTTGCAGCGGCTCAACAGCCCGGCACTGCGTCGCTCGATCGGGCTGATGCGGGCCCGCAGGGATGAAAACAGAGGCTGGCAGGGGCTGAGCTGCAGCCAGAAGCGATGGCAGGTGGCCGCGGGCAGATCGATGCCACGGCCGCCGTGCAGCGGACTGCCCCGGCTCCAGTTGAGGCGCAGCGCCCCCTGGCGGATGCCGCTGCGGGCCACCGCCTCCGCCAGCAGCGGCTCCAGCTCGGCCGCCCCCGGCGGTGGCGCCATCGCCAGAAGAGCCGCGCTCTCCCGCCATCGCGCCAGGTGCTCGGCCAGCAGCCGGGGCTGGCCCTGCTCCACCAGCACGGTTTCAAACAGGCCGTCGGCCAGCAGCAGGCCCCGGTCGCTCAGGGGCAGGCAGAGCGCATCAGGGTGACCCCAGCGGCCGTTAATCCAGGCGATCGGCTCAGGCCCGCCGCCGCTCATGCCAGCGCCTCCAGCAGGGGGCGAATCTTCCAGCCCATCTCCTCCGCCTCGGCCGCCGGATCGGAATCGGTCACGATGCCGCCGCCGGCATGGGCCCGCAACCGCTGGCCCCGCAACAGCAGGGTGCGAATCAGAATGCTGCTGTCGAAGCTGCCATCGGCCCCCAGGTGAAACAGGGAGCCGCAGTAGGGCCCCCGCGGCACCGGCTCCAGCTCGCTCAGCCGCTGGCAGGCCCGCACCTTGGGGGCACCGGTGATCGAGCCGCCCGGCCAGCAAGCCCGCAGCAGATCCACCACCCCCAGCCCCGGCCGCAGCCGACCGGTCACCACCGAGGTGAGGTGATGCACCTGGGCGTAACTCTCCAGCCCCACCAGCTGGGGCACGGCAATCGATCCCGGTTGGCAGACCCGTCCGAGATCGTTGCGCAGCAGATCCACGATCATCACGTTTTCGGCCCGATCCTTCGGATCGCTCACCAGCTGGGCGGCGCTGTCGGCATCGGCCTCCGGTGCGGCAAAGCGGGGCCGGGTGCCCTTGATCGGTCGCGTTTCCACCCAGCCATCGGCGCTGAGCCGCAGAAACCGCTCCGGCGAGGCGGAGAGCACCGCTTCCTCGCCCGCCACCGCCAGGCCGGAGAAGGGGGCCGGGCAGCGCTGCCGCAGATGCGCGTAGAACGCCAAGGGGTCAGCCGCAGCGGTCAGCTGGCGTTCGCAGCAGGCCGTGAGGTTGGCTTGAAACAGATCGCCGGCGGCGATCCAGCGGCGCAGGCGGGCCACCTGTTCGGCATAGCGGCCGGGTGGAGTGTGCCAATGCCAGCCCTCGGCGGCCAGGCCGAGGGGCGGGCCTGGATCCGCCGCAGTGTCGCCTGGAGGGGCGAGGCGATCGATCAGGGCCGCGAGTCGCCGCAATCGGGCGCCATCGTGACCGGCGAGCCACAGGCGCCGATCGCTACGGCGGAAGTGGATCAGCGGATCGTGGCGCACGGCCCAGAGGCTGGCGGTGTCGGGCCGCTGCCAGGGGCCGGCCGGCTCCACCCAGGCGCCGGCTTCATAACCCAGCCAACCGAGCCAGGCGCCCCCCACGGCGGCCTGGCGCGCCACGGCGTCGGCAAGGGCCGCAAACGGATCGCTGGCGCCGGCCTCGCCGGGCAGGCCATCGCAGCGGATCGTGTCGAGCGGTTCCACACCCAGCACGCCGCTGTCTCCCAGCGGACTGTCGTCGCCATCGAGCAGCACCAGGCCGGTGCTGCCCAGGGCGGCGGCCAGAGCCCGGGTGAGGCGCCAGGGATTGCGCCAGGCCAGCTCCCGCTGCTCCATCGCTAGCCCGCCGCCGCGCTGGCCAGCTCGGGATGGCCGGCTTCGATCAGGGCGGCATCGCGGATGCGGCAGCTGTCGCAGACACCGCACGGCTGGGCACCCCCGCCGTAGCAACTCCAGGTGTCGGCGATCGGCACACCCAGCCGCAGGGCCTCCTGCACGATCACGGCCTTGTGCCAGCTGATCAGCGGCGCCCAGAGCTGGGGGGCATGGCCCTCGCGGCCGGCACGGCTGGCGAGGGCCGCCAGCTCCTGGTAGGCGGCCAGATAATCGGGGCGGCAGTCGGGATAGCCGGAGTAATCCACGGCATTGAGGCCCAGCACCAGCCGCTCGGCGCCACGGGCTTCGGCCAGGCTGAGGCCCAGGGCGATGAACACGGTGTTGCGGCCGGGCACGTAGGTGCTCGGAATCACGCCGGCCTCCACCCCCTCGCTGGGCAGCTGCAGGCGTGCATCGGTGAGGGAGGAGCCGCCCCAGGCGGCCAGGTTCACGGCGATCACCTGGTGCTCCACCAGGCCCAGCGACGCCGCCAGCCGCTCGGCCGCCTGCAGCTCGCGCCGATGGCGCTGGCCGTAGTCGAACGACAGGCCGATCACGCGGTAACCGGCCTCGATCGCCAGGGCGGCCGCCGTGGCCGAATCGAGCCCACCCGAGAGCAGAGCAACGGCGAGGGGAGCGGCGGCGGGAACGGGGCAGGACATGTCCCAAGGCTGGCAGACCGCGGGCAGGATGGGTGAACTCCTCCGTGTGCCATGGCCCTCTGCGTGCGTTGCCTGCCCCTGGCGTTGAACCTGGCGCTGCTGGGCGGTTTGGCGGCCAGCCCGGCGGCCGTGGCCGTGCCGAAGCTCGACCTGAAGCCCTACCCGGCACCCCAGACCGGTGAACGGCGCTGGGTGATCCAGCTGCCGGGGGTGCTGCCGCCCAGCGCCACCACCCCTTTCTCCAGCCACCCATCTGACTGGCGGGTCCAGCTGATCGTGGGCAAGGAGATGGAGGTGGATTGCAACAGCCGC
>JAYKGR010000050.1:0-2588 GCA_035285645.1 Cyanobacteriota bacterium | reverse complement strand
GCCGTGGCTACAGCGTTTCGATCCTCAAGCTCGATCCCTATCTGAACGTGGATCCGGGCACGATGAGCCCGTATCAGCACGGTGAGGTGTTCGTCACCGAAGACGGTGCCGAGACCGACCTCGACCTCGGCCATTACGAGCGCTTCACCGACACCGCCATGTCGCGCCTCAACAGCGTGACCACCGGCTCGATCTATCAGGCGGTGATCAACAAGGAGCGCCGCGGCGACTACGAGGGTGGCACCGTGCAGGTGATTCCCCACATCACCGGCGAGATCCGCGAGCGCATTCACCGGGTGGCCGCCAATTCGGGGGCCGATGTGGTGATCACCGAAATCGGTGGCACCGTGGGCGATATCGAATCGCTTCCCTTTCTCGAGGCGATCCGCGAATTCCGCGGCGATGTGGGCCGCCGCGATATCGCCTACGTGCACGTGACCCTGCTGCCCTACATCGGTACCTCAGGCGAGCTGAAAACCAAGCCCACCCAGCATTCGGTGAAGGAGCTGCGCTCGATCGGCATCCAGCCCGATGTGCTCGTGTGCCGCAGCGACCGCCACATCAATGACGACCTCAAGGGCAAGATCGGCGGCTTCTGCGGCGTGCGGCCCGCTGCGGTGATTCAGGCCCTCGATGCCGACAGTATCTATGCGGTGCCCCTGGCGATGGAGCAGGAGGGCCTCTGCCGCCAGGTGCTCGATGTGCTCGATCTGGTCGATCACGACAGCGACATGGCCGGCTGGGCCGAACTGGTGCGCAAGCTGTGCAATCCCGGCCCGGCGGTGACCGTGGCCCTGGTGGGTAAATACGTGCAGCTCAACGACGCCTACCTCTCGGTGGTGGAAGCCCTGCGCCACGCCTGCCTGGCGCGCGATGCCTCCCTCGATCTGCGCTGGATCTGCGCTGAGCAGATCGAAAGCCAGGGCGCTGCCGCCCTCCTGGCCGGCATGGATGCCGTGGTGGTGCCCGGCGGCTTCGGCAACCGCGGTGTGGATGGCAAGGTGGCGGCGATCCGCTGGGCCCGCGAGCAGCGGGTGCCCTTTCTCGGCCTCTGCCTCGGCATGCAGTGCGCCGTGATCGAGTGGGCGCGCCATCAGGCCGGCCTGGCCGGCGCCACCAGCGCCGAGCTCGACCCCGGCACCCCCCACCCGGTGATTCACCTGCTGCCCGAGCAGCAGGACGTGGTGGACCTGGGGGGCACCATGCGGCTGGGGGTCTACCCCTGCCGCCTTGCCCCCGGCAGCCTGGCCCAACGCCTCTATGCCGATGAGGTGGTCTACGAGCGCCACCGCCATCGCTACGAATTCAATAATGCCTACCGCAGCCTCTTTCTCGAATCGGGCTATGCGATCAGTGGCACCTCCCCCGATGGTCGATTGGTGGAGCTGATCGAACTCACCGGCCACCCCTTCTTCGCCGCCTGCCAGTACCACCCCGAATTTTTGTCACGGCCCGGTCAGCCCCACCCCCTCTTCCGCGGTCTCATCGAGGCGGCCCAGCAGCGGTTGCCCCAGCCGGATAGTGTCCGCAGCTGAACTCCGCAGCGCCGCCAGCCTGCCGGTGGTGGAAACCTTTCATTCCCTCCAGGGCGAAGGGCTGCACGCCGGCCGCAGTGCCTTTTTCATCCGCCTGGCCGGCTGCGGCGTGGGCTGCCCTTGGTGCGACACCAAGCCCTCCTGGCCGGCGGCGGCCCATCCCCAGCGCTCGCTGACAGCGCTGGCCGCTGAAGCCATCACCGCCGCGGCCGCCGGCGCCGCCTTTGTGGTAGTCACCGGCGGTGAACCGCTCGAGCACAACCTCGCGCCGCTCTGTGCGGCCCTTGCCGCCGCCGGCCTGCCCCTGCATCTCGAAACCAGCGGTGCGGCGCCCCTGGCGCTCAGCGGCCGTTTCGCCTGGATCACCCTGTCGCCCAAGCGGCATCGCCCCCCGAGTGATGGGCCGTTGGCCGCTTGCGATGAGCTCAAGGTGGTGGTGCAGGAGTCTGCCGATCTCACCTTCGCCGAGGCCATGGCCCAGCGCGCCGCCCAGCTGCGCCAACCCCCGGCAGCCAAAGCCGCTCCCGCCCTGCTGCTTCAGCCCTGCTGGAACGAGCCGCCGGCGCAACAGCTGGCGATCGCGTACGTGCGCAGCCACCCGGCCTGGCGCCTCAGCCTCCAAACCCATAAGTGGCTGGGGGTGCGCTGAGCTGGCCTCAGAGCAGCCGGGCCGGCTGTTGCCGCTTGTCGGCTTTCCACACACGCCAGCGCACCTCAAGGTCGGCCGGCGCGTAAATCACGATCGGCACGCTGGCGTTGTAAGGCACCACATAGGGGTTGGCGCCGATCGGTACGAAAGCCCGTCGTTTGGTCGGCTCCGGCGGGCAGGCCATGCGGGTGGACACCATCGGCCCCACCGTCCCCACGCGGTAGATCGGATAGCCCCAGCCCGGCAGCGATTCGGCCCGGATGCGCCCGCTCAGGCTGCGGCTGTTGCAATCCACCTCCATCTCCTTGCCCACGATCAGCTGGACCCGCCAGTCAGATGGGTGGCTGGAGAAAGGGGTGGTGGCGCTGGGCGGCAGCACCCCCGGCAGCTGGATCACCCAGCGC
>JAYKGR010000049.1:0-15024 GCA_035285645.1 Cyanobacteriota bacterium | reverse complement strand
CCCGTGGGGATGGCTTCCCAGGGAGTGAACTGGCCGGGTGCCAGATCGGTGCCGAGGCGTGCGTTGTGCTCAGCGGCCTCTTCGAGGGAATGGAGGTAGTAGCGCTTTTCGCCACCACCGGTCTCGCCGTAGGTCTGAAACAACTGCTCAAGCTTGTCAAACAGGTTGGCTTCGGGGCCGAAGTGGGAGAAGTTCTCGCCCTTGGCGAGGGCCGCGGCCATGGCCTCCTTCATCGGACCACGCTCGTAGCGGTGGTAGCTGTCGCCCTCGACCACCGCCGGGGTGATGCCCTCGCGGGTGAAGATGTACTCGAAGGCGCGTTTGACGGTGCTGGTTCCTGCGCCGGAGGAACCGGTGACGGCAACGACCGGGTGACGCTTCGACATCGACACAGGGGAGAGTAGGCCTTGCCGAGTTTGGCAGAACGCCGGACCGCACTCATCCCGGCAGGGCCTCCAGCAACCGATCCCCCATCGCCTGGCAGCCCACCAGCGTGCAGCCTTCAGCCATCAGATCGGCCGTGCGGATCTGGGCCGCCAGCACCTCGGCAACGGCCTGTTCCAGATCCTGGGCTGCGGCCTCCTGTTGGAGACCCACCCGCAACAGCATGGCGGCACTCAGCACCATCGCCAGGGGGTTGGCTGTGTCTTGGCCGGCGATGTCGGGGGCCGATCCATGCACCGGTTCGAACAGACCCGGTCCCGAATCGCCCAGCGAAGCCGAGGGGAGCATGCCGATCGAACCGGTGAGCATGGCGGCTTCATCGCTGAGGATGTCGCCGAAGAGATTGCCGGTGAGCAGCACGTCGAACTGACGTGGTGCCCGCAAGAGCTGCATGGCCGCATTGTCGACATACAGATGGCTGAGGTGCACATCGGGATACTCCGCCGCCATGGCCGACACCCGTTCGCGCCACAACTGGCTGACGTCGAGCACGTTGGCCTTGTCAACGGAGCAGAGGCGACCCTGACGGCTGCGGGCCAGATCAAAAGCCACTCGGGCGATCCGATCGATTTCCCGATCGCTGTAAACCATGGTGTTGAAGGCCCTCACCTGACCATCGCCCTCGATGCGTCCCTTTGGCGTGCCGAAATAGATGCCCCCCGTGAGTTCACGCACCACCAGCAGATCCACCCCCTCGATCACCTCAGGCCTGAGGCTGCTGGCCCCGATCAAGGCTGGAATGATGCGCACCGGCCGCAGGTTGGCGAACAGCCCGAGTCCCGAGCGCAGGGCGAGCAACCCCGTCTCCGGCCGTTGTTGCCGTGGAAGGCTGTCGCAGCGGGGATCGCCGATGGCGGCCAGCAGCACGGCATCCGAGCGACGGCAGGCAGCGAGGGTGGCTTCTGGCAGCGGCTCGCCGCAGTGGTCGATGGCGGCAGCGCCGATCCGTTGTTCGTCGTACTGGAGGCTGAAGCCATGGCGTGAGGCCACCGCGTCGAGGAGCCGTCGGGCGACCGCCGTGATTTCCGGTCCGATGCCGTCGCCGGGCAGCAGGGTGATCCGGTGGCTGGTCATGGAAGCGGGCGGTGGGAGATTGCGAGGTTACCGAGGCGGCAATAGGGCAGCCGCGCCAGGGTGTCAGTCCGGCCGGCTCAGCTGGCGCAGGGTGCGGGCCATTTCCGGCAGACGGTTGTAGGCCGCAGCGCAGCGCAGCCAGAGGCGATTGGGGATGGCGGGGTAGCCACTCACCACAGCACCAGCCGCCACCTCCCCGTGAATGCCCGACTTGGAGGAGGCAATGGCACCGGAACCGATCCGGGCACTGTCTGCCACACCCACCTGACCGGCGAGGATCACGCCATCACCGAGCTGGGCGCTGCCGGCGATACCCACCTGAGACGAAATGGCACAACGACGACCCACCTGAACGCCGTGGGCGATCTGAACCAGATTATCGATCTTGGTGCCGGAACCGATGTGAGTCTCCCCCATGGCGGCACGATCAATGGTGCTGCCGCAACCCACCTCGACGTCGTCGTCGAGGCGAACCCGCCCGACCTGGGGCAGACGCCGAAGCCCATCCGGACCTGGCACAAAACCGAAGCCCTCCGCGCCGATCACGGCACCGGCATGGATCACCACCCGATCGCCGATGCGGCTGCCGTCCTGGATCACCGCATGGGCGTGGAGCTCACAATCGGCGCCGATGCTGACGTCGTTGTAAAGAACCACCCCGGGGTGCAGCACGGTGCGGGGTCCGATGCGACAGCCGACACCGATCACCACATGGGCGGCGATGTGGACGCCTTCTCCCAGCTGGAGATCGCCAGCCAGTACGGCCGACGGATGCACGCCGGCGGCGGGGAGGCGCCGTGGGTAGAGGATCTCCAGAAGCTCGGCGAAGGCAAGCTTGGGTCGATCGACGGCCAGCCACGCCAGGCCGCGAGCCGTGGCGCGAGCCTGCAACTCCGGATCCAGGGGGAGCAACAGGGCACTGGCCCCGCTGCTGGCCAGACAATCCGCCAGGCGATGGTCGCGCTCAAGAAAACTCACCTCACCGGCGGCCGCGCGGTCGAGGGGAGCGGCGGCCACGATCTCCGGATCGCTGCCCAGATCCCTCGGACTCTCCGCAGACAGGGCGCTGAGCTGCTCGATCAGGCGACTGAAACGCATGGAGCCTGGGGCCGCTGGCGGAATCGTAGGGGCCGGTGGATGGCCTTCAGGGCTGAGGCAACAGCACCAGGCGATCCCGATGCACCACAGCCTCGCCTGGGTCCACCCCCAGCTCTGTGATGCGGGTCCGCATCGCGCCACGATCCAGGTGGATCAGGCTGCGCAGCTCATGGCTGGCGAGGGCGCAGAGACCACGACCCAGTTCGCGGCCATCCACCCCCAGTAGCCGCACCGGCTGGTTGCGCTCAAACTGCCCCTCCACAGCCTGGATGCCCACCACCAGTAGTGAGGCTCCCTTTCGGAGCAGGGCCGCCTCGGCGCCAGCATCGAGCTTGAGGCTCCCCTGGGGCACCAGGGCGTGGGCCAGCCAGCCCTTGCGATCGGAGAGCGGTGTAGGGCTGGGCTGAAACACGGTGCCCACGGACTCGTCGCGGAACAGGGCTTCGAGCACGGCGGGATCGCGACCATCGGCCAGATGAACGCGTACACCGCTGGCGGTGGCGATGCGCGCCGCCGCCAGCTTGGTGGTCATGCCTCCGGTGCCCCAGCGCCCACCGCCCCCGGCCACATGACTGAGCTGCTCGAGCTCCCGCCGGTCGCGCACCTCGGCAATCGGCCTGGCCTCGGGCTGGGTGCGCGGGTCGCCGGAATAGAGACCGTCGACATCGGTGAGCAGGATCAGTTCTTCAGCGGCGATCACCACCGCCACCAAGGCGGAGAGGGTGTCGTTGTCGCCGAAGCGGAGTTCATCGGTGGCGAGGGTGTCATTTTCGTTGATCACCGGCACCACGCCCCAGCTGAGCAGTTGTTCGAGCGTGCGGCTGGCCCGTTGGTAGCGACGCCGTGAAGCCAGATCTCCGCGGGTGAGCAGCACCTGGGCAGCCGTCAGTCCGCGCACCGCAAAGGCTTCTTGGTAGAGCCCCATGAGGCGCCCCTGGCCCACCGCTGCCGCCGCTTGAAGGCCGGCCAGTTCAGTGGGACGACGCTCGAGCCCCAGGGCCGTACACCCCAGACCCACGGCGCCGCTGGTCACCAGTACCAGATCATCACCAAGCCGGCGACGCCTGGCCATGCTGGCTGCCAGATCAGCAATCACGGCAGCCGTTGGCTGCTCAACACTACCGCGCAGCAGGCTAGTGCCCACTTTGATCACGCGCCGCCGCCCCATCACGCCAACGTTCCACCCAGCATCCGGGCCAGAGCAACCTCCAACCGCTGGATGTGATCGTGGCGGCAGGGACGGCCGTGGGGATCGATCGGCTTCACCAGCACAGTGAACAGGCCAAGGCGGTTGCCCGCCAGCACATCGGTGAAGACACGATCGCCGATCAGGGCCACGTCAGCGCCCGTCAGGCCGAGCTGGTTGAGCACCTTGCGCAGGGCGCTACATCGGGGCTTACTGGCGGCTGTGGTGTAAGGAATCCCCAGCGGGCTGGCCACCGCAGCGATACGGCGACGGGAGGGATTGTTGCTGAGCAGATGGAGGGGGAGGTGCCCCATGGCGTTCTGCAACCAGCAGCGTGCCGTGTCTGGCAGGGTGGCCTGATGCCGGGGCAGCAGCGTCCGGTCCACATCCAGCACAAGGGCCTTCACCGGTCGGGCGAGCAGGCGGTCCAGAGGGAGTTCCGCCAGAGTCAGATCCACCTGCCAGTCAGGCGTCAACAGCTCGGCCAGGCTCAAGGCTCCAGCTCCCGCTCCTCCAGCTCGGCCTCAATTCGGGGTTGCACCCGTTCGAACTCCTCGCCTTCTACCAGCACCGCTTCGCCGTTGTCCAGGCGGGCTACCACGAAGAATGGATCCAAGGGAATGTAAAGGCCGTATTCCTGACCTTCCGCCCGAAACTGGATCAGCATCTCGTAGAGATCGGTTTCTTCATCGTCCTCGGATTCGGCATCATCGTCGTCGGCATCTTCCAGTTCATCGAGCTCGGGCTCGTCGAGTTCACCGCTCACGGTGAGGGTGGCTGCCGAACGGATCAGGGTGAGGTCGTGCTCCTGGAGCACCACATCAGCCACCTCCAGGATGGCCTCCGCATCATGGATCTCCTCCACCAGCTCGTCCTCGCCATCGTCGTCTTGGGCGATGCGCACCAGACACACAGGGGTGTCCACCGGAGTCAGGAGGCCATAGTCATGCCCATCCAGGGGGATCAGCTGTTCGAGGAAACAGAGCAGCTGGCGGCCGTTCTGATCCCGCACCACCATCGTGGGCACATCGGCCGAGGCGGGAATTCCGGCACTGTCGGAGGTCATGGTGTGGCGATCACTCCCATCAGAATGAAGCACCGCCGGTCCCTCTGCCCAGATGGGGTGGATGAGCCCGCAGCCATTCCGGTTCAGGACCTTCCTGCAGCCACTGCTGCAACAGCAGAGCTGCCGCGGCACTGTCGAGTTTGCCGCTGCGATCTCCCGCCAGACCCTGGCGCTCGGCGGCGGCCCAGCTGCTGCTGTGCTCATCCACCCACGCCACCGGCAGATCAAGGGCCAGGGCCAATCGTCTGCCGTAACGCCAGCAGTGTTCGGCCTGAGGCGTCGGCTGTTGTTGGGCGTCGAGGGGCAGTCCCACCACCAGAGCTCGCACCTGGCGTTGCAGGATTAGAGCTCCGAGGCGGTTGAGGTCGTGATCGAAGGGTCCCCGTGCCAGGGCGGGCAGGGAGGTGACCGTGATGCCCAGCGGATCACATCCCGCCAGGCCAATGCGCCGCCGCCCCACATCAAGGGCAAGGGCTGATCGGGGCCCGGGCGGCTTCACCAGGGGGCCGTGGATGGGGTGGGTAGGGGGGCTCGTCTGGGCTGGAGTTGTTGGATCACGGCTTCGAGTCGACCCACGGGGTGGGCACGATCACGACGGGCCTGTCGTCGCCAGACCGAGCGGGCCATGAGTACCTCGTCGCCCTGGAGTTGGGCGCCCATGCCTTCCAACCAGCTGCGGCGGCCGAGATCGGAACGATCGGCCCGTAGCCAGCACACGTCGCTGCGGGTGTAACGGGCCAACAGGAGACCCAGCAGGCGACTCTGCAGATCACCCCGGGCGGGATGCAGCCTGAGGTCGAGTTCGTGGCCGCCCTGGGGATGGAGCCCAAGATGGCGAAGGCTGGCCACCGCCTGGTCGCGGCTTGGGTCGATCACCAGCCAGCAGGCACCAGCACCCCGCAGGTCGTCGAGGCGTCGATCAAGCAGCTGGCGCAGGGGAGCCGGAGTGGTGGCCTGCTCAAGGTGCCAGAGAAGCGGAAGCAGCCGAGGCTGGAGCGGGAGCAGCTGCAGACCACTGGGCAGCGCCTCCTGGGGAGCAGCGTTTGCCGGAGGGTGCCAGCACCAGAGATCTTCGCGAAGCTGGGGCTGAAATCCGGCCTCCCGCAGCGCCGTGAGGCGGGTGAGATCGAGGCTGGACGCGCGGGCCACCCAGCTGGCCGCCGTTTGATTGGCGCCGATGGCCTGACGCACCAGAGCGGCAGTGACATCGAGACGACTCACGCTGGCCAGGCTCACGCTGGCCAGCCGCAGATGACAAATCTGCCAGCAGGTGCGGCGACGGTTGAGGGCACGGCTGATGATCAGCCCCAGCACCGTCTTGGTGTGTCCGGGTGCCAGAGCCACAAGCACGCGGTGTCGGCGCAGACCTGGCGCCTCAAGACTGCTGAGCACCTTTTCAGGCAAGGCGAGCAACAGGCTGCGTTGCAACAGCGGGAGAAAGGGCTGAAAGGCAGGGTCGCTGAGATGGGGGAGATGCCAGCCGCGGAGGGGTTCGATGATCCAATCGCCACCCTCCCCATGCGGCCTGTCGGTCCGGTTGAGCGCTTCAGCCTTGATCGGGGCGTCGATGGGCGGCACGGATCCGTTGAACAAGGTGGTTCCAACTGACAGACACACCAGGTGTGCGTCAGGGGAGTCGGTTGGGGTCGCCAGGGTCCGAACGGCCTCGACTCCTTCGTGATTCAGTTTACCGATACTGCCCGGTTCACTGAGTTCGATCCCGTTGTGACGGGGCGCACCAACACGAGCGGGGTGCGCTCGTTGGCATTACCGGCCGGATTCGGCCGCAGGGCGCGCTCCAGCAGGTCGGAGTCGCAGCCATCGCTGGCGGCGAGAATCTTCACCCGCCCCAGATCGTTCACATCCACCACGGCAACCGCCACCCCCAGGGCGGAGGCCATCCGTCGACAGAACAGCTGCGGTTCGCTTGGCCCCAGCACAATGGTCTGGTCATAGGGGGGGGTGGTGCCTGTGATGTCATCAATCAGCCGGGCTTGTTCACCCGCGAGGCGATAGAAAAACCCATTCATCCCTAGAAGCTTCAGGGCGAAACCCACCAACCACGCCATCAGCACGCGAGCGGGCCCGACGACGTCGATCAACGATTGCAGCCCACAGGCTGTGGCCAGGCTGCTGGTGGGATGAAACACGCGGCATAGTTGACGCGCCAGCAGCGATGGCTGCACCGTGGCGGGGTGGTGGTACCGGCCTTGCATCACGGCCAGGGGGGTTTCACCGATCGTCAGCACGTCGCCTGGTTGCATCAGTTCGCCCGCGTAGCGACGCAGAACCTGTTCCGGTTCGTCGAGTACCCCGAGCAGATGGGTGCGCACGGGTAGAACCTGACAACCATCGCCGGATCTCCAGGTGGCGGCAGCTGGCGCCGGAGCCTCCGGTCGGGTCAGCGGAACGAGGATGCCATCACGGCGTTCCAGGCGTCCGAATGGTCCGTAGTTGATCCATATCACCTCACACCAGAGCGTGTCGAGCAGCGATTCGAGATCGGCACCCGCTGGGCCCGTGATCGTGATCAGCAGCGAGGCGGTGGTGGCCTTGCGCCCTTTCACGATGTACGCCGCCCAGTAGCCGTCGCTGCGGGGCTCCTCATCGGGATGGTGCGCTGTCACGGTGGCATGGCAGTGAACATCGCGAAGGTCGCCGCGACCCAGCAGGCTGCCGCGTACCGCAATCTCCGGAACCATCACCTCCATCCGCCTGTGGGGATTGCGGATGGTGATCTCGCCGCTCACCTCCAGGCTCTGGGCGCGGCGGCGCAGGCGAAAGCCTCCTGGAATCAGGCGCAACGGTGACGATGGTCTGAGTCGATGGCGGGCCTCCAGCCAGAGAAGCAGCAGGCCGACAGCGAGCAACAACACCAACAGCCAGGAGAGCAGAGGGGGCACGTGAAGGGATTGGGGCGCAATGCAGGGGAGCGTAGAGGGCGTCGTGACCTAGCTTGACCAGAGGCCACCAGCAGGCACAGCGGCATGCGCAAGACCTTCGTTCTCGACACGAACGTGCTTCTGCATGACCCCCTGGCTCTCACCCGCTTCGAAGACAACAACATCGTGATCCCGATCGAGGTGGTGGAGGAGATCGATCGCTTTAAAAGGGATCCCAGTGAAAAGGGGCGCAATGCCCGACAGGTTTCGCGGTTGTTGGATGGCCTGCGAGAAAAGGGCAATCTGGCCGACGGAGTGGAGATCAACAGTGGCCAGGGGGGGCAGTTGAAGGTGGTGTTCTGTCACAGCGAAACCCTGGGGCAACTGCCTCCCGAGTTGCGCAGTGGCAATGGTGATAACAACATCCTGGCGGTGGCCCTGGAACAACGCCGGCCAGAGCTGATGGGCTCCCAGCCCCCGGTTGTGCTAGTCACCAAAGACACCAACCTGCGAATCAAAGCTGATGCGGTGGGGCTGATCGCCCAGGACTATCGCACCGACAAGGTGGATATCACGGATCTCTATCCAGGGGTGAGCGAGGTGTGGACCAGTCCGGAGGCGATGGATCGCCTCAAGCAGCCCGGCGGACTTCCGGTGTGCGATCTGAACGACCATCCCCCTCTTCAAGCCAACCAGGGTGTGACGCTGGTGGACCAGCTGCAACCTGCCCATACGCTGTTGGCTCGCTGCAGTGCCGATGGTGCGGCACTGTTGCCACTGCAGCGGGTCCATAAGGTGAAAGTGGGTCGCATCCAGCCGCGCAACCGAGAGCAGACCTTTGCGTTGGATCTGTTGCTGGATCCAGCGATCCCCCTGCTCACCCTGGTGGGCAAGGCCGGTACGGGCAAAACCCTGCTGGCTCTGGCGGCCGGCCTGAGTCAGGTGGCCGATGAACGGTTGTACGAGCGGCTTCTGGTCACTCGGCCGGTGATCTCACTCGGCAAGGAAATGGGCTTTCTGCCTGGCGATCTCGATGAGAAGATGGCTCCGTGGATGCAACCGATCATCGACAATCTCGACTATCTGTTGTCAGGAGATGACGCCCAGAGCCACAGCAATCGATCAGCTGCCAGAGGCCTGCGCAACACCTGGTCTGATCTCAAGGGCATGGGCCTTCTTGAGGTTGAAGCTATCAGCTACATCCGCGGTCGTTCGATTCCACGTCAGTTTATGGTGGTAGACGAATCACAAAATCTCACCCCGCATGAAGTCAAAACCATCGTCACGCGAGTTGGAGAGGGTACCAAAATTATTTTTACGGGTGATCCGTACCAAATTGATAATCCCTATGTTGATGCTGAAAGCAACGGTCTCACCTGGTTGGTTGAACGCTTCAAGGGGCAGCGTTTGTCAGGGCATATCACCCTGCAGCGTGGCGAGCGTTCCGAACTCGCAGAGCTGGCGGCCAACCTGCTGGAATAGGTGGCTGCTCTGACCCATCAAGATGTCGGGTGAACCATCGCTTCGGGTTGCACGCAGCGGTCAAATTCCTCGCCGCTGATGGCAGCGACCTGAAGAGCGGCGTCGCGCAAAGTCAAACTATGTTCGTGGGCATATTTGGCAATTTCCGAAGCGCGATCATAGCCAATCTTAGGGGTTAGGGCTGTGACGAGCATCAGGCTGCGCTCGACTAATTCGGCGATACGGTGCTCATCGGGTTGCAGGCCAATGATGCAGTGCTGGTCAAAAGCCTGGCAGCCGCCCGCCAGCAGCTCAATGCTCTCCAGCATGTTGTAGGCAATCAGAGGCTTGAACACATTCAGTTGAAAGTTGCCTTGGCTGTTAGCCATTTGCACGGCGGTGTTGTTGCCCATGACTTGCACAGCAACCATGGTAAGACTCTCGCATTGGGTTGGATTCACCTTGCCGGGCATAATCGAAGAGCCTGGTTCATTCGCAGGGAGAACGAGCTCACCGATGCCGCAGCGAGGGCCGCTTGCCAGCCAGCGAATGTCGTTGGCAATTTTCATCAGGCTGGCCGCCGTGACGCTCAGGGCACCGTGACAACGGGCCAGCGCTTCATGGCCAGCCAGTGCCTGAAATGGATCATCCGCCACCCGGAAGGGCAAACCCAGCCGCTCGGCAAGCCGGGAGGCCACCGCAGCGCCAAATCCGGCGGGGGCATTCAGGCCCGTGCCTACGGCCGTGCCACCGATCGCCAATTGATAGACGCCGGGGAGACTGCTACAGATGGCGGCATGACCCTGATCCAGCTGGCTGGCATAGGCCCCAAACTCCTGACCAAGCGTCAGCGGCACCGCATCCTGAAGATGGGTGCGGCCGGTTTTGACGATGGTGGCAAAAGTCTCAGCTTTTTGCCGCAGGCTGGCAATCAGCCCTTCCAGGGCCGGCAACAGCCGCTGCTGGATTTCCACAGCCACAGCCATGTGCATCGCCGTGGGAAAGGTGTCATTGCTGGATTGGCTGAGATTGACATGATCATTGGGATGGATGGGACTGCGACTACCGAGCACCCCTCCCGTCAGCGCGATCGCCCAGTTGGCAATCACCTCATTGACGTTCATGTTGGTCTGGGTGCCCGAGCCGGTCTGCCAGACCCGCAGGGGGAAATGGGCATCGAGCCCTCCGCTGGCCACCGCTGTGGCCGCTTCCACGATCCCGTTGGCCAGCAGGGGGTCAAGGCGACCAAGGTCGGCGTTCACCTGGGCGCAGGCCGCCTTGAGATGGCCGAAGGCATGCACCACCGCCAGCGGCATGGGCTGGCCAAAAGGAAAGTAATGGAGGGAGCGTTGGGTCTGGGCACCCCAGAGGCAATCGGCGGGTACCGCCACTGACCCCAGGCTGTCGCGCTCCATCCGCATCGCCGCGCTCATTGCCCCCGTACCTCACTGTTGAGCTCATTGATGCTGACCAAGCGGTCGGATGCATCGCCAGCACCGGCTAGCAGGGGAATTCCGGTGGCTCCACTGATGGCCTGGTTGATCAGACCGACGGGCACCGCTCCCGTGCGGTCGAACACCACATGGCGCTCAGCGTCGATGACCACCACCTGGGGCACCGATCCATGCCAGTAGACAGCAGGATCATCTTCCCCCTGCGTTGGCCTTGCCTGCAGGGGATCGGTGACTAAGGGGATGAGATCGATGGCATTACCCCAACTGCGCTGCAGATCGGACACCACGGCGGCGAACCGTTTGCAGTCGGCACAATCATCAAGGTAGTACACAAGAACGGCCGTACGCCCGGCCGCCAGACTCTGGGCCAGGCTGGTTCGGGGGGGAACAAGCGACCCGTTGCCGGCGTAGAGGGCAAAGATGTTGCCGTCGTAGCTATCGGTATCGAGGGCAGCGCGAGCAGGGGCGGCCAGCCCCAGCAACAGCATGAGACCGATCAGAAGGCTGAGGATGGAAGGGGCGCGGCGCAAGAACGCGGAGCAGCTGAACCCATTGTGACGGTGGCTCAGCCCCGACTGACGCTGCGCCCCATGCCCTGAACGATGCCGCGCCCCACGAGGCCGATGGCTCGACCCAGAACCTGGGTCAACACCACGACCACCAGATCCCCCAGCTGGCGCAACAACGCCTGGATCTGGGGAGCCAGGGCATCACGGGCCTCCAGGGCCAGGGTCACCAGTTGCTGGGGCCAGGGCAGGTTGCGCAGTTCCTGGTCGCGCGGTTCGGTCAACTCCTGGCTTTGGATTGCTCCCGCTTGGAGGCAAAACAGCGCCCGGCGGCTTTCGTACAGCTGAATGGGTCGTTCAAACCACTCCCGCCAGCGCTGCTGCGCATTGAGACGATTGCGCACCCGCTCGAGATTGCGGGTTGGCAGCAGAGCGGGGTCGAGCAGGTAGCGACGCAACTCAGGCCATTGGGCGCAGCAGGCGAGCACTTCGCCACTAATCAATTCGGCACTGCGCACCAGCCAGTCGCCCAGCAGCCTTTCCACCAAAAGAACGGCAGCCGGATCGTCGGGCGCATGCAGCTGGCCGTTGACCACCACGGGCCTGGCCTCCAGCAACGGCACAAGGAATCCCTTGGGATCGAGCACCTCGGGATCTTCGACCAGAAGGTCGCTGCGAGCGAGCAGCGTGTCGGCGACTGGCACCAGATCATCGCCCTGGGGGAGCTGAACATAGGCTCCAGCCAGCTGCTGCAGCGCCCCGCGCCGCAGGGCTCCCTGAAGGCGTGCCCAGCGCTCCACCAGAGGGGCGCCGCTGGTGTCCGGCTCCAGCAGTTGACGCCGCAGCTGGGCAAACTGCTCCAGCAGGGCCAGGACCAGGTCGGTGCGACGCTCGGGCTTTAGTCCTTCGAGGGCCAGCATCCGTCCACTCTGATTGACCAATCCCTGGGCGGTTGCCTCCTTCAAGCGTCCGTGAATGGCCTCCCAGATGGCATCGGCTGTGCGCTCCTGCAGGCTGATCGCCAGTGCAGGGGGTGGCTCGTCAACAGGCGACACCTGGGCATAGGCCAGATGTAACGGGCCCCAAATCCAGACAAGCAGCGCCCGGGCTGTGCGCAGTTCCCGTACACGGCCCCGGAGTAGCAGCTCCATCAGCCAGAGGTCGGGAGGCGGATCCAGAGCCGCCAGGCAGAGGCTGAGCTCGGCATCGATCTCCCGCAGGCCACTGATCAGCAGCCCCTGCGCCAACCCAGGTGCCGGTCCTGGTTGGAAGGCTGCAGGTCGCAGACGCACCACCCGTCCTCCCGCGAGGAGGGTGGCCACCGCCTGCCGCACCACCGCTGAGGAACCCTCCTGCAGCAGGCCTTCAGAGGGGAGCGCCAGGGCCCAGTCGCCAGCCTCGATACGGGCCGGCAGCAGCACAAGCAGCGGGGCCGGTTTCCAGCGTTCGCGCAACCTGCGCAATTCATTCTCCAGGTTGGCGGGGTGAATCGGCTCCTCCACCGCCACGATCACCAGCGCTGGAGGAGCCTCGAGCTGGTTGGGGCTGCGCGCCACTGCCAACAGGGGCAAAGGCGTGTCATCCACTGCCAGGAGCAGGGTTTCAAGGCGAGCCGCCTCGCTGGCATCGCTCAGCAGCAGAACCCACCGGGGGGATGAGCTGGCGGGCTGGCTCAAGCGGTCCTCCGCAAGGGTGTCGTTACGGTAACGACAACGCGGATGAATCTCCAGAGGAGGCGTTGGCAGATCGGGGACGACCGGAAAGGCTTAGGCTGTAGGCCTCGATCACATAACCAGTGCTGGCCTCGATCTCGCGCACCAAGGCGTCGGGAAGCTGAATGTCGAGGTCTTGAATCAGCCCGCTCTCCAGGCAGGTGAGATGGCTGTGGGGATCGGCACGGTAGCCATAGAGGCGGCCACTGGCTCGGTCGATGCATTCAATCACTCCAGCGGTCTGGAGAGCTTCGAGGTTCTGATAGACAGAAGTATGGCCAATCGTTCGGCCGATGCCATTCAGCTTCTCGAAAATATCGCGTGCACTGAGATGGCTCTTTTCACGCCACAGAAGGTCGAGAACCATTCGCCGCTGCCGGCTCAGGCGCATTCCCAGCTCTCGGCAGCGACGATAAACGTCGTCTACGGTGGCGGCATCGGTGATGGGCGTGGCTGATGGCCTGGTCACTGGCGGATCCGCAGCCCTGATGGCTTAGTGGGCCTATGTTATAGACCCTGATCTTCCGACATGCATGCCGTTGACCGCCGGTGGCAGCGAGCGGCGATGATGACGCCGGTTTTCCCTGGTGGCCATGGAGATTCTGATGATGGGCGGAACCCGGTTCGTGGGTCGACCCTTGGTGCGGCGGCTCCTGGATCAGGGACATGCTCTCACCCTCTTCACCCGCGGTCGCCTGCCGGTGCCCGAGGGTGTGGAGCATCTGGTGGGAGATCGCTCTCAGGACGACGATCTGTTGTGCCTGAGGGGTCGCCGCTTTGATGTGATGATCGACAGCTCGGGGCGCGAGCTCAACGACAGCCAACGGGTGATCGCCCTCACCGGTGCCCCGCGTCACCGCTTTGTCTACGTGAGTTCCGCTGGGGTGTATGCCGACAGCGAACAATGGCCACTCGATGAGGATTCACCCACCGATCCAGCCAGCCGCCATGCCGGTAAGGCGGCAACAGAGGCGTGGCTTCGCGAGCAGGGTATCCCCTTCACGAGCTTCCGCCCGACGTACATCGTGGGGCCGGGGAACTACAACCCTGTCGAGAGCTGGTTTTTCGATCGCCTCGCCCAGGGTCGCCCCGTGCCATTGCCCAGGGATGGCACCACCATCACCCAGCTGGGGCACGTGGACGACCTCGCTTCCGCCATGGCCCGCTGCCTGGAGGTGGATGCATCCACCAACCGCGTCTACAACTGCACGGCCCGTCAGGGAATCACCTTCCGAGGGTTGGTGGCGGCAGCGGCGGCAGCAATGGACATCGATCCTGCCACGGTGGATATTCGCTGCTTTGATCCCGCTCGCCTCGACCCCAAGGCTCGCAAGGCCTTCCCACTGCGCCTCAGCCATTTCCTCACCGACATCACGCGAGTGCGTCGCGAGCTGGCCTGGGATCCGGCTTTTGACGCCGCTGCAGCTCTAGCCGACAGCTACCGCAACGACTACAGCCTCCGCCAACCGTCCGTCGTCGATTTCAGTGCAGATGCGGCCTTGCTGGCCTGAGCAGTCCGTGCAGGCGCCATCCCCCTGGCAGCGCCGCCCCCTCCTGAGCGTATGCCTCACAGCTGCCGTGCTCAACGCACTGATGGCGGGCCCGTTCAGCCAGATCGGCATTGCCCAGCGTCACTTGCCAGCCACCGTTGTGGCCGGCTGGGTGGCCGTGCTGCCGCTGATGTCGATCCTGCGGCCCTGGCTGGGTCGGATGAGCGACCGGCATCCGCTCTGGGGTCAGCGGCGCAGCGGCTACCTGTGGCTGGGTTTGGCGGGCACATGGCTGATCCTGCCGCTTCCCTTGATGGGCTTGGTGGCGGTGGAGAGCCACTGGTGGACCATCCCGAGCGGCTTGCGCATGCTGGCCGCCTTCGGATAAGTCGCCCTGCTGATGGCGCTCGGCCTGGCCAACCAAACGCTGCAGACCGCGATGAACGCCCTGCTTCTCGATCAGACCCCGGAGCCAGAGCGCGGGCGGGGCTTGGGGGAAGTGATCGCCGCTTCGATCCTGGCGGTTTTGCTGGTCTCCACGATCAGCGCACTGTTGCTGCGACAGCTGGCGGCCCAGCCGCTGATGGTGCAGCTGCTGGCGCTGTGGTGCTTCTGGGCGGCGGTGGTGGTGCCGCTCGTGCTGGTGTGCGT
>JAYKGR010000048.1:0-19736 GCA_035285645.1 Cyanobacteriota bacterium | reverse complement strand
ACAGGAGATTGCGATGGTCGAGAGCGAGGCCATCCCACACCTCCAGATTCACCTGGATCTCCACTTCATCCCGGCCGATCTCCTCGAGGGCGATCAGCGGTGGATCCACCGAAGCGGCAGCTTCGACAAACACCCAGCTCTGCATCTCCGGCGGAAGCAACCCCTTCAGGCGCTGGAGTTCGCTCATCGGTGACGGTGCTGCTCAGGTGTTCTGACGCACACCCTAGCCACGGTCGGGTAGCCCCGCCCCCGACCGACACCGTGAGAGGCTGGTGTTGTCTGGCTTCAAGTGCGCCCATGCCCCGCCGCACGGATCTCCGTCGCATCCTGCTGCTGGGATCGGGGCCCATCGTGATCGGCCAGGCCTGTGAGTTTGATTACTCCGGTACCCAGGCCTGCAAGGCCTTGCGGGCCGAGGGATTTGAGGTGGTGTTGGTGAATTCCAACCCTGCCTCGATCATGACCGATCCCGACCTGGCGGATCGCACCTACATCGAGCCGCTCACCCCTGAGATGGTGACGCGGGTGATCGAGCGGGAGCGCCCCGATGCGCTTCTGCCCACGATGGGCGGTCAGACCGCCCTCAACCTGGCGGTGGCCCTGGCCGAGAACGGCACCCTGGAGCGCTACGGAGTGGAGCTGATCGGTGCCGATCTGCAGGCCATCCGCAAGGCCGAAGACCGCCTGCTGTTCAAAGAGGCGATGGCCCGCATCGGCGTGGCGGTGTGTCCCTCCGGAATCGCCAACACCCTGAAGGAGGCGGAGGCGGTAGGCGAGGCCATCGGCTCCTATCCGCGCATCATCCGGCCCGCCTTCACGCTGGGCGGCAGCGGTGGTGGGATCGCCTACAACCCGGAGGACTATCGCGCCATCTGCGCCAGCGGCCTGGAGGCTAGTCCGGTGAGCCAGATCCTGATTGAGCAGTCGTTGCTTGGCTGGAAGGAATTCGAACTGGAGGTGATGCGCGACACTGCCGACAACGTGGTGATCGTGTGTTCGATCGAGAATTTCGATCCGATGGGGGTGCACACCGGCGATTCCATCACGGTGGCCCCAGCTCAGACCCTCACCGACCGTGAATATCAGCGGCTTCGTGATCAAGCAATTGCCATTATTCGGGAAATCGGGGTAGATACTGGCGGTAGCAATATTCAGTTCGCCATCAATCCTGTCAATGGCGATGTGGTGGTGATTGAGATGAATCCACGGGTGTCGCGTAGTTCAGCCTTGGCGAGTAAAGCCACCGGCTTTCCAATCGCCAAGATCGCCGCACGCTTGGCCGTGGGCTACACCCTCGATGAAATCATCAACGACATCACCGGAGCGACACCCGCCTGCTTTGAACCCACCATCGACTATGTGGTAACGAAGATACCCCGCTTTGCGTTCGAGAAATTCCAGAACAGCCCAGCAGTTCTCACCACGTCGATGAAGTCGGTGGGAGAGGCGATGGCGATCGGTCGTTGTTTTGAAGAGTCGTTGCAGAAGGCGCTGCGCTCCCTCGAAACCGGCCATGCCGGCTGGGGCTGTGATCGCGATGATCAGATTCCTGATGCCGCCACGCTGGAGCGCTCCCTGCGCACCCCCACCCCAGAGCGGATCTTTGTGCTGCGCCAGGCCATGGTGGCCGGCCGCAGCGATGCCGAGATCCATCGGCTGAGTGCTATCGACCCCTGGTTTCTGGCGCGGCTGCGTCGGATCCTCGACACGGAACAACGGCTGCTGCGCGGCCGCAGCCTTAGCGATCTCGATGGCGAGGCGTTGATGCAGCTGAAACAGCTGGGTTTCTCCGATCGCCAGATCGCCTGGGCTACGGGAGCGGCCGAACTTCAGGTGCGACGTCATCGCCAAGGTCTGGGCGTCAGCGCTCAGTTCAAGACCGTGGACACCTGTGCGGCTGAGTTTGCCTCTCAGACTCCTTATCACTACGCCACCTATGAACGGCCGTTGCTGCATCTGGCTGAGGATGGCAGCATCAACCTTCAGTCGCCGGCCACGGAGGTACGGCCGGAGTCCCGTCGCAAGGTGATGATTCTTGGTGGCGGCCCCAATCGCATCGGTCAGGGCATTGAATTTGATTATTGCTGTTGTCATGCGTCGTTTGCCCTGCGCGATGCCGGCCTTGTCACCGTGATGGTGAACAGCAATCCTGAGACGGTTTCTACCGATTACGACACCAGCGATCGCCTCTATTTTGAGCCACTCACCCTGGAGGATGTGCTGAATGTGATTGAGGCCGAGAGGCCCGCAGGCGTGATTGTTCAGTTTGGCGGTCAAACACCCCTGAAGCTGGCGATTCCCCTTTTGCGTTGGCTGCAGACTGCCGAGGGCCAGGCCACAGGCACCGCGGTGTGGGGCACCTCGCCCGAGTCGATCGACCGGGCCGAGGATCGAGAGCAATTCGAGGCGATCCTTCGGCAGCTTGCCATCCGCCAACCCCGCAATGGTTTGGCCCGCAGCGCGAGCGAGGCCCGTGCGGTGGCTGCTCGGGTGGGCTACCCGGTGGTGGTGCGCCCCAGTTATGTGCTCGGTGGTCGTGCGATGGAGGTGGTGTATGGCGAAGACGAACTCAACCGCTACATGGCAGAGGCCGTGACCGTTGAGCCCGACCACCCAGTGCTGATCGACCAATATCTTGAAAATGCGGTGGAGGTGGATGTTGATGCCCTTGCCGATGCCGATGGATCTGTTGTCATCGGCGGCTTGATGGAGCACATTGAGCCTGCCGGTGTGCATTCCGGCGATTCCGCCTGCGCTCTCCCCTCGGTTTCCCTGGGCCCTGAAGCTTTGGCCACCATTCGTGGTTGGAGCACCGATCTGGCCCTGGCATTGGGCGTGCGTGGATTGATCAACTTGCAATTCGCCGTTCAACGTGGCGTCGATGGTGGCGAAACGGTGTTCATCATCGAAGCCAACCCACGGGCCTCACGCACGGTGCCTTTTGTGGCCAAGGCCACTGGCGTGCCGTTGGCCAAGATCGCAAGCCAGATCATGGCCGGCCGCACTCTGGCCGACCTCGGCTTAACCGAGGAGCCCAGACCCCCTTGCCAGACGGTGAAGGAGGCCGTGCTTCCCTTTCGTCGCTTCCCGGGATCCGATACTGTGCTTGGCCCTGAGATGCGTTCGACCGGGGAGGTCATGGGCATCGCCACAGGATTCGGCATGGCCTATGCCAAAGCAGAGCTCGCTGCCGGAGAGGCCCTGCCGGTGACCGGTACGGTGTTTCTGTCCACCCATGATCGCGACAAGCCGGCCTTGGTACCCGTCGCGCGCCGACTGTCGCAGCTCGGCTTCTCCCTCACGGCCACGAGCGGTACCGCCGCGGTGCTGGCGGCTTCGGGCCTCACGGTGACCCCCGTGCTCAAGGTGCACGAGGGTCGACCCAACATTGAAGATGCGATCCGCTCGGGTGCGATCCAGCTGGTGATCA
The DNA here is from genome assembly GCA_035285645.1 of Cyanobacteriota bacterium. Taxonomy (GTDB): domain Bacteria; phylum Cyanobacteriota; class Cyanobacteriia; order PCC-6307; family Cyanobiaceae; genus Cyanobium. Next base: position 16,306 of record JAYKGR010000048.1, on the reverse strand, counting down.
ACACCCCGATCGGGCGTCAGGCTGCCCACGACGATCGCTACCTGCGACAGGCTGCCCTCGACTATGCCGTTCCCACGGTGACCACTCTGGCGGGCGCGCGGGCCGCTGTCGAAGCGATTGCGGCTTTGCAGGAGCACCAGCTGGAGGTGTGCTCGCTGCAGGAACTCCATGGCATCGTCCTGCCTGCCTCTGGCTAAGGTTTTGTACGCCGTTGAGATTTCCAGTGACCGCAACGACCTCCATCCCGGCCGTGCCTGCTGCGGGCAGTGATTGCACCGCCGCCTTCAGAGCCGCCTATGAAAACCGATACACCTGGGATCCTGGATTTCAGGGCTATCGCGGTCGCTGCATCTGGTCTCAGGCCGGCCGTTGCATGGAGGGCAAGTTCCAAGTAGGAGCTGATCTAAAAGCCACGGTGGAGGGCATCGACGATGGGGAGGTGCACAAGGCTGTGGCCTCCCAGTTGTGGGAAGTAGCCATTCATCGTGTCAGGCGCTCATTTGAGCAGACCCATGGCAGCAATACCTTCACGGCTGGTGATACCGACACTGTGGGTACTGAGGTGATCGTGGGTGGGAAGAATGCAGGTGATCGGTACCGCATCAAAGACAACGTCGTCACCATGGTCCATCGACATGTTCATGGCACTGTGGTCACGATCTACACCGATAGTGTCACCCACACGGGTGCGGGCTACCTCAGCCACACCTACAGCAGCCGTTATGACGATCCGGTCAGCGGTGAACCCCGCGGTGGACTGAACCTTTTCACGGATCGCTTTGCCCCGCTTGGCGACGGAGGTCCCTGGGTCTTGGTGAGCCGCGTGATCCACACCGAGGCTGAGGACGGTGGCGAGGGCGACATCCAGGAGTTCCGCTTTGAGGAACTGGAGCCCCTGGGCTGAATCGGACCCACGCCTGGCTGGATCAGGCCTGCTCGCCAAGAGGCACGACAGCCTTCAGCCTCTCATTCAGCTGCAGGGCCATGGACTGCCGACCAAAAGCCAAAACCTTCAAGGTGTCTTCGTGCATTCGCAGCTGGGCATCAGCGACCTGCATTCCACGCACCAGCTCCTTGATGTCATCGGGCAAGCTGTTGAGGTCGTAACGCTTGCCCTCGAACGTGAGTACGGGGGGTTGCTGGGCGGCGGGGCTGCTTTCCACGAATCGATTGGAGGGGCCAGCTCAGGTTAGGGGGGAGGCTTCCAAGTGGATCAGTTGGCGTTCGCAGAGATCGCGATAGCGGCCACCGCAAGACAGCAGCTGCTGATGCGTACCGTGTTGCACGATTCGTCGTCCGCCATCGAGCACCACGATGCGGTCGACCCCCTGCACGGTGGCTAGCCGGTGGGCGATCACCAGCACCGTGCGACCAGCCATCGCCTGGCTGAGACCCCGCTGCACGGCAGGTTACGCCTCCGCATCAAGGGCGCTGGCGGCTTCATCCAGAAGCAGCACCGCAGAATTGCCGTCCACAGCACGGGCAATGGCCAGGCGTTGCAACTGCCCATCCGACACGTTGGCTCCCCGTTCTTCAAGCCGTGCCTCGTAACCGCCGGGGACAGTGGCGATGAAACTCGCCGCGTTGGCCAGTTCAGCTGCCTTCTGGATGCGAGCGGGATCGATCGATCGATCGCCCGAAGGCCAAACTGGGCCTGGTTTTGAACAAGGAAGACCCCCAGGGCCGCCGTCACCGTGGGCAGCACCCGCTCCAGTTGTCCGGCGCCGATGGCCTGGATCAAACGACCTGCCAGCCAGGCCAGAAACGGCCAGCAGGCGCCGGCCGGCGAGGATGCAACCATTCGCGCACCTCAAGCGGCGCCATGAAGCTCGATCAGTTTCTCAAGTGGAAGGGCCTGGCCGCTACGGGGGGCGAGGCCAAGCAGCGCATCCAGGCCGGTGAGGTGCGGGTCAACGGGGTTGCTGAAACCCGCCGCGGACGCCAGCTGCAGCTCGGCGACGTGGTGGAACTGGAGGGGGTAGAGGTGCCGGTCCTTCCGGTGCGCTGAGCTGCGGACCGTTGACCCGATAGCGTAGGCGGCTAATCAATCGCCGTGAGGAGCTCCCAGGTGCGCAAGGCCGTGATCGCCGGGAACTGGAAAATGCACATGACCTGTGCCGAAACGCGGGAGTTTGCGGCGGCATTCCGACCCCTGATCGCCAACCGTCCCGCCGATCGGGAGGTGGTGATCGCTCCTCCCTTCACCTCCATCCCCACCCTCAGTCGTCACCTGGAGGGCGCGGGTGTTGCGATCGCCGGCCAGAACGTGCACTGGGAAGACAAAGGCGCGTACACCGGCATGATCGCGGCACCCATGCTGGTGGAGCACGGCGTGACCCATGCGATCGTGGGTCACAGCGAGCCTCGCAAGTACTACAGCGAGACTGATGAGCAGATCAACCTGAGGGCCCGCACGGCCCAGCGTCATGGCATGGTGCCGATTCTTTGCGTGGGGGAAAGCCTCGACCAGCGGGAAGCTCTGGAGACAGAGCGGGTGATTCATCGTCAGGTCGAACAAGGTCTGGAGGGTATCGATCCCTTAAGGCTGATCGTTGCCTACGAACCGATCTGGGCGATCGGCAGCGGCAAGACCTGTGCAGCGGAAGAGGCGAATCGCATTTGTAGCCTGATCCGTGGCTGGGTCGGCAATCCGGATGTGATCGTGCAATATGGCGGTTCGGTGAACCCAGCCACGATTGATGAGCTGATGGCGCAGAGCGATATCGACGGTGTGCTGGTTGGGGGCGCTTCTCTCGACCCGGTGAACTTTGCCCGCATCGTGAATTATCAGGTGCCGGTAACGCTCTAATGGGCTGGCCTCTCGGTGGCCCCCAACCGACGGATCAGGGCACCTGGGTGATGGGTATCCTCAACCTCACCCCTGATTCTTTCAGCGATGGTGGCCGCCTTCCCAATCCCGAGGCGGCAGCTCGGCAGGCGCGGTGGATGCTGCGTGATGGGGCGGCTGTGCTCGACATTGGGGCCCAGAGCACCCGCCCTGGGGCTGTTGAAGTGGGAGCTCGGGAAGAGTTGCACCGGCTGTTGCCTGCCCTGGATGCGATTCGTGCGTGTCACCCCAAGGCGGTGATCTCGATTGACACCTTTCATGCCGAAGTGGCCGAGGTGGCCCTATCGCGGGGTGCGAACTGGATCAATGATGTTAGTGGAGGCCATCGTGATCCTCGAATTCTGCATGTGGTGGCGGAGGCGGGATGCCCCTATGTCCTCATGCATCGTCGTGGTGACAGTCGCACGATGGATCAGCTCGCTGTGTATTGCGACGTTGTGGCCGAAGTGCGAGAGGAGTTGTTGCGAAGCAGCGACTGTGCGCTGGCCGCCGGGGTGAAGCCCGAGCAACTGATCTGGGATCCGGGTTTGGGCTTTGCCAAAACCACACAGCACAACCTCGATCTGCTGCGGCGACTATCTGAGCTCAGCCAAGAAGGATTTCCCCTCCTGCTTGGACCTTCACGCAAACGCTTCATCGGTGCAGTGCTCAATGAGAGCCATCCTCATGCGAGGGTTTGGGGTACGACAGCTGTCTGCAGCCTGGCCATTCAAGCCGGCGTCAACGGCTTAAGAGTCCACGATGTGAGGCCAGCGGTGCAGACAGCAAGGATGGCTGATGCCATCCTCGGCACTGTCAGTTACTGCTGACGCCCTCAATCTTGTCTTCGATCTGCTGATAAAGCTCCTGGAGTTGGGCAATGTTGGCATCGGATGTCTCCCAGTAGCCGCGACCGTGCACCTCAAGCAGGGTGCCAACGATACGCCGAAAGCTGTGGGGATTAAGATCCATCAATCGTTGCCGCATGTCAGCATCGTTGATAAATGTTTCATTTGCTTCCTCGTAGACAAAATTGTCAACGGCGCCGCTCGTGGCACTCCATCCCAGAGTGAAGTTCAGCCGCTTAGCAACTTCTCGTACCCCTTCGTAACCGCTGTTGAGCATTCCCTCATACCATTTCGGATTGAGGAGTTTTGTGCGTGAGTCGAGGCGAATTGTTTCACTGAGTGAGCGAACCTGAGCGTTCGCCGTTGTGGTGTCGGCGATATAGCTCGCTGGAGCTTTGCCGTCCTCGCGCAGTCCCTGAATGAGTTTGGTGGGATCGCTGTCAAAGTAGTGGCTCACGTCTGTGAGAGAGATTTCGGCTGAGTCGAGGTTTTGGAAGGTAACGTCGGCTGTCTTCATGACCGCTTCAAACACCTCGCGTTTCTGGTTCATTTCGCCTGGGTTATCAGCATTGAAAGCAAACGTCTTGCGCGAAAGATACATCTCTTGAAGTTCGCCTTCCTCTTCCCAGCTGCTGTTTTCTACAGCCAGATTCACGTTGGAGGAATAGCTGCCGCTAGCGTTAGAAAAGACCCGGGTAGCGGCATCCCGCAAGCTGATGCCATCTTTTTCGGCCTGTTCTAGGGCATGCTTGCGCACGAAATTCATGGCGAGAGGCTCATCGGCCTCGGCGGCCATCTTCACGCCTTGGTCGATGAGGGCCATCTGGTTGATGAACAGGTCGCGAAACACGCCGCTGCAGTTCACGACGACATCAATGCGAGGGCGAGCCAATTCTTCCAGGGGAATCAGCTCCAGCTTGTTCACACGGCCCAGGGAATCAGGCACGGGTTTCACACCGATGAACCAGAGGATCTGAGCCAGGGATTCTCCATAGGTTTTGATGTTATCGGTGCCCCAGAGCACGCAGGCGATCGTTTCAGGCCAGGTGCCCTGCTCGTCTCGTTGACGCTCGATGAGCTTGTCGACGACACATTTTGCCGCGGCGATGGCGGCTTTGGTAGGAATCGCCTGGGGATCAAGGGCATGGAGGTTTTTACCGCTTGGCAGCACACCGGGGTTGCGAATGGGATCGCCGCCTGGGCCTGGCAGCACGTATTCGCCATCGAGCGCCCTTAGAAGGCTCTCCATTTCCATGTCGGCGCAGATCTGCTCCAGGCAGAACTGCAGATAGGTGAATAATTTGTCAAGGGCAACAGAATCGATGCTCACGAAGCCGGCGCTGCAGCAAGAGCGCAGCCATGGACTGGGCAACTTGAAGCCCAATCGAGTCAGCCCATCCAGAAGCCAGCCGAAGTTGCGTCGCAAGGTGACTCTTCCGTCGCGACCGGTGACGGATCGGACCATCGCCCCCACGGCTGCCCGACTGGTTTCCGTGATGCGCCGATTCAACTCCACATCGCTCAGCACTCCCGCGTCATTGCCTCGGTAGACATCCTCGATCGTGCGACCCAGGCTTTCGGCCAACAGTCCGGGTAGTGAGCGGATGCCCTCCTCCTCTCGCTCGAGGGCAGCAATGTTGACCAAGGTGGCAATCGCCTCCTCTGCGGTGGGGGGTTTACCGATCGTGTGCAGACCGCAGGGCAGGAGCCGGCTTTCGATCTCCATCAACTGGCGGTACACGGCGCCAATCACGCCATCGCGGTGCTGTAAATCAAGCTCGCCCGCATCTACCTCTGGCAGACACACGTCCTTATCTAGGTTGCACTGGCGCGCTGTTTCCACCACCGCATTCACGATCTGGACCCCACGGGATCCCTCGCGCAGCTGTTGGTAGCTGCCCACGAGCTCGCCCAGTTCCTTGAGGCCCTTGTAGAGACCGGCATTTTCAGCCGGTGGAGTCAGGTAAGAGATCGTTTCGGCGTAGCCACGACGCTTGGCAATCGTGGCTTCGGAGGGGTTGTTTGCCGCGTAATAATAAAGATTGGGAAGCGCACCGATCAGCGAATCGGGGTAGCAGGTTTCGCTCATACCCATCTGTTTGCCGGGCATGAATTCCAGCGATCCATGGGTACCGAAATGCAGTACGGCATCAGCCCCCCACACTTTCTCCAGGTAGGTGTAGTACGCCGCGAAGCCATGGTGGGGGCTGGCACTGCGCGAGTAGAGCAAGCGCATCGGATCGCCCTCGTAACCAAAGGTCGGTTGAACGCCCACAAACACGTTGCCGAAGTGACGGCCGTAAATCAGCAGGTTGGTGCCGTCGGAATTGAGGTTGCCGGGCGGTTTACCCCAATTTTCTTCCAGGCGCTCGGAGTAGGGGGTGAGACGCTCGTACTCATCAACACTCATCCGGTGGGCGATGGCCAGCTCCGGGGCTCCTTCTAGCGCCTCAGGGTCCTTGAGCACTGCATCCATGAGCTGCTTGCTGGTTGGTGGCAGGCCGCTTACGTCGTAGCCCTTGGCGCGCATCTCCTCCATGACGCGGTGAATCGAGCCAAACACATCGAGGTATGCAGCGGTGCCTACGTTGCCCTTATCAGGGGGGAAGCTGAACACCGTGATGGCCAACTTCTTGTCACAACGCGGTTTGATACGAAGCGATGCCCAGCGGATGGCCCGCTCGGCGATCGCGTCCACCCGGTCTTGGAGGGTGTGGGCCTTGCCGGTGGCATCGTCGCGACCGGAGAGCACGATGGGTTCAATCGCACCATCCAGTTCAGGAATCGCGATCTGGAGAGCCACCTGCACCGGGTGCAAACCCAGGTCGCTCTCCTCCCATTCCTGGGTTGTTTGGAAGACCAGGGGCAGGGCCACCATGTACGGGCGGTTGAGTTTTTTCAGCACCTCGATCGCCTTGGGGTGATCTTGACGAGCTGGGCCACCCACCAGGGCAAAACCTGTGAGAGATACCACTCCATCCACCAACGGGACTTCGGGATTGATGGGGTCGTAAAAGAATGCATTCACCGGCTTGGTGAAATCGAGACCACCGCAGAACACAGGAATCACGGTGGCACCGCGATATTCCATCTCCTGGATAACTGCCACGTAGTGTGCTTCGTCACCGGTGACGATGTGACTCCTTTGCAGCACCAGGCCGATCACTGGACCCTGGCGTGCTCTCTCGGAGAGATCCTGACGACTCGCGTTCCAGTTGAGGAATTCCTTCAGGTCTTCAAACATCGCCGGTGCCAGCGGGTGCCAGATGCCGAGATCGGGAAATGTGACAGGGTCAGCCACCTGAAGATTGGGGCGATCCACAAGCCCCTCGCCGCTTCGAGGAAATACGTATTTATCCGCCAGCATCAGCAGAAAATTACGCAGATTGTCTGGTGTTCCTCCCAGCCAGTATTGGAAACTGAGCATGAAGGAGCGAGCATCCTGCGCCTTCTCTACCGGCAGATACTTCAACACGGTGGGCAGCGTGTTGAGAAGTTTGAGCATGGCGTCTTGGAAACCGGCGCCGCCAGCCTCCTTGCGCTTTTTCATGAAGCTGGCGATCGCCGATTTGCTCTGCCCCAACTGAGCCATCGAAAAGCTGCCCAGCTTGTTGAGCCGCATCACCTCCGGCATCGAAGGAAAAACAACGGCTGCCTTGAGATTGTCGCGATGGGGCGCAACGGCTTCGACCACCTTCTGTGCTAAATCTTCGATGAAGATCAGCGAGGCTATGAAGACATCAGCTTGGGCTACATCAGCGCAAAAATCAGCATAGTTCTGGGGATCACGCAGCTCTTCAATGAGGTAGCCACACAGATCAACCGCCAAGGGGCCATTCAGATCATTCAGGGAGGTGGCTGCTTGGGTTAGAGCGTTCTGATATTGCGGCTCGAGCACCACGTACACCGCCTTCATCACGGCCTGGTCGCTGCGGCCTCCGGAAACAGGGCTGACCCGGCGGCTGGCGGAACGAACCTGGGTGAACATGCGAAGGGCGAAGGATGCTGTGCTGCCGAGCCTACGGTCGGCAGTTCGTGAGTGCGACCACCTTGCAGCCACCGAACCCGTGAGGTCGCCCCATTGTGGGATCGCTGCAGGGTTCCCTCATAGGCTCAGGCAAGCCTTCACCGCCCCAGGATGACCTCCAGCGCCGCCGCATCCGCTCCAGCGCCAAGGATTCCCGTGGTGGTGGCCGGTGCTCTGGGCCGCATGGGGGCTGAAGTGGTGAACGCTGTCTGCTGCGCACCCGACCTGCAGCTGGTGGGGGCCATCGACACCACCCCAGGCACAGAAGGGCACGATGTGGGGGTGGCCCTGGGGCTGACGGAGCTTGAGGTGGCGATCACCAGTGACTTCGAGGGCTGCCTCTGCCAGGCCAGCCAGGCGGTACGCCAGGCAGGACCAGGATCGGGTGCGGTGCTGGTGGATTTCACCCATCCCTCTGTGGTGTACGACCACACCAGGGGCGCGATTGCCTACGGGGTCTACCCCGTGATCGGCACCACCGGACTGAGTCCTGATCAGCTGGCCGAGCTGGCCGCCTTCGCCGGCAAGGCCGGCGTGGGTGGAGCCGTGATACCCAATTTTTCCGTGGGCATGGTTCTGCTTCAGCAGGCGGCTGCCGCCGCGGCTCGGTTCTACGACTACGCCGAGCTCACGGAACTGCACCACAACCGCAAGGCCGATGCCCCCAGCGGCACCTGCATCAAAACCGCTGAGCTCATGGAGGATCTCGGCAAAGCGTTCAATCCCTCCCAGGTGGAAGAGCACGAATCGCTGACCGGCTGCCGGGGTGGTCGGCGGGAGAGTGGCCTGAGGCTGCATTCCCTGCGATTGCCCGGTTTGGTCGCCCATCAAGAGGTGATGTTCGGCGCTCCAGGTGAAACCTATACCCTGCGGCACGACACCATCGATCGATCGGCCTACATGCCCGGGGTGCTGCTCACGATCCGCCGGGTTCGGCAGCTGCAGGGCCTGGTGTATGGGCTGGAGCGTTTGCTGTGACGCTGCTGCCCCTACGGCCGGGCGAGCTTCCCCGCTTGATTCCAGCGGTGGCTACCGGCCCCCAGTTCAACGCCTGCAGTGGCAACCCCCGCAAACTGTTGCAGCGTGTGTTGATCGCTGTCATCGGAGGCGTGCTGACCTTGCTGATCAGCCAGACCCTGGCCTTTTCCACATCGTGGGGCCCGGTCTTGATGGTGGTAGGGGTGGTGTTGCTGCTCTATGTGCTGTGGGGTCCGATCCTGGAGGCGGGACGCCGCAACGCCACGCTGCGCCGCTACCCAGCGGCTGCGATCTTTGAGGGAGAGATCGCCGATCTCTACACCCGCGAGATCGTGGAAAATCGCCGCGAACAGGCCGATCGCAACGGTCGGCTGGAACTGGTGGAGAATCGCCGCACCTGGTTGTGTCTCGAGCTGGCCGACGAGGAGGGCTACCTGGGCCGCGTGCGTTTTCCCATGGAAAAAAAACACAACCCGATCAGAACCGGCATGGTGGTGAGGGTTTTGGTGCTGAGCGAGCGGCCCGATTTCTCTCGCATCGGCGCGATCAGCGATGCCTGGCTTCCCCAGTTGAAACTGTGGGTGGGGGAGTACCCCTACCTCTTGAGGCCCGCCTTCGAGGAACTCTGCCTGCGGCGCTTGCGCTGAGCAGGCCCCGGGGAGCTCAACATTGCGTTACACTGCTGTAACACTTCGAAATTCAGGCCATGACTCAGGCTCCTGCCCCTGCCACCATCCGCGGTGCCACGGTGACCACTGAAGATGGCGGCCGTCTCAATGCCTTTGCCGCTGAGCCCCGCATGGAGGTCGTGAGTGTGGAGAACGGTTGGGGATTTCACGAGCGGGCCGAAAAACTGAATGGCCGCATGGCGATGCTGGGTTTCATCGCTCTGCTGGCAACGGAATTCGCGCTCGGCGGTGAAGCGTTCACCCGTGGCCTCCTCGGCATCGGCTGAACCGTTCCAAGCCTCTCTCGTTTTCTCTCCGGCCACAGCAGAATTCTGTTGTGGCTTTTTTAGTGCGACCCGCTGTGCTGAGAAGCTCCTTCCAACCACCCACCGGCCCATCTCCAGTTCTGAGGGCCAGAGTTCATGGTGGGGGTCCCAGCGGAGCTCTGGCCGCCCTGGCCCTGGCCAACGCCGGCTGGACCGTCACCCTGGTGGATCCCCTCGCTCCGGCGCAGTTATGCCAACGCAGTCGGGCGTATGCCTTCAACCACTCCAGTTCACGCCTGCTGGCCGACCTCTCCCTCTGGGATGCGCTGCAGACGGTGTTGGTGCCGTTTCGTCACCTGCAGCTGGCTGATCTGGGCTGGCCGCGCGGCTGGCGGCATCGGCTGCACGTGCAGGCGGGCACCAGTCAGCCTGTGGGCTGGATTGCCCAGCACCAACCGCTGATGGCTGTTCTCTTGGATCATCTGCAAGCGCATCCCCGTATCACCTGTCATTTCGGTGAAGCCCTCTCGGCGCAGCAGGGCCGTGATGAAGCAACTGCCGATCTTGTGGTGGCAGCCGACGGGCCCCATTCCCCGACGAGGACGTCCTTGGCGGTGCCAGTGTTGCATCATCCCTACCGTCAAGCTTGCCTCACTGTCCAGGTGCGGTTGAGGGGCTCGGGCGATGACGAGGCCTGGGAACTGCTTCGGCCTGAAGGCCCCTTGGCATTGCTCCCCCTCGGTGATGGGTGCTTCCAGGTGGTCTGGAGTGCCCCGGAGTCCCGCTGTCGCCATTTGGAGAGTCTCGACGACGCCGCGTTCCTTGATGCGCTGGCGGCTGTCTTGCCCGAGCGCTTTCAGCCGGAGGCGCTCATCGATCACCCCCGCGCCTTCCCGGTAGCTCTGCAGCAGGCCCTGCGCTTGCATCGGGGTCGCACGGTGCTCGTGGGCGAAAGTGCCCATCGCTGCCACCCCGTCGGCGGTCAGGGGTTGAATCTCTGCTGGCGTGATGTGCAAACCCTGCACAACCAGGCTTGTCGCGTCGCTTCGGGGAAGCTGCAGGCCGCTCAACTCGGCGGCGCCTATGCGATGCGCCGCTGGCCCGATCTGATCGCCACCCTGCTGGCAACCCATCTGTTGGTGCTGATGTTCTCCAATCGCCAGCCACTGCTGGTGGCACTGCGCCGCCAAGGTCTGGCGCTTTTGCGCCGTCTGCCACCCCTGGGTGGGTTGGTGCTGCGCCTGATGACCCGTCGCCAGGGTCGTCTGCAACTGCTGGCCCCATGGTGATCAGCAGTTCACCCCAGGGGCCTCCCCCAGAAGCCCTGATTGCCTATCTCCGTCATCAGATGGGCTTGAGCGATCGTTCCTTGGAGCTTGGCCTTCGGCACTCGGAGCTTGAACAGGCTCCCCTCCCCGTGGTGCTCTGGCGTTTTGGGCTGCTCACCCTTGAGCAGTACGGCCAGGTGCTCGACTGGCAAGAGCACCAAGGTTGAGCTGCGGATCTGAGGCGTCAGACCATTACCAGCGAGTCGACCGGAACTCCTTCAGGCAGCTGACGGCGACCTGCCAGTGCTTCGAGTTCCACCACGAAGGCGAAACCGGCCAGCTCGCCACCAGCCTGCTGCACCAGTTGGGCGCAAGCCCGGGCGGTACCGCCGGTGGCCAGCAGATCATCCACGACCAATACCCGCGGGGCATCGTGGAAACCATCCGCATGGATCTCAAGACGATCGCTGCCGTATTCCAGGCTGTAATCGATGCCGTGCACGGGCCCAGGCAGCTTGCCCGCCTTGCGAACCGGCGAGAAGGGGAGGGCGAGGCGGGTGGCAAGCGCGGTTCCAACAATGAACCCACGCGACTCGATGCCCACGATCAGGTCGGGATCAAGCCGCTGGCAAACGGCTCCGAGTTGATCCAGCATCAGCGACCAGCCCACCGGATCGCGCATCATTGGGGTGAGATCGCGAAACAGAATGCCTGGCTTGGGAAAATCAGGCACATCGCGGATCCAGGAGCTGAGAGAGGGGGTGGACGGGTCGCTGTTGGACACGGATCGCGTGACGAATGGGCGCTGCCGCTGGCATCATCGCAGCCATGAGCTCTGTCCCCATCGCCACGCCTCCTGTCTCCGACCCTCCACCGCTCTCCCGGCGTGGGCTGGAGCGGCTGGATCTGCTGCTGCTGGCGGCGGAAGCCCTCGATCTCAACGGCGGCGAAGTGCTGGTTCTGCTCTGTGAGCAGATGGGCTTCACCGCTCTCTTCCCCAACCGGGTGGAGCTGTGGAAACGCCGCTGCCACAATCCGCTGAGGCGGGTGTGCCGACGGGGGGAACTGGCGCCGGTGGAGTCCGATGCCCTGATCCGGTTGGTCTGTGCCATGGGGGAGCGCCTCTACCCCCTGCTGCGGGTTTTGCTGTCGGCCACGGAGCCAGAAGACATCAGCCAGCAACGCTGGTCCCTGTTCCACCAACGGCTCTCTGATCTGGTGCGCGAACGGATGAACCCCCGGCGCAGTGGCGTTCAGCGCTTGCTCGACCCGCGCAACAGTGCAGCGATCGAGCGTCCCCTGGTGCGCAGCTTGGCTTTGGCTGCCGGCACCGGTGGTTTTGAGCGTCTGCGCGCCAGCCTTCTCGATGTCGCCGCCTGAGCTCATGAAGCACACCCTGCACTACGACCAGCCCGGTTGTCGTTTGAGTCTTGAGGGCTTTCCCGATGTCTCGGTGGGTCAGTCGGGTTCCATGGTGGGCATCGTCACCGGCTGGAGCCTGCAGCTGGCCGGCCGGCCCGAATTGGAGGGTCGGCGTGATCATCTCGCCGCGATCCTCCAGGCCGTGTTGCCCTACGCCCGCCATCTGCTTAGCGAAGCGCCCAGAACCTGCGGTGGCGGTGCCTTGCCGGCCACCATTGCACCCGCGGGCTTGCAGGAGCATCGCCTCAGCCTCCGCAGTAGTCAGGAGGGGGTAGAGCCCTTGGAGCTGGTCCTTGATGATGCCGAGCTCACCGACCTGGTGAGGGTGCTCGACGCCCTGCGGCTCGACCCACGGGTGCCGCTGCGCTGGGATGTCCCGGCCGACGCCCCCCTGAAGGCCAGGGATCTCAAGCGCCGCGTGTCGCGTCGACGGCGACTGGCTGCTCCTGTGGCCGGTGTGGCGGCGCTGATGGCGGCCGCTGCCTTGGCTGCCCTGGTTCCTGTGCCCCGCCCCGTCACGGTTCCCGTGCCTCCCCCATCGCTGGAGCGCCCCTGATCGCCCCGTCATCCGCCAGGCTGACGGTGTTGCTTCCCCTTCCGCCTTCATGCCACTCACCTGGTCCGAGCTGCGTCGTCGTGTCACCCGTCTCGGTGCTTGCCTCGATGTGGTGGTGCGCAGTGACCCGGAGGTCTGCGGCTTGAGCGGGGAGGGTTTTCATCTCTCGCTGCATCATGGGGGCCAGGGCGACTGCACGGTCAACGATCTGTCCCTGATCGATTGCCCTAACGAGCTGGTTCTGATGGAGTTTGAGCGTTGGATGCGGGGAGCCGGCTATCCCGTGGAACCATGAATCAGCCGCCTGGACAGCTCAAGCTGCCCCGCCCTAAAGACGGCCGCCGCATCTTTCGTGAGAAGCGGCCACGACGACCGAAACCCGTGCGCCAACTGCTCATGGGTGTGGTCATGATTCTGTTGGGGGCGGCCCTTCTCCTGGCGCTTGTGAAGATCCCTGAGCAGTTTGATGCGCTGCTGCTGGTGAGCTCGGCCGTTGCCAACCTCATCGCTGGCCTCAGCCGCTTGGGAATGGGCTTGTTGCAGTTGGCCGCCCTCCTCTTGGCGGTCTTGCTGGCCCTGTTGGCCCTGTCGCTGCTGGTGGGAGGCGTCGTGCGTCTGATGCGATTGGTGTCGGCGGCCGGCGAACCTAGGACGCGGCGCTGAAGCAGGCTTCAGCTGTGCAAGCGTGCCAGCCAGAGGCCAGCCAGTTGCCAGGAGCTCCACAGGAAAGCTCCGAGAAAAATCCAGTTGAGCCAGGCCGGTCGCCTGCGTGAGGGTTCACCCATCGTCAAACGCTAGCCCCAGACCGTCCTGCCGCGACTGGGGCTGCATGGGTCTAGGGTTAAGACTCTCTTCAGGGATTCCGCATGCGCGTTGAGCACTGCGGCCACGAGCACGTTTTGCGCATGGACGACCGGGAGGTCGCCTTGCTGATGGACGTCTTGGAAGCGGCCCTGCCCGCTGAGCGCATCAGTGGGCAGGGATCCGACAACCCATCGCTGAGTCGCTTCATCAATGGCATCTATGCCCAGATGATCGACACCGCGCGCCAGGTCTGGCAGGCATCACTACCCACCGAACCCTGATCCATCCCTGCGATGGAGCCGATGATCGCCAGCCTGCTGCAACCGCAGGCCTACGACCATCCCGTGCAGACTGTGCGTCTGTTGGAGACTCACCTGTCGTGGATTCTGCTCACCGGCGATTGGGCCTATAAGCTACGCAAACCGGTGAATCTGGGTTTTGTGGATCTGCGCAGTCAGGCCGCCCGCCGCCACTGTGCCGAAGAAGAGCTACGGCTGAATCGTCGACTTTGCCCTGACCTCTATGTGGCTCTTCGGCCCGTTTACGGCCCTCCCCAGATGGCCACTCTGGTTTCGCCTGCGTGGGGTGATGCGCTGGCCGATTCCGTGCTTGATGTGGCTGTTCAGATGCACCAGTTTGAACAGCACGATCTGTTGCCAGCACGCCTGAAACAGCATCCTCCCGAGCGGAGTTTATGGATCGACCTGGCCGATCGCCTTGCTGGCTTTCATGGTGCAGCAGCGATCGCCACGCCAGGACAGATCTGGGGCAGCCCCGATGCGGTGTTGGAGCCTGCTCTTGCCAATCTCGATGTTTTGGAGCGTTTCGATCCTGTATCCCTGGCCGAAACCGGATTGCGATCGTGGACCCTGCAGGAACATCAGCGGTTGACGGAGCTGTTCCGTTCTCGTCAGTTCAGTGGCAGGGTGAGGGAGGGCCACGGTGATTTGCATCTGGGCAATCTGGTTGTGCGTGCTGGACGCATTGATGCCTTCGATTGCCTGGAGTTCAGCCCCGCGCTGCGCTGGATCGATGTGATCAGCGACCTGGCATTTCTGGTGATGGACCTACAACACCATGGCGAAACGGCCGTCGCTGTGATCGTCCTCAATCGTTGGCTACAGAACACGGGAGACTACAGGGGTTTGTGGCTCTGGCGCTGGTATCTGGTGTATCGCGCCCTGGTCAGAGCCAAAGTGGCAGCTCTACGCCAGAAGACCCAACCCACCAGCACCGAAAGCGATCGCCCATGGACCATGGCGATCAACACCTATAGGGGCCTGGCCAGCCGCATGATCAATCAACCGCGCGGGGCGATGGTGATCACCCATGGCGTGTCCGGCACGGGCAAGTCGTGGTTGAGCAGCCGGCTCTGTGAGCAGCTGGGATGGATTCATCTCCGTTCCGACATCGAGCGTCGGCGACGCTTCGGGCGCTGGGGGCAGTGCCCAGAGGCAACGATCACGGAAGGTGATGCCTATGCAGACGACATCACCGAGTGGCTCTATGGTAAACAACTTCCGGAGCTGGCTGAAGCGATATCAGCGGCGGGGTTTGGGGTGATTATCGATGCCACATTCCTGACACGCCATCAGAGAGATCAGTTCAAGAAACGGGCTTTGAGCTGCGGAGCAGGATTTTTTATTCTGGATTGTCAAGGGCAAGTCCACCAGGCTCTGCGGCGGATGGAATCACGGCGACAGGTGGGAAAGGACCCATCGGAGGCCGACGAGACCGTGCTCCAATCCCAGATGAACAGGTTGGAACCCCTCAGTGATCAGGAGTGCCGCTTGGCTTTGGAGGGCGGTGAACCCATCCCCTGGGTGGCGGATGGGCTGCTTCATGCCCTTGAGCTCAAAACCACTCGCTGAGGGCTTCCTCGCGGGTGTTTACCTTGGCTTCGGGCGTGGTGCGCTCAAATTCCATCGTGATCGAGCGCTTTTGCTCGCCGTCGGCAGCCACGGCCTCGATGGGGTACACCTGCTGTCCATCGCGGAAGGGCACCTGCACACGGAAAGTGCCATCAGCCGAGAGGGGCACCTCCTCGCCGCCGATGGTGAGGCGAGCGGAGGGATCGGTGGCGCCGTACACGATCAACTCGGCATCAGCGACCAGCCAGAACATCCGCTGGCGAGCTCCCACACCTCCGGCTCCCGACTCCTGGCGACCGGAAGCCCAGAGACCGGCCCCGGAATCACTGAGAGCAGAGGCCGCCATCTCGCGAGAATCGAGTTCATGGAAGGATTCAGAACCACGTGCCAGCCGCCGCCAAGACGAGGTAGCCGTCTGGTAAAGCCGCTCATGAAGTCCCGTATCGCCCGATTCCATGGGCGCCTCCAGAGCGGGCGCAGGAGATCCGCCGAGCGAGAACGGCACAAACTGGTCGAGGATCTGCTCGGAGGGGTGAAGGGCCGGCACGCGAGCGATGGAGGAGAAGGCCAGGGAGATCCAGCCGCCGGAGCTGCGGTAGCCGAGTTCGACGCGGTAGTCGCGGTCGGAGAGGGGCACCGGCAGATACCACTCGCTGGCATGGGCATCCACCACCACCTCCTGAAGGGTGTGGGGATGGGTGGAGCCGCCGGCCAGGCCGGTTACATCGGCCACCCGAAGAGCGAGCTGGCTGGCGCCTGCGGCCAAGGCGC
>JAYKGR010000047.1:0-6041 GCA_035285645.1 Cyanobacteriota bacterium | reverse complement strand
AGGGTTTCCACCCCCAGCGACAGCGGCGTCACATCCAGCAGCAGGATGTCCTTCACCTCGCCGGCCAGCACACCGCCCTGGATGGCGGCACCCACAGCCACCACCTCGTCGGGGTTCACCGTCTGGTTGGGATCTTTGCCGGTGATGCGCTTCACCAGCTCGAGAATGGCCGGGATGCGGCTGGAGCCGCCCACCATCACCACCTCATCCAGCTCGCTGGAGCTGAGCTTGGCGTCTTTGAGGGCCTGCTCCACCGGCACGCGGCAGCGGTCGATCAGGGAGCTGGCCAGCTCCTCAAACTTCGCCCGGGTGAGGGTGATGTCGAGGTGCTTGGGGCCCTCCGGCGTGGCGGTGATGAAGGGCAGGTTGATCTCGCTCTGGGTGGCGCTGGAGAGCTCGATCTTGGCCTTTTCAGCCGCCTCGGTAAGGCGCTGCAGAGCCTGCTTGTCGGCGCGCAGATCGATGCCTTCGTTGGCCTTGAAGCTGTCGGCCAGGTGATCCACGATCACCTTGTCGAAATCGTCGCCGCCCAGGTGGGTGTCGCCCGAGGTGGAGAGCACCTCAAACACGCCGTCGCCCACCTCCAGCACCGACACGTCAAACGTGCCGCCGCCCAGGTCGAACACCAGAATGCGCTCGTTGCTCTTCTTGTCGAGGCCGTAGGCCAGCGCCGCCGCGGTGGGCTCGTTGATGATGCGCAGCACCTCGAGGCCGGCGATCTTGCCGGCATCCTTGGTGGCCTGGCGCTGGGAATCGTTGAAATAGGCGGGCACGGTGATCACCGCCTGGGTCACCGTTTCGCCCAAATACTTGCCGGCGTCTTCGGCCAGCTTGCGCAACACCTCCGCCGAGATCTCCTCGGGGGCAAACTGCTTGTTGAGAACCGGGCACTTGATCTTCACGCTGGAGCCGGCCTTCTCCACCGTGTAGCTCACCTCTTTCGATTCTTCATTCACCTCATCCACCCGGCGGCCGATGAAGCGCTTCACCGAATAAAAGGTGTTTTCGGGATTCATCACCGCCTGGCGCTTGGCGATCTGGCCCACCAGCTTGTCCTGGTTCTTGGTGTAGGCCACCACGGAGGGGGTGGTGCGGAACCCCTCGGCGTTGGCGATCACCGTGGGCTTACCGCCCTCCATCACGGCAACGCAGCTGTTCGTTGTGCCGAGGTCAATGCCGACGACCTTACCCATGGGTTCCCACCTCCTGTAGGAGCTGAATTCGGAATGCCTGCATCCTCATCAGAGGCCCTCACCCCCGGCGAGGTGTGGTTCCCGAACCGGTCCCGTACCGTGCGCTCTGGAGCCCTGCCGTTGCCGCCATGTCTGGCCCCAGCCCCAGCCCAACCCCCACCAGCCCGGTGGGCGGCCGCACACGCCTGGTGGCCGTGCTGGGCGACCCCGTGCGCCACTCCCTGTCGCCCGCCATGCACAACGCCGCCCTGGCGCAGCTCGGGCTCGACTGGGTGTATCTCGCCCTGCCGGTGGCGGCCCACCACCTCCATGGCCTGGTGCAGAGCCTCGCAGCGATCGACGCCGTGGGCGCCAACGTGACGCTGCCCCACAAGCAGGCGGCGGCCCAGCTGGCCGATGCGCTCACGCCCCTGGCGCAACGCCTCGGCGCGGTGAACACGCTGGTGCGGCGGCCCGAGGGGGGCTGGCTGGGTGCCAATACTGATGTGGAGGGTTTTCTGGCGCCGCTGGGGCCGGCGGGGGCCTGGCGCGGCCGCCGGGCCCTGGTGCTGGGCTGCGGCGGCAGCGCCCGGGCGGTGCTGGCCGGGCTGGCCGGGCTGGAGCTGGCTCAGGTGCAGGTGGCCGGCCGCGACCCCGAACGCGTGGCGGCCTTCTGCGGGGGCTGCCGGCCCTGGGCCGATCCGCTGCCGCTGGCCTGGGAGGCCGTGCCCCAGGCCATCGCCCAGGTGGAGCTGGTGGTGAACACCACGCCGATCGGCATGAGCAGCGCCGCCGACCCCCACGCCACCAACCGCTCACCCCTTACACCGGCCGCCGCCGCGGCCCTGCCGGCCGGCGCCACCGTTTACGACCTCATCTACACGCCGCGCCCCACCGCCCTGCTGCGCCAGGCAGCGGCCCAGGGCTGCACCACCCTCGACGGCCTGGAGATGCTGGTGCAGCAGGGGGCCGCCTCGCTGCGGCTGTGGAGCGGCCTGGCGGAGGTGCCGGTGGCCGCCATGCGGGCGGCGGCGCTGGCGCAACTCGCCAACTGACGCGAACACCGGCCCCTAGCCTGAGCGCACCATCGCCGCAGCTCCAGCCCGCCGCCCACCATGGACGCCCCCCCGATCTGGCAACGGCTGCTGGCCGCCCTCGCCTACCTGCTGCCCTGGGCCGACGCCATCGAATTTGGCCGCAGCCTCTACGACCTCCTGCCACAGCTGCAGTGGCTGCAGCTGCCGGCCCTGCCGCTGCTGCAACTGCAGATGGGCCTGCCCTTCGGAGGGCTGCTGCTCTTCCTGGCGCTCTACCTGGGCGTCGTGCGCAACGCCCAGGTGCCCTACCTGGTGCGGTTCAACGTGCTGCAAGCGATCCTGCTCGACATCGTGCTGGTGGTGCTCGCCCTGGCCTTCCGCACCCTGCTGGTGCCCCTCGGCGCCGGCTTTGCCCTGCGCACCCTCAGCAACACCGTTTATCTCGGCGCGCTGGCGCTGGTGGTGTACTCCGTGGTGCAGAGCCTGCGGGGCCGCGAGGCCGATATCCCCACGGTGTCGGAAGCGGTGCGGCTGCAGCTGCTCTGAACGCACCACAGCCCCCAGTGCTGACGCTGCGTTAGGGTCATAGATCCGTCGCTGAGAGGCAGCTGCCGCTCAGCCACTTCCCTCCGCTTGGGCTCCCATCGGGGCCGGCGGGGAGCCCACGACGCTTGACCCGTCCATGACCGACACCTACTACGAGACCATGTACATCCTCCGGCCGGATATTCCGGAGGAGGAAGTGGAGAGCCATGTCGCCAAATATCGCGACATTCTGGTGGAAGCCGGCGGCGAGGTGCTCGACACCCAGATGCGCGGCAAGCGGCGGCTGGCCTATTCGATCGCCAAGCACCGCGAAGGCATCTACGTGCAGCTCAACCACAATGGCAATGGTCAGCAGGTGGCACCGCTCGAGCGGGCCATGCGCCTGTCGGAAGACGTGATCCGCTACCTCACCGTGAAGCAGGATGGCCCGATGCCTCCGCCGCGCTCCATTCCGGCCGCCGTGGCCGATACCATGGAAGCCCCCAGCACCGCTCCGGTGGGCAGCTGAGCCAGCGGGCCTTGAAGGGGCAGGGCGATGAGCAAGTCACCCTCCTCCCGCGAGGTGGAGCTGCTGGAGCGCGAACTCAGCGCCTGCCGGGCTGAGATCGCCGCTCTGCACGATCTGCTCGACGATCTGCCCGGCATCTTTGAAGCCAAGTTCCGCCAACGGCTGCAACCGCTGCTGGAGCATCGCGACCAGTTGCTGAGCGACAACCAAGCCCTGCGGCAGCAGATGCTGGCCCAGCAGGCGGAGCGCGATCCCCATCGGCAGCTGCCGGAAGCCCCCCAGCCCCCGGCGGAGCCAGCGCCGGGGCTGCGCCAGCGCCTGCGCCAGCTCTTCCGCCGCGGTGAGACGCCTCAGCCCCGCTGACGCGACGCCCAAAGCCGGGTCGGCAGCCCCCACACGTAGATGAAGCCTTCGGCCGCCCGATGATCAAAACGGTCGTCGGCGCCGTAGGTGGCCATATCGGGCACGTAGAGACTGTTGCTGGCGCTGCTGCGACCCACCACGGTGGCGGTGCCTTTGTGCAGCTTCACCCGCACCGTGCCGCTCACCGCCTCCTGGGTGCGATCGATGAAGCCATCGATCGCCTGCTTGAGCGGACCAAACCAGAGGCCCTGGTACACCAGATCGGCCCATTGCCCCTCCAGCTGCCGCTTGGTGCGCACCACATCGGCCGCCAGGGTGAGGCTCTCCAGATCCTGGTGGGCCCGGATCAGCAGCAGCAGACCCGGGGTTTCGTAGATCTCGCGGCTCTTGATGCCCACCACCCGGTTTTCCACCATGTCGAGCCGGCCGAAGCCATGCAGGCCCGCCAAGGCATTGGCCTGCCGCACCAGGCTCACCGGATCGAGGCGCTCGCCATTGAGGCTCACCGGATCGCCGTGCTCAAAGCCGATCTCCACGATCTGGGGCTGCTCCGGCGCCGCCGCGATCGAGCGGGTGAGGGCATAGATCTCCTCGGGCGGCTCCACCGCCGGATCCTCCAGTTCGCCGGCTTCGATCGAGCGGCCCAGCAGATTGAGATCGATGGAGTAGGGCGAAGCCTTGCTCACCGGGGCGGGAATGCCGCAGCGCTCGCCGTAGGCGATGGTTTCCTCACGGCTCATGCCCCATTCGCGCGCGGGGGCCAGCACCTGCAGCCCAGGGGCCAGGGCGCCGATGGCCACATCGAAACGCACCTGATCGTTGCCCTTGCCGGTGCAGCCGTGGGCCACAGCATCGGCGCCCACCTCCCGGGCGATCTCCACCAGCCGGCGGGCGATCAGGGGCCGGGCCAGGGCGGTGGACAGGGGATAGCGCCCTTCATAGAGGGCATTGGCGCGGATCGCTGGCAGCGCGAACTCGCGGATGAACGGCTCGATCAGATCGGCCACGATCGACTGACTGGCACCGGAATCCAAAGCCTTCTGGCGAATCGGCTCCAGCTCATCGCCCTGGCCCAGGTCGGCGGCAAACGTGATCACCTCGTCGACCCCCCACTCCTGACGCAGGTAAGGGATGCACACGCTGGTATCCACGCCGCCGGAATACGCCAGCACCGCCTTCTTGGCCCGACCCATCAGGGCAGCTCCGTTCAGTTCCCCCCGATTCTCCCCCGCGGCCGGCGGCCGACGCGTTGACTAGAGTGGTGGATTGGCACGGCGAGCCCCGCCCTCCCCCACCCAGGCCATGAGCAGACTCGACAGCGTCAACCCCTCGCTCACCCGGTTCCGGCGGAACGAGCCCGCGCCGGTGCTGCCCCTGCGCGATGAGCCCGATCTGCTCAGCCTGCTGGAGGCCAGCGGCCGCCTGGTGGCCGATGAGGACAGCGCCTATGCCGAGGTGAGCACCGTCGAGGAGGAGGAGCTCTCGGCGCTGATGGGTGAGAAGGAGGACTACAACCAGGCCGACGAACAACCCGAGGAGGACTGGGAAGACTGAACCACGCCGCGGCGCATCCGGCCGGCGGCCGCTGGCGCGGTGTGGACGCGGGCACCTAGGGTCGGCCCGCACCGCGCGCGGCCGCGTCACCCCGATGCCCTTTCCAGACGGCCGCGGACCGGCCGCTCTCCTGGCCCTGCTGCTGCTGCTGGTCTGTCTGCTCTGCGACCGTGTCGTCGGCAGCGTCAGTCTGAGCCTGCCGCTGGTGGTGGCGGCACTTGTTTCGGCCGCCGTGGCCGCCTGGGGTGTACCACGCCTGCGGCAGCTGCGCCTGGGCCAGGTCATCCGCGAAGACGGTCCCCAGGGGCACCACTCCAAGGCCGGCACACCGACCATGGGCGGCCTGCTGGTGGTGCCGGTTGGGGTGCTGGTGGGGGGGCTGGTCAGCCCCTGGGATCCACGGCTGCCGGCGCTGGCGGCGGTGACGCTGGCCACCATGGCGATCGGCGCCGTCGATGACTGGCGCAGCCTGACGCGCCGGACGAACACCGGGCTCAAGCCCCGCGGCAAGCTGCTGCTGCAGGCCCTGGTGGCGGTGCTGTTCCTGGCCTGGGCCGCCTGGGGCCAGTGGCTGGGCAATGGCGTCCCCGGCGACATCGGGCTGCCCTTCGGCTGGGTGCTGCCGCTGGGTCTGCTGATCTGGCCGCTGGGACTGTTCGTGTTCCTCGCCGAAGGCAACGCCACCAACCTCACCGACGGCCTCGATGGACTGGCCGGCGGCTGCGGCGCCATCGTGTTCACCGGCATGGGTCTGCAGCTGGCGCTGCGGGGCCATGGCGGTGATCCGGCCCTGGCCGCCTTCTGCGCCGCCATGGCCGGCTGCTGGCTCGGCTTCCTCAGCCAGAACCGCCACCCGGCTCG
>JAYKGR010000046.1:0-15886 GCA_035285645.1 Cyanobacteriota bacterium | reverse complement strand
TTCAGGCACGGGCCGCGGCCGGTAGATCGTGGGGGCCGGTTCGCTCCAGGTGGGCGGCGGCTGCCAGCGGCGCGCCGGTGGCTCCGTTCGCCGCGCCTGCGGATCCGGTTCGGCCGGCGGCTCCCAGCGCGGCGTGTCGGGCACCGGCGGCGGCTCCCAGCGGCTGTCGGGCGCCATCACATCCGGCGGCTCCCACGGCTTCTCGCGCTTCTCCGGCTCAGCGGGCTTTTTCTTCTTGTTCTTCGGCGGCACATACGGCACAAACTCACCCTGCAGATCGGGCTTGGGCGGAAACGACTGCACTGGCAAATCCTTGCTCACGCTGGCCATGAAGGCCCCCCAGGCCCCCGCCGCCTGGGCGCTGCTGCTGCCGGTTTTGAAGTTTTGGTCGTAGCCAAACCAGATCGCGGTGGTGAGCTGCGGAATCGAACCGATGAACCACAGATCGCGGGCGCCCTCGGCGGTGCCCGTTTTGCCCGAGGCGGGCCGATCGGCCAGGCCGGCGCCGGTGCCGGTGCCCTGGCTCACCACCTTCTGCAGCATCCAGGTGACCGCATCAGCCACATCGCTGCTCACCGCACGCTTGGGGGCCTTGCCATCGGTGCGGCGGCTGTAGAGCAGCTCTCCCTCCGGGCCGTGGATCTCCTCAAACGGCGTGGGTTCCACATACACCCCGCGGTTGTTGACGGCGGCATAGGCGGCCGTCATCTCCAGCATGGTTTTTTCATTGGCACCCAGCACCATCGCCGGATACTCGCCGATGGTGCCGGAAAGCCCCAGCCGACGCGCCACATCCACCACCCGCGGATAGGCCACCTTTTCGGCCACCGCCACCGCCGCCGCGTTTTTCGACTGCGCCAGGGCATCCACCAGCCGAAACTTACCGCCACCCGGGATGCAGAACCGCTTCGGCGGCCAGCCATCGGTGTAGCAGCGCTCCTTGTTGGTGATCGAATCCTCCGGCTTCATGCCGGCCTCGATCGCCGCCGTATAGGCAAACAGCTTGAAGGTGGAACCCGGCGAGCGCAGGGCCAGCACCGCCCGGTTGAACTGGCTGCGATTGAAATCCTTGCCGCCCACCAGGGCCCGCACCAGGCCCGTGCCCGGCTCCATCGCCACAAGCCCGCCCTCCATGCTGCCGGCGCGGGCGTTGATCACCTTCTGGGCCTCGGCCTGCCAGCGGGGGTTCATGCCCGTGCGGATCGTGAGACCACCCACCTCCAGCTGCTCCTTGGTGAGCACCCGCGGCAGCTCCAGCGCCACCCAGCTGCTGTACCAGGGCGCGGTGCTGTCGAAATATTTGGGATCGGCGGGCTTGAGGGCCAGCGGCGCATCAGCCGCCTCCAGCTCCTGCGAGGCGCTGATGAACCCCGCCTCGCGCATGCGCCGCAACACCGTGCGCCGCCGCTGCAACGCCAGATCGGCATTCACCAGCGGCGAATACACGGTGGGGGCCGGCGGCAGGCCGGCGATCAGGGCCGCCTGGGCCAGGGTGAGCTTGTCGGGAGTGGTGGAGTAATACACCCAGGCGGCATCGGCCACGCCATAGGCCCCCGAGCCCAGATACACCACATTCAGGTATTGCTCGAGAATCTGCGCTTTGGTGAGCTGGCGCTCGATCTTGCTCGCCAGCAGCGCCTCCTTCAGCTTGCGCACCAAGGTGCGGTCTTGGCTGAGAAACACGGTGCGCGCCAGCTGCTGGGTGATCGTGCTGGCGCCCTCCTCCACCGATCCGGAGGTGATATTGCGCACCATCGCCCGGGTGATGCCGGTGGGATCAATGCCGTTGTGGTCGTAAAACCGCCGATCTTCCGCCGCCACAAACGCCTGCTCCACCAGCATCGGCATACGGCCCGGGTCCAGCTTTTCGCGGGTGGCCGGCCCCTGCTTCTGAATCACGCTGCCGTCGTCGGCCAGGATCGTGATTGTGCCGGGGCGGTTGTAGCTGGCGATGCGGCGCGCATCGGGCAGCAGCCGATCGATGCCGCTCTGCGCCCCCGCGATCGCGAAACCCGTGCCCGCACCGGCCACCAGGGTGATCAGCCCCCAGCGCACCAGAGGGTTGGCAGCGGCAACACTGACGAGAGTCACAACAGCTGTGGCGCAAACGACACCAGGCCGCTGTGGCCAATCGCCAGGGCTGTCACCAGCATCCCCAGCACGAGAAACGGCTGGGCGCTGGCCTGATACTTCACATCAAACGCCACCGGGTCGCGCAGCAGCCAGATGTCTTGAAAGGTGATCTGGGGAATGATCAGCAGCACCAGCAGCACCGCCGCCCGATGCTGGCCGATGGCGATCAGCACGGCCACCATCGCCAGCTGAAAGCCATCGATCATCGAGGCGCTGATCCAGCTGGCGCGCTCCACGCCAAACACCACCGGCAGCGACTGCAGGCCCAGGGCTCGATCGCCCTCCACGCTCTTGAAATCATTCACCACCGCAATGCCCAGGCCCGCTAGGCTGTAGGCCAGGGTGAGCAGCGCCGTGGCCCAGGTGAGCTGACCAAACAGGGCCTGGCCGGCCCACCAGGGCAGGGCGATGTAGCTGGCGCCGAGCGCATAGTTGCCCAGCCAGCCGTTTTGCTTCAGCTTCAGCGGCGGGGCTGAGTAGATGTAACTCACCAACGAGCCCCCCAGGGCCAGCAGCAGCAGCACCGGCGTGCTGTGGCCGGCCCACACGTCGAGCCCGTAGGCCACCGCCAAACCCGCCAACAGCAGGATCCAGATCTGGATCTTCACCTGGGCCAGGGGGATCGCCCCCGAGGGGATCGGCCGGTAGGGCTCGTTGATCGCGTCGATCTCGCGGTCGTAGGAGTCGTTGATCGTTTGCGTGTAGCCCGCCAGCAGCGGACCGCTCATCACCATGCAGGCCAGGGCCGCGGCCACATCGGCCGGCCGCCACACAAACTGGCCCGATGCTGCCGCCCCGCAGATCACACCCCAGATCAGGGGGATCCAGGTGACCGGCTTCATCAGCTGCAGCCGGATCTTCCAGATGCTGGTGGTGCCGGAGGCACCTTTCATGCCCAGCAGCTGGCGGGCGGCGCCACCGGCGCTGGGCTGATCAGACGGGTCAGGCACAGGCACAGTCCCGCTCAGGCGGGGGCGATCTCGTCGTCGAAAAACCAGGTGGTGGCGCCAGCGCTCAGCTCCACCACCACGCCGATGCCCTTGCCGTCGGTGACGCGGAAATCGCGCACGGTGCCGGTGGCATCCGACTTGAGGGCCGCCACCAGATCGGCCGGGATGCGGTCGCGCACCCGGGTAACCCGCACCCGCGATCCGATCGTGATGGCAGCCTGGGACATGGCCGGCGCAAGTTCAGAGCCGCGCAACACTAACAGCGAGACCATGGTTGCCAAGCGGATCATCCCCTGCCTCGACGTGGCCGACGGCCGGGTGGTGAAAGGCATCAACTTCGTGGGCCTGCGCGATGCGGGCGATCCGGTGGAGCTGGCCTGCCGCTACAGCGCCGCCGGCGCCGATGAACTGGTGTTTCTCGATATCGCCGCCAGCCACCAGGGGCGCGGCACCCTGGTGGATCTGGTGCGCCGCACCGCTGAAGCGGTCACGATTCCCTTCACGGTGGGCGGCGGCATCAGCAGCGTGGAGGGCATCACCGCCCTGCTGCGGGCCGGTGCCGACAAGGTGAGTCTCAATTCGGCGGCGGTGCGCGATCCCCAGTTGGTGGCCCGCGGCGCGGCCCGCTTCGGCTGCCAGTGCATCGTGGTGGCGATCGACGCCCGCCGCCGCCCCGCCGGCGACGGCTGGGATGTGTTTGTCAAAGGGGGCCGCGACAACACGGGCCTCGATGCCCTCGCCTGGGCCCGCCGGGTGGTGGAGCTGGGGGCCGGTGAACTGCTGCTCACCTCGATGGATGGCGATGGCACCCAGGCCGGCTACGACCTCGCCCTAACCCGCGCCGTGGCCGATGCGGTGGAGGTGCCGGTGATCGCCTCCGGCGGCGCCGGCTGCCTCGATCACATCGCCGCCGCCCTGGGGCCGGACGCCGGCCAGGGCAACGCCGCCGCCGCCCTGCTGGCCTCCCTGCTCCACGACGGTGTGCTCACCGTGGAGGCGATCAAGGCCGACCTGCTGGCGCGGGGGCTGGAGATCCGGCCATAACAGTGCGGCTTCAAGTCCCGTAACATTGGCAACAACGCATTGCTTTACGGTTCGTCGTGTTGCCTGCCGCACTGCCCATTCCGCTTCTCACGGCATTGCCGATGGTGCTGGCGGTGGTGGCGTTGGTGGCCTGGGCGCTGCAGTTGATGCAGGCCGCCAGCGACCGGCAGGAATTTTCGCTGATGCTGGCCGGCTGCTTGGTGTGCTCCGCCGCGGTAGGCCTGGCCACCGTGATGCTGATCACCCTCACGGGCCCCGGCCGGCTCGAGGCCAGCGGCCTGGTGCTGGCACCCGAGGCGATCGAAGCCAGCATCAGCCTAGACACCATTGTGCTTCCCTGGGACGACGCCGTGCTGCCCGCCGGGCGGAGCAGCCCGGGTTGAGCGGCTACACCCCCGGCGATGCCAGCTCGGTGCGGCAGCTCTTTGAAACAATTGCCCCCCGCTACGACCAGCTCAACGACCTGCTCAGCTTCGGCCTGCATCGCCTCTGGAAACGGCAGGCGCTGCTGGCGCTCCGCCCCCAGCCGGGCCAGCGGCTGCTCGATCTCTGCTGCGGCACCGGGGATCTCGCCCTGCTGCTCGGCGCGCGGGTGCGGCCGGGCGGCCAGGTGCTGGCGATCGATGCCGCCGCCGCACCCCTGCAGCAGGCCCGCCAGCGCGCCGCCCGCCAACCCTGGCTGCCGATCCGCTGGCAGCACGGCGATGCCCTGGCCAGCGGCCTGGGCGATGGCTGGGCCGATGGGGCGGTGATGGCCTATGGACTGCGCAACCTCGGCCCGCCGGGCCCCGCCCTGGCCGAACTGCGGCGGCTGCTGCGCCGCGGCGGGCGGGCGGCGGTGCTCGATTTCAACCGCCCCGATCCGGCCGACGGCCGCAGCGCCCAGCTGGCGGCCGCCGTGCAGCGGCACTACCTGCGCCGCGTGGTGGTGCCAGCAGCTGCGGCCTACGGGCTGGCGGAGGCTTACGCCTACCTGGAAGACAGCCTGCGCCGCTTTCCCACCGCCCGCGCCCAGCAACAGCTGGCCCTGGAGGCCGGCTTTGAGCAGGCGCGCCATCGCCCCCTCGCCGGGGGGCTGATGGGCTGCCTCGAACTCGTGGCCTGATCGCCCCAGCCTGCCTACGTTGCCAACAGAGCTTTCCCACTTCTTCCATGGGCGTTCCCCTCTTTGATTTCGCCGCCAACATCGGCAAAAAGGTGTTCAATCGCGGCGAAGATTCCGCCAAAGCCGCCGAAAAGATCAAGCAGCATGTGGAGAAAAACAACCCCGGCGTGAAAGATCTGCAGGTGAGCGTGGCCGACACCACCGTGGCGATTGCCGGCCAGGCCAGCGACCAGGCGGCCTTTGAAAAGGCGGTGCTGATCACCGGCAATGTGGAAGGGGTGGGCCGGGTGGAGGCGGCAGCCCTGCAGAAGCCCGATGGCAGTGAATCGAGCTTTGTGCTGGTGGAGCAGGGCGACACCCTCTGGGGCATCGCCGAGCGCACCTATGGCAGCGGCGCCCGTTACACCGAGATCTTCGAAGCCAACCGCGAGGTGATCGAAGATCCCGATCTGATCTTTCCCGGCCAGAAGCTGCGCGTTCCCCAGGCCTGATCGGCCGGCCAGCCCGCGAGGCCCCGCTCCAGCCGCCGCTCCAGCTGGCGCAGGGTGCGCCGCCAGGCGGCCCGGGCCGCTCCGGTGCGGCTGCCGGGGGTGAGCGCAAAATAAGCGTCTTCGCAGTGCCAGCGGGTGGGCAGCCGCAGCACCCCTGCCAGCTCCGGCAGGGCCGGCGGCTGCGGCCCGCACACCACCAGCAGCACCGGATGGGCGGGCCGCAGCTGCCGGGCCAGGGCCTGCTGCAGCTGCTGCAGGTGCTCGGCGTAGCTGGGCAGATCAAAACCCTCGAGCCCATAGGCGCCAGGGCTCACGGTGGTGAGCAGCACCAGGCGGTGGCAGGGGTTGGCCGCCAGGGCCCGCAGCCGCTCCAGACGGCGCAGCAGCTTGGCGGCGATGAGCCGGCGCGACAGCGCCAGGCTTTCAAACGGCTGCTTGGCGTGGTCGTGGGGGGAGCGCACGCGATGGCGTGGGCTCCAGAAATGGGGCTCCGCCGCCGTCCCGGCGGGTTCAATGCTGGAAATCTCCAGATCGGCCACCAAGGCTTCGATGCCCTCAGGGCTGAGCAGCAGCGGCAGGCTGGCCGCCGAAAAAAACTGCATCCAATCCCACGGCGAGGCGGGCTGGTTGCGCAGGTCGCGCAGCAGCCAGCCGGGATAACAGTTCCACCCCGCCGCCAGGAATTGAATGCGCGGGCGTTCGGGCGTGGCGGCCCGGCTGGTGGCGGCATGCCAGCGGTGGCTCAGCCGCCGGCCGCGGGCCTGGATCGCCAGGGGCAAACGGCGCAGAAACGGCAGCGGCGTGCTCAGCGGCCCTCAACAACGACGGCGGAACCGAGCCTAACTGGAACAATGGATTGGCCGGCTCCGGCCGGGTTCCCAGCGCCGCCACCATGCACTTTCAGGACATCATCGCCACGCTCAACCGCTTCTGGGCGGAGCAGGGCTGCCTGATCCTGCAGCCCTACGACACCGAAAAGGGCGCTGGCACCATGAGCCCCCACACGGTGCTGCGGGCGATCGGGCCGGAG
The DNA here is from genome assembly GCA_035285645.1 of Cyanobacteriota bacterium. Taxonomy (GTDB): domain Bacteria; phylum Cyanobacteriota; class Cyanobacteriia; order PCC-6307; family Cyanobiaceae; genus Cyanobium. The sequence goes on along the minus strand of JAYKGR010000046.1, from coordinate 9,133 downwards.
CCCTGGGCGGTGGCCTACCCCGAGCCCTGCCGCCGGCCCACCGATGGCCGCTATGGCGACAACCCCAACCGAGCTCAGCACTATTTCCAGTACCAGGTGCTGATCAAGCCGTCGCCCGACGGCATTCAAGACACCTATCTGGCTTCACTGGAGGCCCTGGGCATCCGCCAGGCGGATCACGACATCCGCTTCGTGGAAGACAACTGGGAATCGCCCACCCTGGGGGCCTGGGGCGTGGGCTGGGAGGTGTGGCTCGATGGCATGGAGGTCACCCAGTTCACCTATTTCCAGCAATGCGGCGGCCTCGACTGCCGGCCCGTGTCGATCGAGATCACCTACGGGCTGGAGCGGTTGGCGATGTATCTCCAAGACGTTGAGAGCATCTGGGAGCTGAACTGGAACGGTATCACCACCTACGGCGACATCTGGCTGCCGTATGAAAAAGGTCAATGCACTTACAACTTTGAGGCGGCCAACCCCGAGCGGCTGCAGCAGCTGTTTGCCATCCATGAGGCCGAAGCCGCCGATCTGGTGCGCCGCCACCTGCCGGCACCGGCCCTCGATCAGGTGCTCAAGTGCAGCCACACCTTCAATCTGCTGGAGGCCCGGGGCGTGATCTCGGTGACGGAGCGCACGGCCACCATCGCCCGCATCCGCCACCTGGCCCGGCAGGTGGCCGAAGCCTGGCTGGCCGAACGGGAGGCCCTGGGCTTTCCGCTGTTGCGCGCAACCTCGCGACACGATTCCGTACCGATACATTCAACTTAAGCAAAAGATCTTCAAAAGATCCGAAAACATCACCTGCTTCGTAACTGGCTTCTTGGCAAATCCGGGATTTCACCGGGACTGCGTGGCCAAGATGCGAGCTGGCCCATAGCTTGAAAAGAGGCAGATCGCACGAAGGGACAGTGTGTCTCACCATGAGACCAACTGCTTTTTCCGCCTCCGCAACGGCCCCCCGCACCACCCATGAAGCTCGTCAAGCACGACCTTGAGTTCATCCTCCAGCAGATTCAGCTGGCGGAAGCTCACACCGCGGGGGCCGACCCCCTCGCCCAGCTCAACGGCAACCCCCTGCTGCCCTACGGCCTGCGCACCGTGGAGGGCATCTTTAACAACGTGGTACCCGGGCAGGAAGCCTTCGGCGCGGCCGACAGGCCCATGCCCAACGTGCTGCGGCAGCAATGGCGCCAGGCCCAGCCCGCCGCCTTCGATCCCGATGGCCCCGGCCCCCTCACCGCCGGCAGCCCCAGCAGCTACACCCAAACCAGCGGCATCGTCTTCGACGGCCAGGTGCGCAGCGCCAGCAACCTGATCGCCGATCAGAGCATCCGCAACCCCGCGGCCGTGGCGGCCGCCGGCCCCGCGCCCACCGTGTCGTCGGATGGCACGTTGTTTGTGGCCAACGTGGCGCCGGATACGGGGTTATCAGCCCCATACAACTCCTGGTTCACGATCTTTGGCCAGTTTTTTGATCACGGCCTCGACCTGATCAACAAAGGCGGTCAGGGCAGCGTGATCATGCCGCTGGCCCCGGATGATCCGCTCTACGTGCCCGGCAGCCCCACCAATTTCATGGTGCTCACCCGCGCCACGGCCTCCACGCTGGATCCGGGGCCCGATGGCATCGAGGGCACCGCCGACGACATCCGCATCTTCGACAACAAAACCACCCCCTGGGTGGACCAGAACCAGACCTATACCTCCCACCCCTCCCAGCAGGTGTTTCTGCGGGCCTATGCCGTGCAGGAAGGCCGGGTGCGCAGCACCGGCAACCTGCTCGATGGCACCGTGCCCGGTTCGATCGCCAATTGGGGCGAGGTGAAGGCCCAGGCCCGCACCCTGCTCGGCATCGATCTCAACGACAGCGACGTGCACAACGGGCCGCTGCTGCTCACCGATCTCTACGGCAACTTCATCCCCGGCGCCAATGGCCTGCCCCAGCTGGTGCTGCTCGATGGCACCCTGCTGGAGGGCAACCTGGCGGCGCCCGTGAGCACCGCGGATGCGTTGCGCACCGGCCACGCCTTTCTCGACGACATCGCCCATAACGCCAACCCCGACCCCGGCGAAATCCCAGACGCCGACACCCTGGTGAGCACCGCCGCCACCCCCCAGCCGGCCGGCACTTACGACAACGAACTGCTCGACCTGCACTACATCACCGGCGACGGACGCGGCAACGAAAACATCGCCCTCACCGCCATCCACAGCGTGTTCCACTCGGAGCACAACCGCCTGGTGGCCCACATCAAGGATGTGGTGCTGGCCAGTGCCGATCTGGCTTTTCTCAACCAGTGGCTGCTCACACCGGTGGCGGCCCTGCCCGCCACCCCGGCGGCGATCGCCGCCCTCTCCTGGAACGGCGAGCGGCTGTTTCAGGCGGCCCGCTTCCCCAACGAGATGCAATACCAGCACCTCGTGTTTGAAGAATTCGGCCGCAAGCTGCTGCCCTCGATCGAGATTTTCAGCGGCTACAACAGCACCGTGGATCCGGCGATCATGTCGGAATTCGCCAATGTGGTGTATCGCTTCGGCCACTCGATGCTCACCGACACGGTGGATCGCATCGACCCAGGCACCGGTGTCTCCACGCCGATGCGCCTGATTGATGCCTTCCTCCACCCGGTGGCCTTCGCCCAGAGCGGCGCCGACACCAAGGGGTCGGTGGGCACGATCGCCACCGGCATGACCCAGCAGGTGGGCAACGAGATCGATGAATTCACCACCGAATCACTGCGCAACAACCTGGTGGGCCTGCCGCTCGATCTGGCCTCCCTCAACCTGGCTCGCGCCCGCGACACCGGCGTGCCCGGCCTCAATGCCGCGCGCCGCCAGTTCTTCGCCGATACGGGCAATCCAGCCCTCCAGCCCTACACCAGCTGGAACCAGTTCGGGGAGAACATCAAGCACATCGAGTCGCTGGCGAACTTCATTGCCGCCTACGGCACCCACGCCACCATTCAGGCGGCCACCACCGATGCGGCCCGGCGCGCCGCGGCCGATGCCCTGATCAGCGGCGCCGCCGCCGGCAACCTCGATGCTCAGAACTTCCTGAGCGCCAGCGGCATCTACGCCGGCGGCAGCCTCGGCGGCCTCGAAACGGTGGACTTCTGGATCGGCGGCCTGGCAGAGAAGCTGCAGCCCTTCGGCGGCATGCTCGGCTCCAGCTTTGCCTATGTGTTTGGCACGCAGATGCTGCGGCTGCAAAACCACGACCGCTTCTATTACCTCTCCCGCACCGCCGGCCTCAACGTGCTCACCCAGCTGGAGGAGCAAACCTTCGGCGACATCGTGATGCGCAACTCCAACGCGCAGCATCTGCCGGGTGATGTGTTCTCGCGGCCGCTGTATTTCTTCGAAGCCGGCCGTGTGGGCACCACCGGCCCGATTCTCGACGACCCCAGCACGCCCTACAGCGAACCGGCCCTGCTGAGCCGCCTCGCCAATGGCACCATTCGTTATGTCGGCATCGAGCACGTGGTGATGGGCGGCACCGCCGCCGCCGACAAGCTGGCCACCGACGAGGGCGACGACACCGTCTACGGCGATGCCGGCAACGACACCATCGAAGGTGGCGGCGGCAACGACATGCTCTTCGGTGGCGACGGCGATGACATCCTCACCGACGCCTTCGGCGACGACAACATCAAAGGCGGCGATGGCAACGACGTGATTGCCAACGCCGGCGGCCTCGACCTGCTGTTTGGCGGCGATGGCTCCGACGCCATCTTCGGCGGCGTGGGTGATGCTGAAACCTTCGGTGGCCTCGGCAACGACTTCATCTTTGCCGGCACCGGCCTCAACACCGTGTTCGGCAACGCCGGCGACGACTGGATTGAGGGCGGCCCCAGCGCCGACCTGCTCCAAGGCGACAACGGCGATCCCTTCGGCACCAGCACCCTGATCGGCCACGACGTGCTGGTCGGCGATGGCAACGACGACTACGACGCCGAGTCGGGCAACGACATCATGTTCGGCACCCCAGGGGTGAACAAGAGCTGGGGCGCCTGGGGCTTCGACTGGGTCACCTATGCCAACTCCCCTGAGCTGGTGGATGCCGACCTGGAAATCAATGTGTTTCTCCCCCCCAACATCGCCATCGATCTGCTCGATCGCTTCATGGAGGTGGAGGGCCTCTCCGGCTGGAACGGCAACGACCTGCTCAAGGGCCGCTTGCTGCCTGATCCGCTCACGGAGGTCAACCATGTGCTCGATGCGGCCGGGATCGCCATGATCAGCGGCCTGGCCCCGCTGCTGCGCGGTGCCACCAGCTTCTCCGGTGGCGACATCATTCTCGGCGGCGGCGGCTCCGATGTGATCGAGGGTCGTGGCGGCGACGACATCATCCACGGCGATGTGTACCTCGATGCCCGCATCCAGCTCACCAACACCAACGGCACGGTTGAATTCGCCAGCACGATCAACGCCTTCCAAAGCCGGCTGCTCAGCGGCGCAATCCGCCCCTCCCAACTGAGCATCGTGCGGGAGATCCGCGCGGGTGCGGCCGGCGTGGATACGGCGGTGTACAGCGGCAACCAGGCCGATTACAGCGTGGTGCGCAACGCCGACGGCAGCCTCACGGTGACCGACAACCGCCCTCTGGTGGGCGGTCTGCTGGCCAACGACGGCACCGACACCCTCTGGGGCATCGAGGTGCTGCGCTTCGCCGATGGCGATGTGGCGGTACCCCAGCCCCCCGGCGGCGCCGCCGGCGCCCCCACCACCAGCACCACCACCCCCACTGAAAGGCTGGCGATCACGGTGGACACCAGCACCATCACCGACCCCAATGGCCTGGGCACTTTCTCCTACACCTGGGAGATGTCGGCCAACAACGGCGCCAGCTGGACCGTGGTGGGCGGCAACAGCCCCAGCTTCACCCCCACCCAGGCGCAGGTGGGCCGCATCCTGCGCGTGCAAGTGAGCTACACCGATGGGGCCGGCAATTCCGAAAACCTGATCTCCCAGCCCACCTCGATCGTGGGCGATCGCTACCAGGGCACCGCCGCCAACAACCTGTTCACCGGCGGCGCCGGCAACGACAGCGTGCTGGGCCTGGCCGGCAACGACAACCTGCGCGGCAACGCCGGCGATGACACCCTCAACGGCTCCACCGGCCTCGACACCCTCAATGGCGGCGCCGGCAACGACCTGATGATCGGCGGTGCCGGCAACGACACCTACCTCGTGGACAGCGATCTCGATCAGGTGGTGGAAGCCGCGGCCGGCGGTGTGGATCACATCCGCACCTCGCTGCTCACCTACACCCTGCCCGCGGAGGTGGAAATCCTCACCTTCACGGCGGCCGGCAATGCCACCGGCATCGGCAACGCCATCGACAACACGATCAACGGCGCTTCCGGCAACAACCAGCTCTCCGGCCTGGCGGGCAACGACACCCTCAACGGTGCCGCCGGCAGCGACACCCTCAACGGTGGCGCCGGCGCCGACCGGCTCACCGGCGGCGTGGGCAACGACCGGTTTGTGTTCAACAGCGCCCTGGTGCCCGGCAACAGCGACACGATCGTGGATTTCGCCACCGGCGACCAGATCGAGCTCGATCGCGCCGTGTTTGGCACCCTCAGCGGTGGCGCCACCCTCACGGCGGCCGAATTCGCCTCAGGAGCCGGCCTCACCGCCGCCACCACCGCCGGCCAGCGGATTCTGTACAACACCACCACCGGCGATCTCGCTTACGACAGCGATGGCAATGGCGCCGCCGCACCCGTGGTGTTTGCCACCCTGGCCAACCGGGCGCCGCTCACCGCCGCCGCCTTTGCCCTCACCGGCACGCCGGTGGCACCGCCGCCGCCGCCGCCGCCGCCGCCGGCTGCCGGGGTGCTGGTCACCGGCACCGCCGGGGCCGACACCCTCACCGGTGGCGCCGGCGATGACACCCTCAGCGGCCTGGACGGCAACGACCTGCTCATCGGCCTCGCGGGCAACGACACCATGCTGGGGGCCCGCGGCAACGACACCCTGATGGGTGGCGATGGCAACGACACCCTCACCGGCGGCGTCGACAACGACCAGTTCGTGTTCGACAGCCCGCTCACCCCAGCCAATGCCGACACCATCACCGACTTCGGCCTCGGCCTCGACCTGATCAGCCTCGATCGGGCCGTGTTCACCACCCTCAGTGCCGGCGCCACGCTCACCGCACCGGAATTCCTCGCCGGTGCCGGGGTGAGCGCCGCCACCGATGCCAACCAGCGCATCCTTTACAACACCACCACGGGCGATCTCGCTTACGACAGCGATGGCACCGGTGCCGCCGCCCCGGTGGTGTTCGCCACCCTCACGGGCGCTCCGGCGGTGACCGCCGCCTCCTTCACCCTCACAGGGGGTGGCCCGGTGGTGCCGCCGCCGCCGCCGCCGCCGCCGCCGACCCCCGGCGACATCAACGGCACCGCTGGCCCCGACAGCCTCACCGGCACTGCCGCGGCAGAGGCAATCAACGGCTTGGCGGGCAACGACACCCTCAATGGTGCCGCCGGCGATGACACCCTCAACGGCGGTGCCGGCAACGACCGCCTTACCGGCGGTGTGGGCAATGACCGTTTCCTGTTCAGCGACGCCCCAGGCGCCGGCAACATCGAAACGATCACCGACTTCGCCGTCGGCGATCGCATGGTGCTGAGCGCCGCGGTGTTCAGCGCCCTCACCCCGGGCACCCCGGCGGCCAACCAGGTGCTCACCTTCCGCTCGGATCGCGCCAGCAACTCCTACAACGCCTTGGCCACGCCAACGACCCGGCTGGCCTTTGACCGGGAGACGAATCAGCTGTACTACGACCCCGACGGCAGCGGCGCCACGCCGTTCCAGCAGATCGCCACGCTCAGCAACGGCTACCGACCGCTCAACACCGACTATCTGGTGATCTGAGCGCCGAGCAACGGCCACGGCCCGGTCACCCCACCAGGGTGGCCGGGCTTTTTTCATGGGCCTCCGCAGCGCTGGCGCCGGGAACCCTGAACCAGCGACCCGCCCCCCATGGCCCCTGTGCCCCCGCCGCGACGCTGGCCGGTGCTGGCGGCAGTACTGGCGCTGGCAGCCCTGCTGCTCGCCCTGCTGCTGCCGGTGCTGCTGAGCCGGCCCCAGCCCGCCGCCGGTGATCCAGCAGCCGGGCTATCGCCAGCCTCCCCGGCGCTGGAGATCAGCCTCACCGGCCGGCTCGCCGCCGATCCGCGCCGGTTTGACGATGGCTCCTGCCGCGTGCTGCTGCAGCTGGCCGTGGGGGCCAGCGAGCTGCAGCTGCGGCCCTGCCTGGAGCTGCGCGAGGGCTGGCGGGTGCGGGCCACGGGCCGCCTGCGCCGCCCCCGCCCCGCGCCCCACCCTCTGCTCAGCGGAGCGGCGGAGCGGCTGGCCCGCCGGGGAGCCTTCAGCCAGCTGCAGGTGGAGCAGCTCGTGGTGCTGCAGCGCCCCGCCACCCCGGTGGCCAGCCTGCGCCGCACCATCGCCGAGCGCCTGATCGCCGGCGCCGGCCCCGAGCGCGGGGGGCTGCTGGCGGCCTTGGTGCTGGGCAGCGCCGTGGTGCCGCTGCCCGAGGCCCTCAGCGGAGCCTTCCGGGCAGCGGGCCTCTCTCATGCCCTCGCCGCCTCGGGCTTTCACCTCACGGTGCTGCTCGGGGCGGTACTGCTGCCCGGCCGGCAGCTGCCGCCGATGGGCCGGCTGGCCCTGGCGGGTGGGGCGATGCTGCTCTTTCTCCTGCTCGCCGGCCCCCAGCCCTCGGTGCTGCGGGCGGTGCTGATGGCGGCGCTGGTGCTACTGATCCGCGAAAGCGGCCAGCGGGGGCGGCCCCTGGCGATCCTGACGCTCACGGTGGTGCTGATGCTGCTGTGGCAACCCCGCTGGCTGCTCGATGTGGGCTTTCAGCTGTCGGTGGGGGCCACGGCCGGGCTGATGCTCAGTGCCGGCCCGCTGGAGCGGGCCCTGGCGGCACAGCTGCCGGCCGGGCGATGGGGCAGCTGGCTGGCGGCGGCGATCGCCGTGCCGCTGGCCGCCTCCCTCTGGACCCTGCCGCTGCAGCTGCTGCATTTCGGCGCCCTGCCCCTCTACGCCGTGCCCGCCAACATGGCGGCCGCGCCGCTGCTCACGCCGCTCACCCTGGGGGCCATGGCGGCGGCCGTGGTGGCAGTGGCCATGCCGCCGCTGCTGCCGCTGCTGCTCTGGCCCTTGGATCACCTGGCCCGGCTGCTGGGCGCCATCGCCGCCGGCTTCGCGGCCCTGCCGATGGCCCAGTGGCAAACCGGCCGGCCCCCGGCTCTGGCGGTGCTGCTGCTGGGCATCGCCCTGCTGGGGTGGCTGCTGCCGGGCCTGCCGCGGCGCTGGCGCCTGGGCGCGGCGCTGCCCTTTGCCCTGGCCGTGAGCCTGCATCTGGGCCAGCTGGGGAGCAGCCAGCTGCTGCTGGTGCACCAGGGCCAGGGCCATGCGGGCCGTGATCTGCTGCTCGCCCGCCACCACGGCCGGGCCGCCCTGGTGGCCAGCCACAGCGACCCCTGGCTCTGCCGCCAGAGCCGCCAACTGGCCGCCGGGCTGGGGGTGCGCCGGCTCGACTGGGCCCTACTGCTCGATCCGGTGGCCAGTACCGAGCCGGCCTGCTGGCAGGAGCTGGCCGGGCGCGTGCTGGCCTATGGCGACGCCAGCGAGCCCCTGCGGGCTGGCCAGCGGCTGGCCAGCCCCGGCCTGGCGGCTACCGCGCTCAGCAACGACAGCCATGGGCTGGAGCTGCAGGTGGGCCGGCGCCGCTGGCGCCTGTATCCCGACCGGCAGGCCCTCACGGCCAGCCGCCGCGACGGGCGCGCCCCCTGGGCGGGCGGCCTGTGGCTGGGCTTTGCGCCGCGGCGCAGCGAACAGGCCTGGTTGCGCGCGCAGCCGGCCACGGCGGTATGGATCAGCGGTGCCCCACCCCAGCGCAGCCAACCCTGGCCGCAGCGCTGGCGCAGCAGTGGCCCCAGCGGTTTTCTGAGCAGTGCCGGCTGATCCCTAAAGTGGCCCTTGGCCGGAGAGGTGGCTGAGTGGTCGAAAGCGAACGACTCGAAATCGTTTGAAGGGCAACCTTCCGTGGGTTCGAATCCCACCCTCTCCGTTTCAGAGCTCAAAACGGGGATTCCCAAGGGTTCCCGTGATG
>JAYKGR010000045.1:0-21592 GCA_035285645.1 Cyanobacteriota bacterium | reverse complement strand
GCCGGCGACGATGCCCTGGTGGGGCTCGCCGGCAACGACAACCTCAGCGGCGGTGGCGGCTTTAATCGCTATCTGCCCGGTCTCGGCAACGATGGCGTGACAGGTGGCGGCGGCGTGGATGTGGTGTTTTTCGATGGGCTGCGCAGCGCCTATACCCTCAGCGCCGGCTGCAGCCGCGCCAGCTGCAGCGTGATCTCCGCCGCCGAGGGCAGCGACAGCCTCACCAACGTGGATGTGCTCGTGTTCACGGATCAGGTGGTAAGGCTCGACTGATCACCGCACCTCCCGCCAGGGCCGTGGCCGTGCTCGTCACCGTTTGCTGGCGGCCGCCCGGCAGCGCAAAGCTCTGGTGCAGCCGCAGCGCCAGCTGGGCCCCCGTGCCGTCGATACAGGCGCTCAGCCCCGCATTGGCGCTCCCCGCCAACGGCGTGCCGGCCTGCAGCAACAGGCCGCCGCAACGGCTCCAGGCCGGTGCCGCCGCCAGGGCATCGATCACCACCCGGTTTTGCCAGCCGCTGTTGCCCGGTTCGCCATCGAGGCCGTAGGCCGGCCCGCAGCGCATCAGCACCTGCCCCCGCCAGATGGAATCCGGCGCCGCCCCCACCGCATAGGTGATCACCGTGCCATCGCCCCGCCGCAGATGCAGCACCGGCTGCCGCCCCGACCAGCCGCAGGGCGAACTCTCCTGTTCGGGCGCCAGGCTGATGCTGGCGCTGCGGCGCACGTCGTCGCGCAGCAGCGCCAGCGTGCGGCGCTGCACCGCCCGCTCCCGCAGCAGCCGGCTCAGCCGCAAACCGTTGCCGCCTTCCCCCACCAGCGCCTGCAGCACCAGCCCGCTCAGGCTCATCCCCAGCGCCAGCGCCAGCAGCAATTCCGGCAGGCTGAATCCCGCCGCTGCCCTGGCCCGCACCCCGCGCCGCGATCTCACAGCCCCGCCTCCGGCTTGCAGGCCGCGGCCTGCGGGGGGCCCGGTTGGCCCTCGTAGCGCCCCACCCGCACGATGCCCAGCGGCAGGGCCATCACCAGGCAGCGCCGCAGCGTGCTGCCCGCATGGCTCACCACCACCGTGCCGCCGTCGATCACCAGGCCATTGGCGCTGAAGCGCACCTCCGCCGGCAGGTTGTGCTCCACCTGCACCGCCCCGCCGTGCTCCGCCAGCGGCTCCAGGCCGCCCGCACAGGCCGGCAGGTTGCCGCTGCCGCCCCGCCAGCCCTCGGCGGTGAGCGCCAGGCCGCAGGGCTGCCCCTGCCGCAGCGCCGCCAGCCGGCCCCGCTCGATGCCCTGCACCACCACCCGGCTGGCCGCCTCCAGCCGCTGCCGCGCCAGGGTGTCGTGGCCCTGCCGCAGGCCCAGCACCGCCAGCAACCCCAGCAGCGCCACCACCACCAACTGCTCCACCAGCGTGAAGCCCGCCGATCGCTCGCGCCCGTTCATGGTTCGGCCGCGCATAGTCCATAGGCCACCGGGTGCAGCAGCCGCTGCCGCCCCGGTGCCGGGCCCAGCTCCAGCATCAGGCCCTCCCCCTCGGGCCGCAGCCGCTGCTCCACTTCCGGATCGGCTGGCGTGAGCGCCTGGCTGATCCGCGCGCGCGCTTCGGCGCAGGAGCTGGCGGCCGGCGCCGCCGCCAGCTGGCGCAGCCGCGCTTCGCTGCGCTCCAGCGCCGCATGAATCCGCACCAGCTGCTGCTGCTGCCGCTCGCTGCGCACCACCGCCGCCGTGCTCTGCGACCACACCTGCAGCGCCGCGCTGGCCGCCACGCCAAACACCGATGCCGCCACCATCACCTCGCACAGGCTCATGGCTCCAGCCCGCTGAACGCCAGCACGCGGCCCGCCGCCCCCGCCACCTGCACGCCATACCGGCGCGCTGGTGCTTCGCTGTCGGCCGCCAGGGCAAAGCGGGCGGAGATGGTGCCGTCATCGGGATCCTCGGCCGCTGTCCAGCTCCGCAGCTGCAGCGGTTGCGCCGCCTGGCCCAGGGGGGCCGCCGCCGCCGCGCTGCCTCCCGCTTGCAGGTGCAGCGCCCATGCCGCCACCACGTGCTGGGCGGTGGCATCGAGCTGGTCGCTGCGCTGCCGCGCGCGCCACTCGGCCTGCACCCGTGCCGCCTGTTGCAGCGCCGCCCCATGGATGGAGAGGCTGCTCAGCAGCAGTACCAGGGCTCCAGCCATGGCCATTGGCAGGGCAAAACCGCCATTATCCCTACCTTGGATCGCGAGCAATCGTTTGGGCATGGACCCTCCTGATTCAAGATGTTTCAGGCTTCCCGGCGGCCGTCGCTCCAGGGGCACACGCTTGGTAACAATTCGGCATCGGATGACTGACCTGTGTGCCCGATTCCAGCCGCGATCCGCGGAGCAGCCTTGAGGCCCGCCTTCGCGACAACCAACTCACCTACTCCCTGCAGCAGCTGCGCCTGGTAGGGGTGCTGTTGCTGCTGCTGCTGCTGGGCCGGTTGCTGGTGTTCTTCTTCACCGGTTTGCATGTGGCGCCGATCGCCAGGCTCTCGGCCCTCGGCAGCATGGCCAACTGGCTGCCGCTGCTGCCCCTGGCCATCAGCCTCTACCTGCTGGGCGCCGGCCGGAGCCGCCCCACCCGAGCCGCCACCCTCGCCTGCTGGCTCCACTACTCCCTCCTGCCCCTGGCGCTGCTCTGCCTGGCGGTGCTGCCGGGCACGATGGTCTGGGACCTTCAAAACGCCGCCCTCACAGCCCCCCAGCCGCTCTCGCCCTACCAGATCGAAATCATCAGCCCGCTGCGCAGTGCCACCGCCATGGTGTTGAGCCTGCTCGCCGGGGTGGGCTTGCTGTTGCTCTACCGCCAGAGCGCCGCTGAAATCCGCCGCCATGGTTTAACGCCGGCCATCTTTTTCAAGGCCGATGCCGTGCGCACCAGCAGCCGCCGTAGGCGCCGTTATTGATTCAGCTTCAGCACCGCCATGAAGGCTTCCTGCGGCACCTCCACCTTGCCCATGGCCTTCATCCGTTTTTTGCCCTTGGCCTGTTTCTGCAGCAGCTTTTTCTTGCGTGAAATGTCGCCGCCGTAGCATTTCGCCAGCACATCCTTGCGCATCGCGCTGATGCTTTCCGAGGCAATCACACGGCTGCCGATCGCTGCCTGAATCGGAATTTTAAACTGCTGCCGGGGAATCAGCTCCTTGAGTTTTTCCACCAACCCTTTGCCCACGTTGTAAGCCTTGTCGCGATGCACGATGGTGGTGAGAGGGTCAGCCCGCTCGGCATTGATCAGCACATCGAGGCGCACCAGCTCGTTTTTGCGATAGCCGATCAGGTGATACTCCATGGAGGCATAGCCCTTGGTGCGGCTCTTCATCTGATCAAAGAAGTCGGTGACTACTTCGGCCAGGGGCAGCTCGTAGTGCAGCGTGACCCGGTCGGTGGTGATGTATTTCATATCGATGAATTCACCGCGCCGCTCCTGGCAGAGCTCCATCAAGGTGCCGTTGTAGGTATTGGGCGTGTAGATCTCCAGCTTCACATAGGGTTCTTCGATTGATTCACGCTTCTGGGGATCGGGCAGTGTCGCTGGGTTATCCACCATCTCCGTGCTGCCATCCAGCATGTTCACCCGATAAATCACCGATGGTGCTGTCACGATCAGGTCGAGATCGTATTCGCGCTCCAGTCGTTCCTGCACGATCTCCATGTGCAGCAAGCCCAGGAAACCGCAGCGGAAGCCAAAGCCCATCGCACTGCTCGTTTCCGGCTCGTACTGCAGCGCCGCATCCGACAGCTGCAGCTTGTCGAGCGCTTCCCGCAGGTCGGGATACTGGTCGGCATCGGTGGGAAACAGCCCGCAAAACACCATCGGCTTGGCTTCCGTATACCCCGGCAGCGGCTCCTGGGCTGGGTTGGCCGCCAGGGTGATTGTGTCGCCCACCCGGGCGTCGGCCACCGCTTTGATCGAGGCCGCCAGGTATCCCACCTCGCCGGCATGGAGGCTCTCAACCTGGCGCTGATCGGGCGCCATCACCCCCACCTCATCGAGCTCGTAGGTTTTGCCGCTGGCCATCAGCAGTACCCGATCGCGGCGGGCAATCGCTCCACTGATCACACGGAAATACACGATCACGCCGCGATAGGGGTCGTAATACGAATCAAAGATCAGGGCGCGCAGCGGCTCATCCACCCGGTCGGGCGGTGGCGGAATGCGATCCACCACCGCCTGCAGAATCTCCGGCACCCCCAGCCCCGATTTGGCCGAGCAGGGAATGGCGCCGCTGCAATCGAGGCCGATGATGGCTTCGATCTCTTTGCTGATGCGCTCGGGATCAGCACCCGGTAGATCGATCTTATTGAGCACAGGAATGATCTCCAGATCATTCTCCAGCGCCAGATACACATTGGCCAATGTTTGGGCCTCCACGCCCTGGCTGGCATCCACCACCAGCAGCGCCCCCTCACAGGCCTGCAGCGAGCGGCTCACCTCGTAGGAAAAATCCACGTGGCCGGGGGTATCGATGAGATTGAGGATGTAGGTGTTGCCATCCGCTGCCTTGTATTCCATCCGCGCCGCCTGAAGCTTGATCGTGATGCCCCGCTCACGCTCCAGATCCATGTTGTCGAGAAACTGCTCCTGCATGTCGCGAGCAGCCACGGTGCCGGTGTCCTGCAGCAGCCGATCCGCCAGGGTGGATTTGCCGTGGTCGATGTGGGCGATGATGCAGAAGTTGCGGATCCGGGAGGCGGGAACGTCGGTCATGGGCGCAGGCGTGGCGGTGAGGGCATCTCCCCACCGCATGACCGCCCGATCCTAGGCAGCGGCACCGGCTCGGCCGGGCCATGCCCTGGGCCCTTAGCCTGGCCCCAGCAACGCCCATCCGGCCCATGACCCAAGACACCACCGCCGCGGATCCCCGCGCCCTCACGATCGACAACGTCGAGCGCGTGCTCGACGAACTGCGCCCCTACCTCATGGCCGATGGCGGCAACGTGGAGATCGTTGAAATCGATGGTCCGGTGGTGAAGGTGCGGCTCCAGGGCGCCTGCGGCTCCTGCCCCAGCAGCACCATGACGCTCAAAATGGGAATCGAGCGCAAGCTGCGGGAGGCGATTCCCGAAGTCAGCGAAGTGGTGCAGGTTCTCTGAATTCACGGCTGCGGCACCCCCCAAGGCAGCGATCAGCAGCGACATCGCGACGCACCTCCCCCATAGGCACCACCGCCGTGGTGCTGCCTCCCTGACCAGGTTCAGAACTGGCACCCCTTCATGGCGTGGGCAACCCGCCCTGACCATCCAGGATGGTGTGTGGGATGCACCCGGGACCAGAGCTGCGGTGAAGCCAGGTGGCTGTCAACCCACAGAAGGGAAGCTTGCGTATGCGACGCCCGTTGCCGACAGACCGACAGCGGCGATGGCGGCTGCTACGCCTGCTGAGCAACAAGCGCCACGCGGGCCAGCAAGGCATCTGCATTGTCTCTGCCGGGGTTGTGGCGGCCATGGTGCTGATCCTCAGCGGCGCCGCCGTGGTGATGCTCACCAGCAGCAATCTCCGCGGGGTGTTCGCCTCCTCCGACAGCCGCCAGGCCCGCGCCACGGCTGTGGAAGGCTCCGATCTGATGATCGACAACTGGAACCAGCCCCAGAACCGTCGGGTGCTGGTTTCCGGTGCCGATCCGGGGGGGCTGGACCCGCACCATTGCCTTGCGCACCCCCTGTTTTAACGCGGCCACCCGCACCCGCCCGGGGCCCAACAACGACGGCCTGCCCGACCAGGCCGCCATCGATCTGGGTGATGGCACCTGGCGTGATGCCGTGACCGGCGCCACAGCCAATGCCACCCAGAACGGCCGCCAGTTCCGGCTGGTGCGGGTGAGCTACCTCGCCTCCGACGGCCGTGCCAACCCCAACCCACGGCAGCTGCGCCGCACCGCCACCCCCGGCGGCGGCATCAACGGCTCAGCCCTGCCCGGCGGCTTCACCAGCTGGGATGAGCTGCTGAACCTCGACGATCCCGATGGCCTGGGCGCGCTCCAGCCGGGCCGCAACTCTGGCTTCATCGTGCTCGAGGTGGAAGGCCGGGTGGTGCGGGGCGGCCGGGTGGTGGCCAATTCCCGCACCACGCGGGAATTCGAGGTGCTGCCGAAATGCTGCGGCGCCTCCCTCGGCACCAACAACTCCGGTGGCGTGGGTTATGCAGGCGCAACGGGATCGCTTGGTTCCGACAGCCGCCTCTGCAACCTGCAGTACGGCATCGTCACCGGGTTCAACAATGGCTGGCACTGCTCGTACTTCGCCAACGACCAGTTCACCCAGCGGGATCGCGGCTTGGGCGTGATGGGGCGCTACGGACCCATCCTTGGTGTGGTGTCCAACGCCGGCGACGCGTTCGACCGCGCCAGCTGTCGCGTGAGGCCGGGCCGTGGCAAGCAGGCCACCGGCTCCTGCGAGGCGACCAATGACTCGGGTGATCCCGACGTGGGCAGCGACAGCAGCTTCAACAGCAGCATTCAGAGTGCAGGCACTCCCGATGCCAACGAGCAGACCTGCCGGCAGACCGGCCCCAGCGCCATCATTCTGTAGGCCCAAGGGTGTCACCTACAAGGTTACCAACGCGGGGATCTGGCCGCAGCTGACTACTGATAACGGCGTTGGCGGCACAGGCCCCAGCAGCACGCCCAACTCCCAATCCGCCATCCGGCTGCGCACCAACGCAGAGGCTGGCAATGAGCGAGTGGAGATTTGCGTTGTGGATCGAACCTTAAATAACGCTGACAATTGCAGAGACGAAACCTGGCTCAATGTGACCAGTCGCGGGCCGGTTGATCTCACCAGCACCATCACCTCGACAACACCTGCGGCGGGAGCAATCAACCAGAATGGCACCTATAGGTGGCCAGCTGGCACTGGCTCTCTAAACACGTCCCCATTCGCGACGCCCTACGTTGAATTTGTAACCAGCAGGACAAATAACTGGGAAACCAGCGATACCCTTGACATCCAGGCCTCATTCACCAATGGAAGCACATTTTACACCTTTGCGGAGCTAAACGGCGGGCAAATCACAACCTCTAACGGCATATACCGTCTGCCCTTGCCCTTCACAAGCCGGAACTTCGTGCTGCGTTTCGTGGTCAGCACAAACGTGAGTAACGAGAAAATCGAAAGTCTCACAGTGAACGCCATTCGACCTGGGGGCGCTGGTATTACCTCCAGTGGCAACACCCCAACCTCCATCTCACCACCGTAGTGCGAATACACCGCCAGCTCGCCCGTCACCTCGTACTCCGGCTTCCATTGCCTCGGCCCCTCCATCAACCAATATGATGGCGGTACTTTCTTCATCGATACCACCGCAGGACCACTGAGCTTCTATTACACCGAACCCGCAACGACGGATCTATGGTTCGGCGCCAACAACGTGAGTTCTCCACAGAATTTTGTCTCCCTCTCACGCTCCCCTGCCCAGCTCGCCCATGTGCGCTGCACCACTCTGCAAAATCAATGCGTCGATTCTATTGGTGATCAGAACTATACTTTTGCCCCGGTAGGCGAGCCCGACCGCCTCAACTTCTTCGGCCGCGACACCGGCAACGCCGGCGAGATTCAGAACATTCTGATCACCACCGCCTTCGGCACCAACGCCAAGATCGGCGGCGTGTGGTTCTACTTGCCCGGGGGCCGAGCCGAGTTGCGCATCACCGGCGATGCCGCCAACGATGTGCCCAGCGGCTTCTATACCAACAATGAAGACAACTGGAGTTTCTTCGGCAGGATCTGGGTGAGCCATTTCAAGCCCTACGGAGCATTCCATCTGAGGGTTCCCGACTCCCGCCTCACCACCGGTGGCTTCGGCACGACCAACCCAGCTCAATTCGTGACCCAGAACGGCATCGACTGGGTCGCTCGCGCCACAACCGGTACTCGGCTGTGGTGAAGGGTCCCCCCCAGTCCGTGCACGTCCGCCCAGGGGTCTCCGATGCCCGAAAAGGGAGCTTTGCTAGTAGAGGCCTTGGTGACGTTGGTGCTCATCACCATCCTCGTGCTCGGCAGCGTGAGCGTGATCAACCTTTCCGTGCAGCAGCGCAACCGCACCGTCCAGCGCAATCAGCTGAGCCCGGCTATCGACGCCGATCTGGCCTCGATCGAAAACCTCGCCTCCCAGCTCACCTGCTGCAGCGACCCCACATCACCGTGCGCCACCGAGAACCGACGCGACGACCGTTACTTTTATGCCCAGGTTGACAATCCTGCCACCACAGAGGTGGTGGAACCCACGGCCGTGGATGCCATCTGCCGCGAGGCCACCGTGGGCATCATCAACACCGCTGTGCTCGGCCAGTTCAATGCCCTCCCCGTGAACGCCGATCTCACCGCCGCCGGTGGCGCTCGCCAGCCGATCGTGCGGCTTTCGGACGTGCGCAACCAAACCGGCAACCAGAACGTGCTGCAGGTGACCTACAGCGACACCAAAGCCGGCAATGCCGTGGTGCGGGTGGCCCGGGTGGTGCCGCCGATGGCGCGCTTCTGTCCATGAACCGCTCCCCCCTGCGGCACACCAAGCCGCGGCCGCACCGCCCCACCAGCGGCGGCTTCACCCTGGTGGAGATGCTGGTGGCCCTGCTGATCTCGGCCCTCGTGGCCCCCCTGATCTGGATCACTATCCAAAGCTCCATCCGCTACTCCGAGGTCACCATCTGGCAGGCGCAGCTACAGCGGGATCTCGATCGCCTCACCACCCTGCTCGACAACGAAGCCTCCGAAGCCTGCCTGTTCGGCACCACCGCCAATCCCGCCGCCTGCGCCGCCGCGAACCATCCTGCGACGCCGCTTCCAACCAGCTGCGCAAGCGCGTCACCTTGCTCGACGCCAACAGTGTGCCCACCGGGGCTGACGCCGTGATCACCTACGCCCGGGTGGGCAACGAGCTGCAACGCAGCGGCCCCCTGATCCTGGCCAACGGCCGCCTCGATCCCACCAACACCGCGTCCAACAACCAGCTGGTGATGCGCGGTGTCACCGCCTTCACCGCCACCCCCCCCAGAACGACTGCAGCAGGGTCACCCTTCAGGTGACCGTGCAGTCTGAGGCAGCCACCACCTTTGCCGGATCCAACCCCGTGACCGTGGGGCCCCGCGTGATTGGCCTGCGGGCCGGCTCGCGGCCCTACCTGGACTGATCCGGAAGTGAGCCGTTCACTGCCTTCTAGGCTGCGCTCTGCCATTGCCGCCCCCGCCCCGTGCTCGACCAGCGCCTGCTGCGCGACAACCCGGAGCTGATCGCCAGCCAGCTCGCCCGCCGCGGTCTGACGATCGACCTCACCGGCCTGCAGGCCATTGCTCGGCTGGAGAGGGATTTGGGGGAGCAGCGCAGCCAGCTCCAGGCCGAAGGCAACCAGATCGGTCGCGAGGTGGGGCAGCTGATCAAAGGAGGCGCCAACCCCCAGGAAGAGGAAGTGCTGACCCTGCGCGAGCGCGGCAACGCCATCAAACAGGAGGTGGCCGGCATCGAGCAGCAGGAAAAGGCCCTCGAGCAGCAGCTGCGCGACGCCCTGATCGCCCTGCCCAACCTGCCCTCGCCGCTCTGCCCCGATGGGCCCGACGATACCGCCAACGTGGAGGTGAAGCGCTGGGGCGAGCCGCGCCGGAGCGAGGGTTTGCTGGAGCACTGGCAGATCGCCGAGCAGCTGGGTTTGCTCGACACCGAACGCTCGGTGCGCATCGCCCAGAGCCGGTTTGTGACGCTGCGCGGCCAGGGCGCCCGGCTGGAGCGGGCCCTGATCGCCTTCATGCTCGACCTGCACGGCCGGCGCGGCTACTGCGAGCTGCAGCCGCCGATTCTGGTGAACAGCGCCAGCCTCACCGGCTCGGGCCAGCTCCCCAAATTCGCCGAGGAGAGCTTTCGCTGTGCCGACGACGACCTCTGGCTCACCCCCACCGCGGAAGTGCCGATCACGTCGTTTCACCGCGATGAGGTGCTGGCGGCTGAGCAGCTGCCGCTTCGCTACGTGGCTCACACCCCCTGCTTTCGCCGCGAGGCCGGCTCCTACGGCCGCGACACCCGCGGTCTGATCCGCCTGCACCAATTCAATAAGGTGGAGCTCTATTGGTTTTGCCGGCCCGAGGAGTCCGACGCGGCCCACGAGCAGCTCACCCGCGACGCCGAGGCCGTGCTCGAAGCCCTCGATCTGCCCTATCGCCGCATCGAACTCTGCACCGGCGACCTCGGTTTTTCGGCGGCCCGCACCTACGACCTCGAGGTGTGGCTGGCCGGCGCCGGCGCCTACCGCGAAATCTCCAGCTGCAGCACCTGCGGCGATTTCCAGGCCCGCCGCTCCGCCATTCGCTGCCGTCACGGCAAAGACACCGCCCTGGTGCACACCCTCAATGGCAGCGGCCTGGCCATCGGCCGCACCATGGCCGCCCTGCTGGAGGCGGGCCAGCAGAGCGATGGCAGCGTGCTGCTGCCGGTGGCCCTCGCCCCCTACATGGGCACCGATCGCCTCACCGCCGCCCAGAATGGGGCGATCTCCGGCTGACGTTCATGGGTGTTGTTGCGGCACTGGCGATCCTGGCCCTGCTGGTATTGGTGCATGAAGCCGGCCATTTCTTTGCCGCCATCGGCCAGGGCATTCGCGTCAGCGGCTTCTCGGTGGGCTTTGGCCCGGCCCTGCTGCAACGCCGCCGCCATGGCGTTACCTACGCCCTGCGCGCCCTGCCCCTTGGCGGGTTTGTCTCGTTTCCCGACGACGACGACGACAGCGCCATTCCGGCCGATGATCCCGACCTGCTGCGCAACCGCCCCCTGCCCCAGCGGGCGCTGGTGATCGCCGCCGGCGTGCTCGCCAACCTGCTGCTCGCCTGGACCGTGCTGCTCGCCCAGGGCTGGGTGCTCGGCATTCCCTCCGGCTTCAGCGCCACCCCCGGCGTGCTGGTGAGCGGGGTGCAGAGCGGCCAGCCGGCCGCCGTCGCTGGCCTGCAGGCCGGCGACCGGCTCGTGAGCCTCCAGGGGGAAACCCTCGCGGGCGGCCAGCGGGCGGTGGCCCAGCTGGTGGATCGCATCAAGGCCGCACCAGGCCAGCCGCTCGCCCTGCGGGTGGAGCGCGATGGGCGCAGCGTCGATCTGCGGCTCACCCCCGATGATCAGGGCGGCGTAGGGCGGATCGGGGCCCAGCTCCAGCCCAGCGGTCGCGAAACCTACCGCCGCCCCCTGGGGCCGCTGGAGCCGATCCGCCAGGCCAACCGCGACATGCTCATCCTCACCCACCGCACGGTGGAAGGCTTCGGCACCCTGATCACCCGCTTCGGCGAAACGGCCCCGCAGGTGTCGGGTCCGGTGAAGATCGTGGCGATGGGCGCCTCCCTGGCCCAAAACGATGGCGGCAGCCTGTTTTTGTTCACCGCGTTGATCTCGATCAATCTGGCGGTGCTCAATGCCCTCCCCCTCCCCCTGCTCGACGGCGGCCAGTTTGTGCTGCTGCTGCTGGAAGGTGTGCGCGGCCGGCCCCTGCCCCAGCGCTTTCAGAGCGCCTTCCTGCAGTCGGGGTTTGTGTTTCTGGTGGGGTTGAGCCTGGTGCTCATCGTCAGAGACACCAGCCAGTTGCCCGCCATCCAGCAGCTGCTCTCACGCTGAGCGGTAGGATCCACCTCTATCCGTTCTCCAGGTTCAGCGGCCGCATGGCGAAGAAGTCGATGATCGCGCGCGATGTGAAGCGCAAGAAGATGGTGGAGCGCTTCGCCGCCAAGCGCACCGCCCTCATGGAGGCTTTCGCCGCCGCCGCCGATCCGATGGAGCGGCTCGACATCCATCGCCGGATTCAGGCCCTGCCCCGCAACAGCGCCCCCAGCCGCCTGCGCAACCGTTGCTGGGCCACCGGCAAGCCCCGCGGCGTGTACCGCGATTTCGGCCTTTGCCGCAACCAGTTTCGCGAGCGGGCCCACAAGGGCGAGCTGCCCGGTGTGGTGAAGTCCAGCTGGTGAGCCATCACGTCGCCTGAATCCTCGCCGTCACTTGCCGCCGGGTCGGTGGCCTGGTGGCGGGCCATCTACGGCCTTGGCTGGTTTCCCATGGAGGAGGGCGACGACGGCATCCAGCTCTTCCGCAGCCGCGAGCGGGCCTTGCTGCCCCTCGGGGCTGATTTTCATGTGCCCCGTTCGCTGCAGCGCCACCTGCGCCGCCAGCCAGAGCAGGGTGGTTTTCGCCTCGGCTTGAACCACGCGTTCCCTACCGTGCTCGATGGCTGTCGCGATCGGTCGCGCACCTGGATCAGCCATGGCCTGGCGGCGGTGTACCGCCGGCTCCATGCCGGCGGCCTTGCCCACAGCGTGGAGGTGTGGCATGGCGATACCCTCGCCGCCGGCATGCTCTGCATCGGCATCGGCGCCTGTTGGATCGGGGAATCGATGTTTCACCGCCGCCCCCAGGCGGGCAACGTGCTGCTGGTGAGCCTGGCTCGGGCCCTGGCCCAGAGCGGTTTCCAGCTGTTTGATGTGCAGATCAGCAACCCTCACCTCGAGCGCTTCGGCTGTTTCACCATCAGCGATGCGCTCTTCACCCCCGCCCTCGCCCTGGCCTGTAGCCAGCCGGCAATCTTGAGGCTTCAGGGAGATGCTGTCAGCTGTGAACCCTGGATGGCAGGATGAGTAACGACTACAAAACGGACATAAGACCCAGTGCAAGGACAGACGCAGTCGATCTCCTTTGATGGTCGGGAGATCCGGCTGACCAGCGGACGCTTCGCACCCCAGGCCGGGGGCTCGGTGTTGATCGAGTGTGGCGATACCGCAGTTCTCGTGACCGCCACCCGCTCCAACCCGCGCGAAGGCATCGATTTTCTGCCGCTCATCTGCGATTACGAGGAGCGCCTTTACGCCGCCGGTCGCATCCCCGGCAGCTTCATGCGCCGCGAAGCGCGCCCGCCCGAGCGGGCCACCCTGATCGCCCGCCTGATCGACCGGCCCATGCGGCCCCTGTTCCCCGGCTGGATGCGCGACGACCTGCAGGTGGTGGCCACCTGCCTCTCCCTCGATGAACGGGTGCCGCCCGATGTGCTCGCCGTGACCGGCGCGTCGATGGCCACTCTCCTGGCCAAGATTCCCTTCCACGGCCCCATGGCGGCCGTGCGGGTGGGTCTGCTGGGCGACGATTTCGTGCTCAACCCGAGCTATCGCGAGATCGAGCGCTCCGACCTCGATCTGGTGGTGGCTGGCACCCCCTCCGGGGTGGTGATGGTGGAAGCCGGTGCCAATCAGCTGCCGGAACAGGATGTGATCGAGGCCATCGATTTCGGCTACGAAGCGGTGGGTGAGTTGATCCGCGCCCAGCTTTCGATGATCGAAAGCCTCGGCATCACCCAGGTGCTGCCGGAGGAACCGGCGGCCGATCCCACCCTGCCCACCTGGCTCGAAACCCAGTGCGGCGGCGCCATCCGCGAGGTGCTGGCCCAGTTCTCCCAGACCAAGGCCGAGCGCGACCAGAAGCTCGATGCCATCAAGGCCACCGTGGTGGAGGCGGCGGCCGCTCTGGGCGATGCCGATCCGGTGCGGCAGCTGGTGGCCACCAGCCCCAAGGCCCTGCCCAACGGCTACAAGAGCCTCACCAAAACCCTCATGCGCCAGCAGATCCTGCGCGATGGCAAGCGGGTGGATGGTCGGGCGCTCGATGAGGTGCGGCCCATCAGCGCCGCCGCCGGCGTGCTGCCGCGTCGGGTGCATGGCTCGGCCCTGTTTCAGCGGGGCCTCACCCAGGTGCTCTCCACCGCCACCCTAGGCACTCCGAGCGATGCCCAGGAGATGGATGATCTCAATCCCTCCAACGAAAAAACCTATCTCCACCACTACAACTTCCCGCCCTATTCGGTGGGTGAGACACGGCCGATGCGCTCCCCCGGCCGCCGCGAAATCGGCCATGGCGCCCTGGCGGAGCGCGCCTTGGTGCCGGTGCTGCCCCCCAAAGACAACTTCCCCTATGTGCTGCGGGTGGTGAGTGAGGTGCTCAGCTCCAACGGCTCCACCTCCATGGGCTCGGTGTGCGGCAGCACCCTGGCGTTGATGGATGCCGGCGTGCCGATCAAGGCGCCGGTGAGCGGTGCCGCCATGGGGCTGATCAAGGAGGGCGATGAGGTGCGCATCCTCACCGACATTCAGGGCATCGAGGATTTTCTCGGCGACATGGATTTCAAGGTGGCCGGCACCGAGAAGGGCATCACTGCTCTGCAGATGGATATGAAGATCACCGGCCTGGCCATGCCCACCATCGCTGAGGCCATCAATCAGGCCCGGCCCGCCCGCCTGCATATTCTCGAGAAGATGCTGGAGGCGATCGACAAGCCCCGCGACACCCTCAGCCCCCACGCCCCGCGCCTGCTCAGCTTCCGCATCGATCCCGAGCTGATCGGCACCGTGATCGGCCCTGGCGGCCGCACCATCAAGGGCATCACCGAACGTACCAACACCAAGATCGACATCGAAGATGGCGGTGTGGTGACGATCGCCAGCCACGATGGCTCGGCGGCCGAGGAGGCCCAGCGCATCATCGAGGGCCTCACCCGGCGCG
Source organism: Cyanobacteriota bacterium (assembly GCA_035285645.1). Lineage (GTDB taxonomy): Bacteria > Cyanobacteriota > Cyanobacteriia > PCC-6307 > Cyanobiaceae > Cyanobium. The sequence continues at coordinate 7,080 of JAYKGR010000045.1, read as the reverse complement.
TCAGCGAAGGGGAGGTGTTCAGCGGTGCGGTGACCCGCGTGATCCCGATCGGTGCCTTCGTGGAGATTCTGCCCGGCAAGGAGGGCATGATCCATATCTCCCAGCTCAGCGAAGCCCGCGTGGAAAAGGTGGAAGATGTGGTGAATGTGGGCGATCAGGTTACCGTGCGTGTGCGGGAGATCGACAACCGCGGCCGCATCAACCTCACCCTGCGGGGTGTGCCCCAGCAGGAGCCTGCCCCGGTCTGAGCTCCAGCCAGCGCGCCGCCCGCCGCAACGGGCGGCGGCGCTGGTGCCGGGCCCGCTGCTCCAGCTGCTGCAGCAGCCGCCGACCCTCGGCATCGGCAAAACCCCGGCCCCAGGCCAGTTGCCACAGGTCGATGCCGGGGGTGCCATTCACCTCCACTAGCAGCGGCCCCGCCTCCGTCACGGCCACATCCCAGCCCAGCAGCACCGCCCCGCGATCCAGCCGATGCAGCAGGCGCACCATCTCCACAAACGCCGGCCAGTGGGGAATCGCCTTCAGCGTCAGCGGCGGCTCCATCGGCTCGGAACCTTCCCCATTGAAGCGGCGCCAGCGACCCAGGGCCCCGCTGCCCGGATCCACCGGCACCAGCGCTACCGGTTTGCTGGTGCTGGCCGCATGCAGGTTGTCGACCATCGCACCGGCGCCGGGCAGCTTGAGGATCGCCGCCAGCACGGTGACCCCCTGGTCGTCGCAGCTGCTCAGCAGACGCACCGTGGCGCAGGTGTCGCCGCATACGGGTTGCAGCAGCGGGTGGGGGCGAATGCGCTCCTGCACGATCGCCCGCCGGCCCAGCAGGCGCCGCAGCTGCGCCGCCGCCTGCCGTAGCGGCAGCTCCCCGCCCTGCCCCAGCCGCACCCATGGTTCCCCATCGGGCCCCGCTGCCAGCCCTTCGGTGGCCACGCAGCCCTGCCCCTGGGAGCCCCGCAGCGGTTTGAGAAACAGGGCTGTGGCGCCCTGCTCCTGCAGAAACCCCGCCAGATCAGCGCTGCTGCTGAGCTGGGGCACCGCCAGCAGCGCCTCCGGCACCCCCAGGTACGCCAGCGTGCGCGGGGCTGCCACCCGGCTGCCGGCCAACAGATACGACAGGGTGAGCTTGTCGCTCAGCACGCGGGTGGAGCCGCGGTTGAGTCGCCGGCAACGGGCCGCCCAGGGCGCTTCGCCGATGTACCAGGCCGCTGGCGGGCTGCCGCGGCGGTGCAGCCCGTAGAGGCGCACTTCCGCCGGTGTCAGCCCCACGCCCGGCCGCAGCAGCAGCAGCAGCGCCCGCAGCACCATGGTTGGCCCCGGGCGATCGGCCTCACGGCACAGGCGCCGCCAGTGCTGGGGGGCCAGGGTTGCCAGCCAGGCCCGAACCGGTGCGAGGGCGCCTGGTGCCGGGGATCGTGCCAAGGCTCAGAAGGCCAGGCGCAAACCGCCCAGATAGCCGTTGCTGCCGGCGGTGACCCCTGCAAAGATGCCGCCTACCCCGGAGCGGTGGTGAATGCGAAACACCGCCGCCATCTTTTTGCTGAAGGCCACCTCCGCCTCAAAGGCCAGGTAGTTGAGAATCAGGGCTGATTCCTTGCGATAGGTGTCTTCGTAGTTGGAGAAGTCGCTGAGGCCTGAAATGCCTTCAATCACACTCAAGCCCAACCAGGGGAAGGGGTTCACCTTGAAGGCCACACCCAGGGTGCCCTCCAGGAAGGTTTGGGTGTTGCTGTAATTCTTTTTGGGATCGGCATAGCGGCCCTTCTGCTGCCCTACGCCCTGATGGCCGATGAGGTTGGCATCGAGCAGCACGCTGCCCACCCCGTTGCGGCTGCGCCAGAGCTGGCGCTGCAGGCCCGCACCGAGCAGAAACTCATCGCGCGCTTCCCCCTGGGCCAGAAACAGATCCAGGTTCACGCCGTCCTCCAGCAGCGGTTCGTCCACCATGCCGCCGGCCCAGAGGGTGGCGCGCCAGAGCAGCGGCTTTTCGGCGGCCGGGGTGGGCTCGCCGCCACCCTCCGGCGCTGCGATAGCAGGGTTCTCGGCCGGCGGCTCCTGGGCGAGGGTGTCGAGGCTCACCTCCGGCCCCAGCGCCGCACCATCGGGAGGCGGTGCCGCCCAGCTGCGGCCTCCGCCCAGACAGGCTGCCGCAACCGCCATCACAACCGCCGTGGAGCGCAGCCGAATCATCAGGAACCAACGGTTCGGCGCAGTGTACCGATCGTGATCCGGCCTGGTTGCTCCCCTGTGCCAGCGCTCACACGGGAAAGCCGGGGTCGATGGTGGCCATGGCCGTTGTGGCGCGCTGGCACAGCTCCGCGTGGCTGGCGCCATGGCTGGCGATCAGGCAGCCGGCCTGGCGAATGTCGCCGGTGTTGTAGAGCAGCGGCGCGCCATCGGCATGGGTGAAGGCGCCGCCGGCAGCCTCCAGCACCGCGTGCGGTGCGGCCATATCCCAGTCTTTGGGGGCGCTGCGGCCCGAAAGGGAGATGTAGAGGTCGGTCTGGCCCCGCAGAATCGTGGCCACCTTGCCGCCCACGCTGCCCATCGCCAGGGTGTCGCCCAGCTGCAGCGCGCTGAGCAGCTGCTCCAGCCGATCATCGCGATGGCTGCGGCTGGCCACCAGCACCAGCTCCCCCACCGCCCGGCGCGGGCTCAGGCTGGCGGGCCGCTGCTCGCCCGCGCGGTTTTCGCACCACGCCCGGCCGCCGCCGGCCCCGGTGTCGTCGCTGCCCAGCACGCCAAACCACAGCTCTTCCAGTTCAGGCAGCAGCACCACCCCCAGCACCGGCCGCTGCTGGTGCACCAGGGCCAGGTGCACGGCGTATTCCCCGGTGCCCTGCAGAAAGTCTTTGGTGCCATCGAGGGGATCGAGGATCCAGAGCCATTCGGCCGCCAGCGGTTCGCCCGCGGTGAGCTGCTGCCGCGCGGTTTCCTCGCTGAGCAGGGTCCAGGCCACATCGGCGAAGGCGGCCCCCAGCCCATCCAGCAGCCAGCGGTTCACCGCCAGATCGGCGGCCGACACCGGCCCCTCGCCCCCGTCGTCCACGCTCAGGGCCCGCCCGAAGCCGTAGGGCGGCTGCTCGCCGCGGGCGTAGGCCCGCAGAATGTCGGCGGCTCCCCAGCAGAGGCGACGCAGTTCCGCCAGCAGCTGCTCCGCGTTCACGCTGGCGGGCAGATGGGGGCGAAACGCCATCATGGAGAAGCAAAGGCCCATTGTGCAGGACCCTGGCCCCCAACCCTCCTGAGCCGCCCGCGGCCTGCAGCGAACCCGCCGCCGGGGTGCTGTATCTGGTGGGCACCCCGATCGGCCACCTCGGCGATCTCTCGCCACGGGCGCGCCAGGTGCTGGCCGGGGTTGCGCGCATCGCCTGTGAAGACACCCGCCGCAGCGGTTTGCTGCTGCAGAAGCTCGATCTGCCGGGGCGGCCCCTGCTCAGCTTTCACGCCCACAACCAGGCGGCCCGCATCCCCCAGCTGCTGGCCGCCCTGGCGGCGGGGGAGTCGCTGGCGCTGATCTCCGATGCCGGCCTGCCCGGCATTTCCGACCCGGGGGAGGAGCTGGTGGCGGCCGCCCGCGCCGCCGGCCATCCGGTGGTGTGCGTGCCGGGGCCCTGCGCCCTCACCACGGCGTTGGTGAGCAGCGGCCTGCCCAGCGGCCGCTTCTGCTTTGAGGGCTTTCTGCCGGCCAAGGCCGGGCCACGCCGGGCCCGGCTGGCGGAGCTGGCCCACGAGCCCCGCACCGTGGTGCTGTATGAGGCACCCCACCGGCTGGTGGCGCTGCTCGAAGATCTGCTGGAGCTGCTCGGCGATCGGCCCCTGCAGGTGGCGCGCGAGCTCACCAAACGCCACGAACAGCAGGTGGGGCCCACGGTGGCCGCCGCCCTGGCCCATTTCCGCACCACAGCCCCCCAGGGAGAGTTCACCCTGGTGGTGGGTGGTGCGCCGCCCGTGGAGTCGCCGGTTTGGGATGGGCAGGCGCTGCGGCAGCAGCTGGCCGCACTGCAGGCCGAAGGCCTTGGTGCGGCCGAGGCCACCCGCCGCCTGGCGGAGCGCACCGGTCACCGTCGCCGTGAGCTCTACGCCCTACTCCATCGCGACCCGGCAGAGTGGGAGGAATCGCCACCGCCACCTTGATGCTGCAGCGCTTCAGCCTTGTGATCACCAGCCTCGTGGGCGGTGGGCTGCTGCTGGTGGCGGTGCTGCTGGGCGCCCAAAATCTCGAGGATCGGCCGCCGCTCAACCTGCTGGTCGGGCGCAGCGCCCCCCTGCCCAGTGGTTTTTTGATCGGCCTGGCGCTGGCGGCTGGTTTGGTGGGGGGCGGCAGCGCTGTGGCGTTGCTGGCCCCCGACGACGACAGCTGAGAGCGGCCCAGAGCGCCGCTCAGCTCTCGGGCAGGGCGTAGAGGGCGCCGTCGATCACCACCCGGCTGATGCCCTGCACCAGCAGGTAGCGCGCTGTGCGCTCGAGGATCCCGGGATCCGGCACCTTGATCACCCGTTGGCTGCGGCCGCACAGCCGTTTGGCCTGTCGCGGATTGGCATACATCACCAGGGCCTGACGCTGCTGTTCCGCTTCGCTGAGGCGACCCAGTTCCGGCACCTCGCTCAGCGGCATCGCCTGCAGCTCCACGGTTTTATCCACCAGCATGTACACGCTCTCCGGCAGCGTGGCCTCGCCGAGTGGCTGCGGTTCACAGAGCGCCTGGTCATCCACCAGCTGCAGCACCGGCATGGGCCGGAAGGGATCGTGCAGATCGTCCGGGTCGTCGTCGTCATCCATCAGAGGCTCGTCGGCGTCGTCGCCGAAGTCATCGGCGTCGTCGATGGCCAGCACCACCGTGTCGTCGGCATCCTCGCCGTCGCTTTCGCCGTCACTTTCGTTGCTGTCGTTGCCGCTGTTGCCGTCGTTGCTGGGCGGTTCTGCCACCGCTGCCAGTGGGGCCTCCAGCTGCTCCATCACGGTCACCGCTGGCTCAGCAGCGGCTTCACCGCCACCGCCCTTGCGGCGCTGTTGCTTGATCTGCTCGTATTCCTGCGGATCCAGCACCGCTTTCACAGCCCGGCTGGCGGTATTCGGGCTGACGCCAAACACCGCCGCCAAATCGGTGGCTGTTTCGCCCGCCCGAAACCGCTCCACCAGCTCGCGTTTCTGGCTGTCGCTGAGCCGGGTCGCCGCCATGGCCGTAGAACGCGCAGCCAGCCAGCTTAAGTGCTGGGCGGCGGTTTTGGCACAATGGCGCCATCAGCTCCCTTAGCTCAGCTGGATAGAGCAGCTGCCTTCTAAGCAGCCGGTCGATGGTTCGAATCCATCAGGGGGCGTTTCAATCCCAGACTGAGATTTGGGGCTCAAAACCCAGTCTCCCACTGGGTTGCAGGGTGCCCAGCACCGCCACCCATCGCCAACCTGTGCCAAGCTGCAAAACGCAATCGTGCACACTTTCGTGCACACCTGTGCACGGTCCCCGGCGATGCCCTCCAAGACCCCAAGCGACCCTGTGCGGGTTCTCCTGGCCGCTCGAATGCAGGCCCGTGGCCATAGCCGTGGTTGGACCGTGGCGCCGTTCCGGGGGCGGGTGCGGCTGCGAGTGACGCCGACCGCCGGTGATGGGCACCAGCGCGAAATCCTGACGCCCCTCGAATGGAGCTCACAGAATGCAGAGCACATCGCCGACGTAATTGTCAAGGCACGCGAATCCTTCCTCACCGGCACACCGTTGGATCAAGCGGTCGCCCAGCACGTCACCAGCGCCAGCAGCAGCCCCCTAACCAGCTCAGGCCACACAACCACGCAGGACACAGCCCAGGCGCCTCAGAGCCGCAGCTGGGGCCAGCTGGTGGAGCAGTACAAACGCCACAAGGTCAGTAGCGGAGACCTGAAGCCCTCGACATGGGATCGGATCTGGCGGCCGCGCATGGTGGAGGTGCTCGCGGCCCTGCAGCGCCGTCAGCCGCCCCAGAACGCCCGTGAACTGATCGAAGCCGTTACCGACCGGTGGGCGCTGCAGCCTGGTGCCCGAGGCCGGCAGATGCAGGTACAGCAGACCGCAGCCCTGCTGCGGTGGGCGGTGGATCGCGAGCGACTGCCCGACTGCTGGGCGCCACCGCTTGAATTAGCCGAGTTCGTCGGTCGAAAACGCAGCGCACCAACACCAACCACACCCATGGCGCCGGATGATGTGTCGGCGATGGTGGGCGCCATCCCAGACGAACGCTGGCGGTTCGCGTTTCAGCTGATGGCGGCCTACGGCCTACGGCCCGAGGAGCTCATGCACCTAGAGCGCCGCGGCGATCACCTGCACTGCACCTATCGGAAGGTGGCCAGCAGGGGGAGCACTGAACCCCGCGTGCTGAGGCTTCTGCCCTGTGATACCGGGGCGGCTGAATGGAACCTGCTCAAGCACTACACAGCCAAGCGATTGCCGCCCCTTAGGGCCGGAGAATGTGGGGAGGCCGTGGCCACGTACCTCAAACGCCGTCCGCTCTGGCAGGAGTTGCGGCGCCGGTATGACGACAACGGCGAGCGGTTGATTCCCTACAGCCTCCGTCATGGCTACGCGCATCGCGCCCATGTTGTGCTTGGACTGGCGCCAAAGATTGCCGCCCAGCTCATGGGCCATAGCGTCCAAACCCACCTAGCCGCCTACAGCCGCTGGTGTGCTGACGACGTTGTGGAAGCTGCCCTGAACCATGCAGCAGCCGCCTGGCGAGAATCAGAAAACCCTAAACGTGGGCCACGTTTCCATAGGTCAACAACGGTCTAGATAGCGTCCTATGCCAGAGGTGCCGTGCAGCATGTAGCGCAGCATGTAGCAAGGCCCGCCACACGAAGCCAGGCAAGTTGCGCTTAGTGCCGCCAACCCCTACGGTCTGCAAGTCAGCGCCACCGAGTGCACACCAATTAGGGCCAATGACAACAAGCGCAACAGCTCTACAGGAGCGTCGTTCACCGTGGATTACCACGGCAGAAGCCGCCGCTCAGCTACGCACCACACGCGAAACTCTCCGCCGGCTACGTAAGCGCGGCATCCTCAAGCCCGGCCGTGACTTCCGACGTTGGGGATGCTCAGAAGCCGGCCCCCTGCAA
>JAYKGR010000044.1:0-2681 GCA_035285645.1 Cyanobacteriota bacterium | reverse complement strand
CCCCGGCAGGCGGGCGCGCGACACCTGCAGGCGATCGCTGCCCACCACAACATCCACAAGCGTGTCCACCCCCTGGCCTGGGGCCACCACAAACACATCCGCACCGGCGCCACCGATCAGCACGTCGGCACCGCCGGCCCCATCCAGCGTGTCAGCCCCACCACGGCCCTGCAGCAGGTCGTCCTCCGGGCCACCTGTGAGGGCATCGGCAGCCTCGCTGCCCACCACAGGCTGAATCAGATTCAGCGCTCCCAGGCGGGCATCCACCGCAGCGCTGCGGCTGGCATCGCCCAGGGCCAGAAAGCTGGGCGTGCGGTAGGGGTTGTAGGGCAGGGGCAGACCGTTGCTGGCCGGATCAAACGCGGCATAGCTACGGCGCAAGCCTTGAAGGATGGGCCGGTTGTTGGCCAGCAGCAGGTAGCGCTGGCCAAGCAACAGCAGGTCAAAGCGGGTCTGCACCGTGGTGTTGTGCGCCACCTGCTCCTGCGGATGGCGGGTGAACAAGGTGGCACCGCTGCCGCCGCGTTGCGACCAGATGCTGTGGGTCCAGAAGCCCAGCTCAATGCCCAGGCCATCGCTGCCCAGCAGGGTGAGCGCAAAACCGGCCCGATGGGGGCTGCTGTGGCTTTCGCTGCTGATCGCCAGAGTCAGCTGCACCCGCACCCCCGCCGCCGCATCCAACGCCGGAAACAGGGGCGACACCGCTACGGGCGCCAGCAGCTGATGGCTGCTCCACCCCCCCAGCAATCCGGCGCCAGCCATCGAATTCAGCCGCAACGTGCCTGGCGGCGCGCTGACGCTGGCGGCACCCAGCGGTGGCCCCCAGGCCAGCCACCCCTGGCTCTGGGGCAACCCGCCCAGGCTGGGGTTGTACAGGGCCAGGCGGGGGGAGCTGGTAGCCACAGCTGTGTAGCCTAGGGGGTGCTGCCATCGACAGCAATACCGCAGCGGTGCTAAGCCAATCCGGTTCCTGATGAACCTCCCCCATGGACGTTCTTGTGTTGGCCTCCACCACCGCCCCCGGAGGCGCCACCGTGATCCTGCCCGCCCTGGCCGGTGCCGGGCTGCTGATCTTCCTTTCGCAGCTGTTTGTGCCCAAGCAGCCCTGAGCCACCACCGCAGCGGTCGATGCGCGCCTTCTGCCAGCTGTTTGAGCAGCTCGACCGCACCACCGCCACCGGCGGCCGGGTCGACGCCCTGGCCGCCCATTTCGATGCCGCGGCCCCGGCCGATGCCGCCTGGGCCCTGTATTGCCTGCTGGGTCGTCAGCGACGCCGCCTGATCACCGGCCGCCGCCTGCGACAGATCTGCCTCGAAGCCAGCGGCCTGCCGGATTGGTTGTTTGCCGACTGCCACGCCCAGGTGGGCGATTCAGCCGAAACCGTGGCCCTGCTCTGGCGACACCGCCCCCCCGCCGGCCCCGACCCGCGCCTCCAGCCCCTGCACATCTGGATGGAGCGGCTGCTGCCCGATCTGGCGGCCCTGGAGGGCAGCGCGCAGGCCATTGGCGTGAGCGATCTCTGGAATCATCTCGTGCCCGGTGAGCTGCTGGTGGTGAACAAACTCCTCACCGGCGGCTTTCGCGTGGGGGTGGGCCCCGGCCTGGTGCTGCGCGCCCTGGCCCGCTGCAGCGGGCTGGAGGAAGCCGAGCTGCAGCACCGGCTGATGGGCGGCTTCCAGCCCGGAGCCGAAGCCTGGGCCAACCTGACGGCGCCGCTGGGGGCCGGCGCCGCCGTGGCCAGCCGCCCCTACCCATTTTTCCTGGCCTCCCCCCTGGAGCCGCCCGCCACCGGCCCGCCTCTGCCGGGACAACCGATCGCCTGGCTGGTGGAGTGGAAGTTCGATGGCATCCGCGGCCAGCTCATCCATCGTGCCGGCCAGTGCTTTCTCTGGAGCCGCGGCGAAGAGCTGATCAATGCTGCCTTTCCCGAGCTGATCGCCGCTGCCGCCGCCCTGCCCGCCGGCACCGCCCTCGATGGCGAGATCCTGGTGTGGCCTCCGGATCAAACCCAGCCTGCCCCCTTCGCCCAGCTGCAACGCCGCCTGGGCCGCAAGGCGCCGGGGCCCAAGCTGCTGGCTGAGTGCCCGGCGGTGTTTGTGGCCTACGACCTACTGGAGCACGAGGGCCAAGACTGGCGCCCACTCCCTCTCGCCCAACGCCGCGCCGCCCTGGAGGGCCTGCTCCAGGGGCGGCTGCGCCTCTCCCCTGCCCTCAGCCTGCCGGCCTGGGAGCAGCTGGAGGCCCTGCGCCAGCAGGCCGCTGCCGTGGGCGCTGAAGGCCTGATGCTCAAGGCCCTCGATTCGCCTTATCAGGCCGGCCGCCGCCGCGGCAGCTGGTGGAAGCACAAGCGCGACCCCTACACGCTCGATGCCGTGCTGCTCTACGCCCAGGCCGGCAGCGGTCGCCGCGCCAACCTCTTCACCGATTACACCTTCGGCCTCTGGGATGGGGAGCCCCCCCAGCTGATGAGCTTCGCCAAGGCCTACTCCGGTCTCACCGACGCCGAGATCCGCGAGCTCGACCGCTGGATCCGCAGCCACACCACCGAGCGCTTCGGGCCGGTGCGGGCCGTGCAGCCGCTGCAGGTGTTTGAGCTGGCCTTTGAGGGCCTGCAGGCCTCAAGCCGCCACAAGAGCGGCCTGGCCGTGCGCTTTCCCCGCATCAGCCGCTGGCGCCGCGA
>JAYKGR010000043.1:0-7720 GCA_035285645.1 Cyanobacteriota bacterium | reverse complement strand
GAGCCTCCTGCAAACCCCCGCAGCGCTCCAGCAGCTCCTGGAGAGAAGGGGGCTTGCGGGGCAGCCGAGTGGGCAAGTGCTCGCGAACTTCAAACTTGGCTCAAATTAGAAGATCGCTTGACATGCCTCCCGGCTCAGGCCGACAGCTCGTAAACCTGCCCGCTCAACCGGTCCAGGTAGAAGTCACCCACAGCCGGTGGTGGCTGCAGTGTCGTGGGCGGTGGTCCATCACGACGATCGATGCCACTGGCAGCGGTTCAGCATGCGCGGGGCCCGGAGCCTCACGGTCGGCGAGGATCAGGCCGAGCCGCTGCGAAATCCGCCAGCAGGCGGTGTTCGTCTATCTCTGCGGGATCAAGGCCGCCGATGCCGAGCGCATCACGGTCTTCTATGGCCGCCGCGGCAAGCCGGTTAAAAAGCCCCGCTTCATTCCGGCGCAGCTGGCCCCGGGGCATTTCGCTGCCCGACAGGGGAGCAACGGCCGGACCCTGGCCGCCGGCCACACAATCCCCACAGTAGGACTCTCGCCCCATGAACCAGCAGAGCCACCAGCCCTCGTTGCTGAACCGCATCGCCCGGGTGCTCCTATGCCTGGTGTTTGTGAATGCCGTGATCGGCAAGCTGACGGGCTTCGCCGGTGTGGCGGGCGCCATCGCCGCCAAGGGACTGCCGCTGGCGCCGCTGCTGCTGGTGGCCGACCAGGACAGCAGGGGCTGAGGGGATTTCCCAGAACCTGAAAAATTTCCGAGGAGGCCTCGGCCGCGGTCCTAGCGCACAACGGTGCCATTGATTGCATGGCATGCAGGGGGTCAGCGGTTCGAGTCCGCTTGGCTCCATTCCGTGAGACCTCTTGCGCTGCAAGGGGTCTTTTGCATTCAACCTGCCCCCCACCGCCGCACCCCCAGCCCCGCCAGCAACAGCAGCAGCAGCGGGCCTTCGCGCCAGCGCAGGTAGCCGGTGCGGGCCTGGCTGGTGTGTAGCTGCAGCGCGGCGGTGGCGGCGGTGAGGGGGGCCGGGCCCGGGTGGAGGCCGGCGGCGGGGTCGACCACGAGGCTGGGGCCGGTGTTGGCGGCGCTGGCCAGCCAGCGGCCGGTTTCGAGGGCCCGCAGCCGCGCCAGCGCCACAAATTGAGCGTGCAGGCTGAGGGGATAGGGGTCGAGGTTGGCGCTGGCCAGCAGCCAGCTGGCGCCGGCGTGGGCGGCATCGGCCAGGGCCAGCCCATCGGCGATTTCGTAGCAGATCGCTACGGCGATGGCGCCATCGGGGCGGGGCAGCAGGCGCGGGGCGGCGCCTGGCTCCAGCCCGCCCACGGCCGAGAGGCCGCTCCAGCGCAGCAGCGCCGCCAGGGGCACCCATTCGCCGAGGGGCACGAGGCGGTGCTTATCGATCCAGCCGCTGGGGGCGGGCTCGCCGGGGTGATGGCGCAGCAGGCTGCTGCGCAGGCTGCTGCCCTCGAGGCGAAAGCCACCGGCCAGCACCTCCACCGGCGCCGGCCCCGGCAGCGCCTGCCCCAGGGCCAGGGCCCCCTCCGGCAGCAGCAGCACCGGTGCCGGCATGGCGGCTGCGGCCTCGGCGAGGGCGGCGCCGAGCCGTTGGCGCAGCAGCGCCTGCTCGCGGGCCTCAAATTTGCGGCGGGTGGGTATGGCGGGCTGCAGCACCAGCAGCGGCACCGGGCTGCCGCTGGGTGCGGCGGCGGCGCGGCGCAGCTGCTGCAGCCCCAGCAGGTGGCTGGCGAGCAGCAGCGCCAGGGCCACCGCCACCGCCGACCGCCGGCCCTGGCCGGGCCGCCGCTGGCACCAGAGCCGCCAGAGGCTCCAGCCGAGCAGCAGCTGCACGGCCGCCAGCAGCCCGGCGCCGCCCAGCCGCGCCAGCCCGGCCAGGGCCGCATCGCCCGGCAGCGCCGCCGCCCCCAGCCCGATCCAGAAGAGGGGGCCATGGGCCAGGGCTACCTCGGCGAGGCCCCAGAGCGCGGCCGCCAGCAGGGCGGTGCTGGGCCGGGTGGCATCGAGGCGGCGCACCAGCTCGGCCCAGGCTGCCACCAGCAGCCCGCCCGCCAGGCCCACCAGCCCCCACAGCAGCCCGCAGAGCGGCAGGCTGAGCGGGCCGGGCACACCCAGCCAGCTGAGCGGGTGCAGCCACAGCAGCCAGCGGTGGCTCAGCAGCACCGCCGCTGCGCCCCACAGCAAGGGCAGCAGCGAGCGCTGTCGGCTGAGGCCCCAGAGCATCGCCAGGGCGGGCCAGAGCAGCAGGGGCAGGCCGAGGGGCGGCAGGGCCAGGCCGGCGAGGGCGCCGGCCAGCAGCGCCGCCGGCCAACCGGCCTGCGCAGGGTCGGTTGGCCGACGGTCATCTGCCATCGCCAGCCGCGCCGGGGCGGATCAAGGTGGATTCACACACACGGGGCTTCACGCCTGAGATGCCATGGATCAGGGCAATCTGCTGCAGATGCTGCTGCTGCGCGGCCTGGGCACCACCACCTTGGTGGCCGAGCGGTTGCGCTATGTGAGCCAGGAGTGGGTGCGCAGCGGCCGGCTCGATGCCAGCCATGCCTCCGCCCTGGTGGAAGACGTGCTGCGGGCGCTGCGGGGCGAAACGCCGGGGCTGGAGGAGCAGGCGGAGCGCCAGCTGGAGCGCAACCGCGACCAGCTGCTGCAGGATCTGGGGCTGGCCCGCCAGCGGGAGCTCGATGAGCTGCGCGGCCGCATCGACCGGCTGGAGCAGATGCTGCGCCAGCGCCAGGCCGAGAGCGAGCTGCCCGACTAACCGCCGCCCCAGCTGACAGAATCGCCCCCAGAGAGCGGGGCGCCATGCGCGACATCTTGATCAGCACAGCGGTGTGCGTGGTGTGTCTGGCGGTGGCGCTGGTGAGCCAGCTGGTGTCGCCCACCCCGGCGGCCGCCGCCCGGCCCGCCGCTGCCCCCGCTGCTGTTGCCGCTTCTCCTGCGGCCGCCAGCATCAGCGCCCCGGCTGTGGCCGCACCGCTGGAGCTCGACCCCAACGATCCCAATCCCGCCCTGTTCACCATGGCCCAAACCCCAGCCAGCGCCGATGCCCTCGGCGGCGGCCTCAGCGCCGCCAAGGAACGCACCACCGAGAGCGGCCTGCGCATCACCGATCTGGAGGAGGGCACGGGCGCGGAAGCCACCCCTGGCCAGCTGGTAACGGTGCATTACCGCGGCACGCTCACCAACGGCAAGGAATTCGACGCCAGCTACGGCCGCGGGCCCTTCAGCTTTCCGCTGGGCGGCGGGCGGGTGATCCGCGGCTGGGATGAAGGGGTGGCCGGCATGAAGGTGGGCGGCAAGCGCAAGCTGGTGATTCCGCCTGATCTGGGCTACGGCGAGCGCGGTGCCGGCGGCGTGATTCCGCCCAATGCCACCTTGATCTTTGAGGTGGAGCTGCTGCAGGTGGACGGCTGAGCTCGCCAATCTGTAGCAATTGTTAGGATGGCAGCGCCAAAGTCTTCTCCCAATGGCTCACACGCTGCCCGCCCTTCCGTATGGTCTCGACGCGCTGGAGCCCCATATCTCCCGCCAGACGCTCGAGTTTCACCACGGCAAGCACCACAACGCTTACGTGACCAACCTCAACAACCTGGTGGCCGGCACCGACCTGGACGGCCAGGGGTTGGAGGCCACGATCACGGCGGTGGCCGGTGATGCCAGCAAGGCCGGGGTTTTCAACAATGCCGCCCAGGTGTGGAACCACAGCTTCTACTGGCAGTGCATGAAGCCCGGTGGTGGCGGCAGCCCCAGCGGTGCGCTGCTCGAGAAGATCAATGCCGATTTCGGCAGCTATGAGGCGTTTGTGGAGCAGTTCAAGGCGGCTGGTGCCACGCAATTTGGTAGCGGCTGGGCCTGGCTGGTGCTCGATGGCGGCACCCTCAAGATCACCAAAACCGGCAACGCTGACCTGCCCCTGGCCCACGGCCAGACGGCCCTGCTCACCATGGATGTGTGGGAGCACGCCTACTACCTGGACTATCAAAACCGCCGCCCCGACTACATCAGCACCTTTCTCGACAAGCTGGTGAATTGGGACTTTGTGGCGTCCAACCTGGCGGCGGCCTGATCCAGCGGCGGCCCAGCGGCCTCCCATCGGCGGCAAAATGGCGGTGCAAACTCCATTTTGGCTGCGGAAATAGCGGTGATCCAGCGATTTCTGCAGCCCCCCGCCGGTGGGTTCTTTCTTTTCGGCCCGCGGGGCACGGGCAAATCAACCTGGCTGGGCCAGCAGTTTCCCGAGGCTGTGCGCCTGGATCTGCTGGCCCACGAGGTGCTGCTGGCCTACCTGGCCCGCCCCGAGCGGCTGGCTGCGGTGGCTGGTGCGGGCACGGTGGTGATCGCCGAAATCCAGAAGGCTCCCCAGTTGCTGGATGTGGTGCACGCCCTGCTGGAGGAACGATCGGGCTGGCGGTTTGTGCTCACCGGCTCCAGTGCCCGCAAGCTGCGCCATGGCGCTGCCAATTTGCTGGGGGGGCGGTTGGTGGAGGCGTCGATGCCGCCGTTCATGGCAGCGGAACTGGGCTCGGCGTTTGATCTGAGCCGTGCGTTGGCGATCGGCTTGGTGCCGCTGGTGTGGCAGGCGGCCAACCCCCAGGCCACCTTGGCGGCCTATGGATCGCTGTATCTGCAGGAGGAGGTGAAAGCAGAAGCGCTGGTGCGGCAGATCGGTGATTTCAGCCGCTTTTTGGAGGTGATCAGCTTCTCTCAGGCCAGCCAGCTGAATCTGGCCAGCCTGGGCCGTGAGGCTGAGATTCCCCGCAAGCGGGCCGAGAGCTATTTGGCGATTCTCGAGGATTTACTGCTGGCGTTTCAGCTGCCTGTGTTTCAACGGCGGGCGCAGCGGCAGCTGGTGCAGCACCAAAAATTCTTTTACTTTGATGTGGGGGTGTATCGCGCCCTGCGGCCGCGGGGCCCGCTGGATGCGCCGCAGGAGATTGAGGGTTTGGCGCTGCAAACGCTTGTGGCGCAGCACTTGAGGGCCTTCTGCCAGCTGCGCCGCCACGGCGACAGCCTCAGCTTCTGGCGTACCCGCGCGGGGCTGGAGGTGGATTTTGTGGTGTATGGGCCCGATGTGTTTTGGGCGATTGAGGTGAAGCGCAGCACCCGCATCGAGCGGCGCGATCTGGCGGGCCAGAGGGCCTTCGGGGCCGACTATCCGGAGGCCCAGCGCTGGCTGCTGAGCCTTGCGCCCGAACCGCTGCAGATCGAGGGGATCCGCTGCGAACCGATTGACGGCTGGCTGCGGCAGTTGACTCCCTGAGGCATTCCGCAACGAGCAGCCCATGGTGACTCGCGATCACGACCTGCTGGGTGGGGTGTGCCAGTGGAGCCTGCGATCGGCGGCTGCGGTGCAGGTGCGGGTGGTGGAGCTGGCTGGAGTGGGCCGCTGGCGGTTGCCGGCGTTCTGGGATGGGGGTGCCGTGTGGCGGGTGCGGTTTGCGCCGCCGCGGCCGGGCCGCTATCGGCTGGAGAGCCTGGGCAGGCAGGGCCAGCACTGGGAGCTGGAGGTGGAGCCGGGCCAGGAGGCCCCCGCACGGGCGGCGGCAGTGGGGTTGCCGCCGGTGCTGCGGTGCAGCACCAATCAGCGCCATTTGGTGACTGATAACGGCGTGCCGTTTTGGTGGCTGTCAGATACCTGGTGGATGGGGCTGTGCAACCGGTTGAGCGATGCGGAGTTTGCCGAGCTGGCGGCGCTGCGCCGCCGGCAGGGCTTCAACGTGATTCAGCTGGTGGCGGGGCTGGGGCCCGACATGCCGCCCCTGGATCCCCGTGGTGCCAACGATGGCGGCCACCCCTGGCAGGCCGACTTTGCGGGCCTGAACCCGCTGTGGTTTCAACGGGCGGAAGAGCGCATCCTGATTCTGCTGCGGCACGGCCTGGTGCCCTGCCTGGTGGGGGCCTGGGGCTACATGCTGCCGTGGATGGGGGGGCGGCGCATGGCGGCCCACTGGCGCGAGCTGGTGGCCCGCTGGGGCGCATGGCCGCTGGTGTGGTGCCTGGCCGGCGAAGCGGCGATGCCGTACTACACGCAGCGGCGCTGGCGGCGCTGGCACAGCCTGGGGTTGCGCTGGGGCTGGAGCCGGCAGCTGCGGCAGCTGCGGCAGGTGGATCCCTGGCAGCGTTTGATCACGGTGCATCCCACCACCAACAGCCGCAGCCAGCTGCTGGGGGGAGGGCCAATCGATCTGGAGCTGCTGCAAACCGGCCATCACGGCTGGGCCAGCCTGGCGGCCACGGGCCCGGCGCTGCAGCGGGCGCGGCGGCAACGGCCGCGGCTGCCGGTGATTGTGGATGAGTTGAACTATGAGGGCATCCATCCCGAAGCCACGGCGGCCCTGCAACGGCTGGGGGTGCTGACGGCCCTGCTGGGTGGGGCGGCTGGCTTTGGGTATGGCGCCAATGGGTTGTGGCAGGTGAACCGCCCGGGGGCACCCTTTGGGGCTTCACCGCAGGGCCATCACTGGGGCGGCCCGCCCTGGCGGGAGGCGGCGGCGCTGCCGGGCGGGCAGCAGGTGGGGCTGGTGGTGCGGCTGCTGGCTGGGCTGCCGTGGTGGCGGCTGCAGCCGCGGCCGCCGCTGGCGGCCACGATTCCAGGCGAAATGTGGCTGTTGCTGGTGGGCTGGGGCCCTGCGGCACCGAAGCGGCTGCATCTGGAGGGTTACCGCCGTGGGCAGAGGCTACGGGGCAGCTGGTGGAATCCGCGCGATGGGGCAGAGCAGGCGCTCAGCCCGCGGCAGCTCGTGGTGGCAGCTCAGCCCTCGCTGGCGGTGCCATCACCGCCAGGCCCTGGCCACTGGCTGCTGTGGATCAGTTGTTGTTGTTCCAGTTCTGGATAATCGAGAAGATGCCCACCAGGCCCACCAGGGAGGTGATTGGTTGCGACACGGCATCGAGGGTGTCAACCGTGCGGGCGAAGCCGCTGCGGTTCACCACCACGGTGTCGCCATCACGCAGGGGGGGGTTCTGATCGCCGCTCACGGCGAGGGAGTAATCGAGGCGGAAGCGGCGCAGGGCCACGGTGCCGTTGCGGAACAGTCGGATCAGTTCGATGTTGCCCTTGTTGGTGCGGAAGGTGACCGGTCCGCCGGCCGCCATGATGGCTTGCACCAAGGGCGTACCAGCCCGCAGGCCGATACGCCCAGGACTCTTCACCTCGCCCACGATGTTCACCTGAATCTGCTGGGGCGAGAGGTTGGCCGAGGCGATCTCGAGCACCTCATCGGGCGGCGGCGCGGGGGCACGGCTCACCACGATCGTGTCGCCGTCGAACAGGAAGGGGTTTTGGCGCTTGTCGCCCTTCTGGAGCAGGGCCAAGAGGCTGAGGCTGGTTTCCTTGAGCTGGGCACCGTCGCCGGGCAGCTTGCGTTGCAGGCGGATGTCGCCCAAGTTTGCATTGAGGGTGATGCCACCGGCCTTCTGAATGGCGCTCACCACGGTGGGCAGGCCGGGGATCGAACCACCACCACCGCTACCGCCGCCGCCACTATTACCACCCACCCCTTCCACCGACGACGACTCACCCCCAGGCGACAGCAGGTAGATGCCCGGGTTTTCCACCTCGCCGATCACACTCACCTGCATGGGCCGCGGTTGGTTCACCCGCAGGGTGAGATCGGGCCGGCGCATGGAGCGGCTGTAGAGCTTGCGCAGCCAGGCTTCGGCCTGGCCGATGGTGAGGCCCTCGAGCACCACGCTGCCCAGCTGGGGCAGGTTGGTGG
>JAYKGR010000042.1:0-3294 GCA_035285645.1 Cyanobacteriota bacterium | reverse complement strand
GGCATGTCAAGCGATCTTCTAATTTGAGCCAAGTTTGAAGTTCGCGAGCACTTGCCCACTCGGCTGCCCCGCAAGCCCCCTTCTCTCCAGGAGCTGCTGGAGCGCTGCGGGGGTTTGCAGGAGGCTCTGCCGTTGCTCTCCCGCCTGGCCTCTACGACGGAAGGCGGGGATCATTACCTGCACTGGGATGAGCTGCGCCATCGCCAACCGCCGGAGGGGCTGACCCATGAGCAGTGGTGGCTGGCCGAAAAGCTGTCCAGGCGGCCCACTCTTCTGCCCCTCCACGCCAACGATGGCAGTGCTTTCTGGTTCTCCCAGTCACCCGTACTGCTCCAGGGACTGCATGAGATCGACATGCAGGCCGGCGCCAGCGTCGTAGCCCCAGAGGCCGTCACCACTCGCTCTACCCGTGATCGCTACCTGCTGAGCTCGCTGATGGAGGAGGCGATCACCTCTTCCCAGATGGAAGGAGCTGCGACAACAAGGGATGTGGCCAAGGCCATGATCCGCAGCCGCCGGCCACCGCGCGACCGCTCCGAGCGGATGATCCTCAATAACTTCCTGACGATGCAGCGCATCCAGGAGGTGCGGAAGCAGACGCTGACGCCGCAACTGGTGCTGGATCTGCACCGGCTGGTGACTGAGGGCACACTGGATGACCCTTCAGATGCCGGCCGGCTGCGTCCTTCCGGCATGGAGGTGGTGGTGGATGACGCCTACGGCACCGTGTTTCATGTGCCGCCCCCGGCTGAAGAGCTCCCGCAGCGGCTGGAGGAGCTCTGCCGCTTTGCGAACCGGGAAACCCCAAAGGTGTTCATCCACCCCGTGCTGCGGGCCATCGCCCTGCACTTCTGGCTGGCCTATGACCACCCGTTCTGCGATGGCAACGGCCGAACGGCCAGGGCCCTGTTCTACTGGGCGATGCTGAATCAGGGCTACTGGCTATTCGAGTTCATCTCGATCTCCTCGGTTATCAACAAGGCCAGAGGGCAGTACGAGCGCTCGTTCCTGCTCAGCGAGAGCGACGACAACGACCTCACCTATTTCCTGCTGGCCCAGGTGAAGGTGATCCGGCAAGCAATCGGCAGCCTGCACGCCTATCTGGAGCGCAAGGCGAATGAGGTGGGGAGCCTGCAGCAGCGGCTAGAGGGTATGGACGGCCTCAACCATCGACAACTGGCTTTGCTGCGGCATGCGCTGAAGCATTCCGGCTTCCGCTATTCGGTGCTCTCCCACCAGAACAGCCATGGGGTCAGCCATCAAACCGCCCGCAGTGATCTGCAAAAGCTGGCTGCCCGTGGGCTGCTGATCCCTGGCAAGGACGGACGGCGAGAGGTCTTCCGGGTACCTGATGATCTGCCGGCGCGACTGCCCACCTCGACCGATGCCACCCCAGGTGGTCTGGCTGGCCAGCCCCCATGCCTTGACCATCAGCCGCGTTGATGCAGTGCTCACTGGCGGCACCAGCCCGAGCGTCAGTTTCTCGCTGCGCCATGGCGCCGATGTCTCCGCTGCTGGCACAGCAGCCACGAGCGATCCGATCACCACCACCAGCACCACCAGCGGCAGCGGAAGCACCGGCTTTCAGAGCCCCAACATCCCCGCGGGCCACTGGCTGTGGCTCGTGGTTACGGCGGCCTCGGGCAGTCCGACTGGCCTGTTGGTTTCGATCGAGCTGCAGTAAGGCCCCCTGCCTCCCGGGCGGGAGGACAGGGAGCAGGGCCGGGCTTGGGGACGGCGGCTGCCTGCCTCGACAACACTCCACGTCTATTCAGCCCATGCGGCAGGCGACCGCCCCCGGATGGGGACAGTCCGGCTCCAAAGCGCACACCTCATCAATGGCAAGGACGCCCGACGCAGGGGCGCATGGCCTGATCCTTGACGCGGCGTGAGGACTGGCCGAGGGATGCGGTGGGAGTGCGCCGGCCCTGGTGGCGATCCCCTCCCCTGACTGCCGGGCTACTGGCTGGTCTTGGGCAGAAGCCCCAGACTGGGAGAACCCGCTCAACGCCGATGAGCACTGCCACCGCCGAACGACTCACGGCGATCCTGCACCGCGAGGAGGAGGTGTACGTGGCCGAGTGCCCTGAGGTGGGCACCGTGAGCCAAGGCGACACCGTGGAAGAAGCCCTGGCCAACCTGTGGGAGGCCACAGACCTTTTCCTGGAGGAGTCCACAGCCGGTGCTGGTCCCGCGGCTGCTCACCACCTTTGAGGTGAGCGTTGCCTAAGCTCCCGCGCCTCCCTGCCGCTGAGGTGGTGGCGGCCCTGAAGCGACTGGGCTTTGAGGAGGTGCGCCAGAAAGGCAGCCACCTGGTGCTCCGCAGAACCAGCACCAACGCCGATGGCACGACTGGATCGGTGATCTGTGTGGTTCCCCTCCCAGATTGGCGACACCAGCACGATCGAAACCCTGCTGCCGATCACCCCTGTGCTGCAGCCGGCCTGAAGAAAAGGAGCCGTAGCCCCCAGACCTCAGAAGGGCAGCCGGCGGGCGGCGTGGGCGTGGGCGTGGGCAGAAGCGAGAAGCGTGGCCATGGCGGATCCAGCGCAGGAACCGATTCCCAGGCGGGGCGGGGTCAAGGACCCAAGACGATCCACTGATGTGCCGCGTCATGCCGCACCACCGTCATCAAAGCCGCGGGCATGGCTCCGATCCTTGACGCCGCCCCGCATCGTGAAGAGGCTCGCGCGGCAGCCATCAACAGTTCCAGGCGCAGAAGAGCCCGGCGGCCTGAACAAAAGAAAAGACCCCTTGCAGCGCAAGGGGTCTGACGGAATGGAGCCAAGCGGACTCGAACCGCTGACCCCCTGCATGCCATGCAGGTGCTCTACCAGCTGAGCTATGGCCCCATCGACGCCTGCGTGGCCCCTCAGAGAGGGCCGGATGGCGTGAGTAAAGCTTACACCGCCACCGGTCGCCACACCGCCACCAGCCGGCCCTGCACACTCACCTGCTCGGCCGGCAGCACGATCGGCTCATAGGCCGCGTTGGCCGCCTCCAGCCGCACCTCACCACCGTGGCGGTGGAAGTGCTTCAAGGTGGTGCCGCTGCCCGGCACCAGAGCGCTCACGATCGTGCCGTTGCGCAGCCGAGCCGGGTCCACCACCGGCGCCATCAGCACCACATCGCCATCGGCGATGTGGGCCTCCACCATCGAATCACCGTTCACCGTGAGGGCAAACAGCCCCTGGGTCTGCAGCACCGGCGCCAGATCCAGGCTGTCTTGCACATCCGCGAAGGTTTCCACCAGGCCGCCGGCCGCCACCGACCCCAGCACCGGCACCGGCACCG
>JAYKGR010000041.1:0-21652 GCA_035285645.1 Cyanobacteriota bacterium | reverse complement strand
TGCGCGTGGGTCTGTCGGCTCTCACCATGGCTGAGCACTTCCGCGATGTGAACAAGCAAGACGTGCTCCTGTTCATCGACAACATCTTCCGTTTCGTGCAGGCCGGTTCTGAGGTGAGCGCACTGCTCGGTCGCATGCCGTCGGCCGTGGGTTATCAGCCCACCCTCGGCACCGACGTGGGTGAGCTGCAGGAGCGCATCACCTCCACCCTCGAGGGTTCGATCACCTCGATCCAGGCGGTGTACGTGCCTGCTGACGACCTCACCGACCCGGCTCCGGCCACCACCTTCGCCCACCTTGATGCCACCACGGTGCTGAGCCGCGGCCTGGCCTCCAAGGGCATTTACCCCGCTGTGGACCCCCTGGATTCCACCAGCACCATGCTCCAGCCGGCCGTGGTCGGCGATGAGCACTACCGCACCGCTCGTGCTGTTCAGTCCACCCTGCAGCGCTACAAGGAACTGCAAGACATCATTGCGATTCTCGGTCTCGACGAACTTTCGGAAGACGACCGTCGAACTGTGGACCGGGCCCGCAA
This sequence comes from Cyanobacteriota bacterium, assembly GCA_035285645.1. GTDB lineage: Bacteria > Cyanobacteriota > Cyanobacteriia > PCC-6307 > Cyanobiaceae > Cyanobium. Next base: position 21,114 of record JAYKGR010000041.1, on the reverse strand, counting down.
GATCGAGAAGTTCCTCTCCCAGCCGTTCTTCGTGGCCGAGATTTTCACCGGTCAGAAGGGTGAATACGTGAAGCTCGACGACACCATCAAGGGCTTCAACATGATTCTTGCTGGTGAGCTGGATGATCTCCCGGAGGCAGCCTTCTATCTGGTGGGTAACATTGATCAGGTGAAGGCCAAAGCAGAGAAGATTCTCTCTGAAGCCAAGGGCTGACCCAGGGAGACCCCTCTGAGATGACTCTCACCCTGCGTGTTCTCGCTCCTGACAAGAGCGTCTTCGACGGCCCGGCCGACGAAGTGATTCTGCCCAGCACCACCGGCCAGCTGGGAATCCTGACCGGCCACGTTTCCATGCTTACCGCCCTCGACAGCGGTGTGCTGCGGTTGCGAGCTGGCGGCAACTGGCAATCCATAGCCCTGATGGGCGGTTTTGCCGAGGTGGTGGCCAACGAAGTCACCGTGCTTGTCAATGCTGCCGAGCTGGGAAGCAGCATTGATGGCGCTGCAGCCGAACGGGACCTGGAGCAGGCCCAGCAGGCTTCTGCTGGTTTTGAAGGCCAGCCGAGCTCCCCCGAGAAGCTCAAGGCCGAGCAAAACCTGGCGCGCGCGCGCGCCAGGCTGGCGGCCAGTCGCGCCAACTGATCCCAGCCCACGCTTCCCTGCGCCAGCCGACAGCCGTCAGCTGGCGTTTTGTGCTGACCGTTGATGGCCTTGCGTCTGTTTCTCGATTCAGCTGACCGGCGCGATTGGCAGCGCTGGCTGCCCACTGGGTTGTTCCATGGGATCACCACCAACCCCACGTTGCTGCGCCGCGCGGGGGTGAGCTGCGAATTGGGGGCCCTGGCAGAGCTTGCTTGCGATGCTGTGGCCGCAGGCTGCCACGAGGTGCATCTCCAGAGCTGGGGCACGGAGCCTGCGGTTCTGGTGGAGCGAGGCCTGGCGCTGGCGGCCCTGGCTCCAGCACGGGTGATGGTGAAGGTGCCGGTGACCCTGGAGGGAACCGTAGCGGCTCAGCAGCTGATCTCCGCGGGTGTCGCGGTGACGTTCACTGCCTGCTACGAGCAGCCCCAGGTGCTGGTGGCGGCTGCCCTGGCTGCCCACTACATCGCTCCTTATTTGGGGCGGATCAATGATCAGGGCCGCGATGGTGCCGCCGAATTGATCGCGATGCATCGGGCTCTACGGGGTGTGGGCTCCTCCACCCGGCTGTTGGTGGCCAGTGTGCGCGATCCGCTGGAGCTCTCCAACCTGGCGAGCGCTGGGTTGGACACGTTCACCGTTTCGGCTGCGGTGGCTGAGGCATTCTTTCGGTCCAGGGCCACGGCGGCGGCTGCCCTGCAGTTTGAGGAAGATGCCGACTGGGCAGCCACAACAAAGGCCTGACCCCTGAGGGGCCAGGCCTTTGACGCCGGTGGCCGTGGATTCAGGCGGTACCGCAGAAGGTGACATCAGGGAAGCGCAGTTTGGCTTCGTCAAGGCTTTTGCCCTTGCCGTCTTCCTGCCAGTAGTTGATCACCTCGGTGGCCTTGTTGAGGATCTCAACCCGCTCGTTATCGGTGATCCAGCTCTTGGCTTCCAGCTCGGTCTTGAGGGTTTCCCAGGCATCTTCCCGCGGCCAGAAGAAATAGGCCGTGAGAGGACTGGGACCTCCACCCACAATCTGATCCACAGCCAGGGCCACGTTGTCGGGCAGCCAAAGGATTTTCAGCAGGAAGCGACCCTCGTCAGCCTTGGGGGTGTAGCCGGAAGGCACCCCGTCTTCGTCGATGGTGGCCGTGGCCAGGGCGGCGGTACCACCCCGCAAGGCGGGGCGACCCATAGTGGGCTCCACGCTGGCGCCCACCTCGGCGGTGGCTGCGACCTCGGCCGCCGCGAGCTCCTCGAGGGCGCTGTCCGTGGCGCTGCTGGCGGCGCTGTTGGCGGCTGTCATGGATGCGGCGCTCAAGTCAACGGATCAAACGACTAACCTACCAGCAGGTGCACCACCCGCCCTGACGCAACCGTGCCGAGCTGTGGTGCTGTTCGACATCGACGGAGTGATCCGCGATGTGTCGGCAAGTTACCGCCGGGCCATCGTCGAAACGGTGTACCAGTACTGCGGTTGGCGGCCTGAGCCTGAAGCCATCGACGCTCTCAAGGCCGAAGGCTGCTGGAACAACGACTGGGAGGCTAGTCGCGAGCTTCTCCGCCGTCGGCGACAGGCTGTGGCCGATTCCGCCCCCCTGCCTCCCTTTCACGACCTGGTGGCCGTGTTCAGCGGCCACTACTTCGGCGGCGATCCGGAGGGTGATCCCCGGGCCTGGCGCGGTTTCATCGGCCAGGAACCCCTGCAGGTCGATGGGGCGTTCTTTGCCAGCCTCAGTGCCGCCGGCATCGCCTGGGGCTTTGTGAGCGGCGCCGAGCCCCCCTCGGCTCGTTTTGTGCTGGAGCAGCGTCTGGGGCTGGTGGATCCCCCATTGATCGCCATGGGTGATGCCCCCGACAAGCCCGATCCCAGTGGTTTACTCCAGTTGGCCGAGCGGCTCGTGCGGGATGGCGGCGGTGAAGGCCTGGGTGCCGCTGCCCCACCGGTGGCTTACCTGGGCGACACGGTGGCAGATGTGCACACCGTGCTGAGGGCCAGGGAGCGTCAGCCCGACCAAGCCTTTGTGAGCCTGGCGGTGGCTCCGCCGCATCTGCATCCCCCCACCCTGAAGACCTCGCGTCAGCGCTACGAGCATGGCTTGCGCCATGCTGGGTCTGACCACATTCTTCAGAGCACCGCTTCCCTGCTGGACCGGTTGGAGCTGCTAGGACTGGATCACGGCTGAGTCTTTCCTCATCCTCATGGGGCGAAAATCATTATTCTAGTCTTGAGGCATGCTGGGATGATGCATCGAACGTAAGCCAACTCCAGATCTCTACAGTGTTCTTGAGCTTGTCAATGTTGGGTTTGTCCCGTTATTTTGCCGTCGCCGCTGAGCGGCGCTGTCTCCTTGAATCGTCTGATGCACGTTGATTCCTAAGCCTCCTTACTCCTTGAGTGGGGCGCTCGATGTAACTCTTGGTTGGGATATTGTCGAAGCCGATGGTTGCTGTGAATCGATTTCAGCTTGAAGGCGCTAATTGGATCAATCCTGAAGGTGAGCTGGCTACGGTGCTTTTGAACCGTAGTGAGGCGAAGTCATCTTTGGAGAGAGTTCATGCTGCAGAGCAATGCATTAATGTCGTAGAGGCTGTGCCTCTTATGGCACCTAGTTGATCAGCGAGAGGCATCCAGGTATGAAGCCGTCATCATGAAAGCGCGCGGATGTTGCGATTCATTTTCACGTCAATTCAAGACAAGCCCTTCCGCAGCGTTACAATAGGCTTAAGATGCGCGCCAGCTGCAACCCTTGACCCTCAGTTTTTCTCGGCTCGCCGATCTTCGCCCCGGAGCCGTGGGATCCGATCCCCGCTTATTCACTCTATTTCGTCGAAGGCTCTTTTTTGTAGCCGATGACGGCATCAGAGGCAGGGAACTCTGGCGAACCGATGGTACTCCGATGGGCACCGTCCTCGTGAAGAATCTGGCCCCCGGTGCGCTGGCTTCTGACCCTCAGCACCTCGTTGCCTTTGCTGAGGGAGTGCTGTTTTCGGCGACAGATTCCACCATCTTGTCCAACGGCGCCGCTCAAGGCCGTGAGCTCTACAGGTCCAATGGCACCGCCGCAGGAACCACACTGGTCAAAGACATCAACGAGACGCTCGAATCATCTTCCAATCCTGAAGGATTGACGATGTTCAATGGGTCGGTCTATTTTGCCGCGTCCGGCACGGTGCAGGGGCCTGAACCCTGGCGCTCCCGCGGTACGGCAACCACGACCGAGCTGCTCGCCGATCTCACTCTCAGCCATCCCAAGTCCGCGGGATCTTTGCCCCTGGAGTTCACTCCCGTAGAGACGATCCTGTTCTTCAGTGCCAACGATGGTCGCCATGGCCGCGAGCTCTACGCCACCCGCCCGGACGCCGTGCCGCTGTTGGTTCGCGATATCAACACCACCCCCGTACCGGGTTTTCTGGCCACGGCTTCCGCTGAGGTTGCTGATCTGACAGCTTTGGGTGGCATTCTCTATTTCAGTGCCGATGACGGTAGTCATGGGCGCGAGCTCTGGCGTTCCGATGGCACCGCTGCTGGCACCCTCCTGGTTCACGACGTGTCACCCGGTGCTGCTGGGTCCACCCCGATCCAACTGACTGCTGTGGCCAACCGTCTCTTTTTTGTAGCAGATGATGGTGCTTCCGGAGCAGAACTCTGGTGCTCTGACGGTACCGCTGCCGGCACCCGGCTGGTGAGGGACATCCGGCCAGGACCCGCCGGCTCCAACCCAAGGCAGCTCACCGCTGTCGGCGAGTGGCTGATGTTCAATGCCGACGATGGCAGCGGTGGTCGCGAGCTCTGGCGCTCCGATGGCACCGAGGCTGGCACCCACCTCGTGCACGACATCCACCCGGGTGTCGGCGACTCCGATCCAACGGACCTGGTGGCCATTGGTGAGAGCCTCTACTTCAGTGCCGACGATGGCCGCCATGGTCGTGAGCTTTGGCGCTCCGAGGGCACGGCCCAGGGCACCACCCTGGTGGCTGATCTCCATCCCAGCGGCAGCTCGGCTCCAGCCGATTTCACCCTATTGGGATCGGCTGTCTTGTTCAGCGCCGATGACGGCAGCCATGGCCGGGAACTGTGGACTCTGGACGCCTCTGCTGACTTGCCAAAGTTCGCGATCACCGCGATGACGCCTCGGCAGCCCGAAGGGCACGCGGGTGTCACTGCCGTTCGGTTCAGGGTGGAACGGAGTGGTCTCAGCAGCGGCCGCAGCCGCGTGTGGTGGAGTCTCGCCGGTGCTGGCATCCCCGCTCAGGGCAGCCTGGTGTTCCAGCCCGGAGAATTACGCCGAAGCTTCAGCGTGGCTGTCGCCGGCAACCACCTGCAGCAGCCCGATCGCCCTCTGACCGTCACCCTGCAAACGGCCCACGGCGCCAGCGTTGAGCCAGGGGCCTCCAGTGCTCGCGCGATCCTCACCAACGACGACTGGATCGGTGGGCCTGGCGATGATGCGCTGCGTGGATCCTCAGCTCCCGACTGGCTCAACGGTCGCGGCGGCCGTGACCAGCTCACCGGTGGCGTGGGCGCTGATGTTTTTGCTTTCCGCCACGGTCACTCGCCCCTGAGTGCCCCCGATCGCATCACCGACTTCGAGCTGGGGCATGACCGCCTGGCGCTGCTGCAGAGCAACGGTGCCGCTCGGGCACGTCCTGGCCGCTGTACAAGAGCCGCCGATAACACGGCTGCCACCAGCTACCAGGAGCTGGCCGCAGCTGTATTTGCTGATGCTGATGGCGGCCGCCTTGGCCTTCAGCCCCTTGCCGCTGGTCAGGCAGCCCTGGTGGTGGCCAGCAACCCTGCGATCGCCGGCACCTACGTTCTGATCAACAACTTCAGCCCGGCACTGGAGAGTCAGCTTGATCTTCTGGTGGAGATCAGCGGCTCAGGTGCTGTTCTGCCAGCGCCGGGGTTGCTACAGGTCTCGCGTCTGTTTTCCTGAACGTCTCGCCCGGCTATAGCGCTCCTTCGCCGCCTCGTTCCATCGCGTTGCTGTTTGGGAGGGGATCGACGCAATGGGGTTATCCTAGAGATGTGCTACTTGTAAATAGAGAACTTCTGGTTCTCGCTTTTGCGGATTATTCCTCTGCTTCATATTCCTGCATCTCGTGTTAGTGGTCTTTATTCGGCTTGCTGGCCTCGTGATTCATAGTTTTGTCATGGATTCTTTGTGGCGTTTTCTCACGCGTTATGCGACTGGTTATCTGGTAGGCTAATTCATAGCCGGCAAGGAGCGCCTGCCTGCCGGCCTGATCGCATGGATGCTGGGCCGGTATCTTTTCGAAATGCTCATTGAGCTCTCCGACTTGAGAATGGTTGAAATATTCGCTTGCTTCCATCTGCTCTGCCAAGGTTTTAAATTGTGAGTAAAAGTCTGTGGATACTGGAATAGGAATGAGTTCGGGTCGCAATGTTTTAAGGATGCAATCCCTGAATTCATTAGAGTAGCCGCTTTGGCTAAAGATGGTCAGTGATTTCATTAATTGTCTCAACAGCAGGTCTACATGTTCATCATCAACGCTGGAGGTATGCAATCGCAGCTCCGCTGGGACGGTTTTCGAAATCCTATCCATTAGAAGTAGAATACTGCTGATCATATTGATGCCTAGGGTATCGTTCATATGGCTTAAATGGATCATGCATGTCTCTTGATCGTTATCAACATAGCGGCCAAATGAAGAGACTAGAGGATTTTTAAAGAGACATCTTAATCGTGGATCTGACGCCTCTCGAATCGTTAGTACGAGTGAATCTGAGGCCTGCAGAAGGCGTAGAATCCGATAAGTTCTATCTGAAACCTCTCGCAAGCTTGACTGGAGCATAAGGCTTCCAAATTTTGTTGCACGGGATGAGTGTCCTGTTGCTATGCTCTTTGCGTGATCATCATTGACGCTTTTTTTCGGGAGCACAGATCTTGGCCCCAACGTTGTACTTTCAATGGGGTTGATCTCCAACTCATGATGGTTAATTGAGCTGGGAGTTGGACTGGCGGGAAATTGATTCAGATGTAGGTCGCGGATGTCGATTTGATTGGCAATCAAGCTAGAACAAGTTGGTGAAACGTGCTTCATCTGCCGCGAGGAAACGGTAATGGTGCTGATTGCAATCCCTTTCTTTCGTGGATCGGCCCATTCAGGGTTAATTTCTTGATGTGACTTGACAAAGGGTACAATGATGCGAAGCGGCATTCTTTTGTCGGCTATCCTATTCAGTCTAAAGGCAAATGTGAGCGTCGTGTAGCCACCATCGTGGCCCAGTTCGGGCTCTCCTAATGGCCTAGATGTTCCCAGGAAGACTTCCATCCCATTCATGATATCCCAGTCGATGACCGCAATCACCTTTAAAGTGATGTTCAGCTCTTTGGCGGGTGGAATTTGCAGCATCACCATGCTTTCTTTCCCGGGGCCAGACCATCTCGTATCGTGTTCCAGCCCCTCTCGCACATGCCATCCATAGCCGTCAAGGCGTTCTACCATGGAGTAGGTGTATGTAGATCCTTCTAGAAGTGCATCAATTGTCCGCCAATCAAAATCATAAAAGGATGGAATGTGCTGGATGTCTCTGCGAGATTCCTGGTTGCTGAATAGGGCGTTCCAAAATCGTTGATCTATAGATGTGAATGCTTCGACCATTTCTTCCGACTCGTCATTCAATCCTGTTTGTTGATTTGACGGAGCACGGTTTAGAAGAATATCTTCTCCGCCATAATAGAAACCATAGGCCTCGGACAGCGTGAGTAGGAGGTCTTTTAAGTTTTCGGTTTTTCCTAATAAGTCAAAGTGGGATGCATTTTCAAGCGCTAGGTCGAGCATCTGCTCGTCATCAAGCATCCATGAGGATCTTGATCCAGCGAATAAACGTACTTGATAGTTCCTGAAGTGACTGATCGTGAAGGGATTGTCGCACTTGAGAAATTGAGCGAGGCTTAAGTCTCTGGCCTGTTGATAGGCCATGCGTGCGAGCTGAGTTGTATGCTCAAGATCTGAGGCGAGTGATCGTCTCCAGTGAAAATATTGGCTGATCAGTCGTTCGCGTGGCTCTCGCAGACATGCAAGTAGAAATGGATGGAGGCCATTGGCGCGGATGAGTCGCATCGTTGACAATATATCGTCGCCGTCATAGTGCTTGCCGATGCCAAATAATTTGTACTTCTTGGCCGCCAGTGCAAGTGCTGGATGGCTGCACTGCCAGCTTTGGCAAACGAGTGGAGGCATGATCTCGTCTTCGCGAAACCACTGCTGCAGTAATGACGAAACTGAGGTCCCTGCCGTCTTCGGTATGTGCATGAAGACCAATGGTCTCCCCTCTGCATGTCCGCTCCACTGATGATCGACATGCTTGCGGATTGGATGGGTAACTGGCTGGACGTTCGTCAAGATAAGGTAATTATCGCTATTGCATTGTACACTCTTCTCCTGGCGTGCAAATGGCGTGCAAATCCAGCGCCTCCCAGGGCTGTGGGCAAAGCTTTTGAGCTGCATTCAGCCACGTATCGAAGCAGCTCACATGCTGCTGCTAGCGCTCCATCGCCGCCACCGCCTTCAACGCCGACGCCGTCAGCACCTCATGGCCGTGCTCGGTCACAGCCACGTCATCTTCAATCCGGATGCCGATGCCCTTCCAGCGGGCATCGATCGGCGGCTGTCCCTCTGGCACCGGCAGCCGGTCGCTCAGGTATAGCCCTGGCTCCACAGTGAGCACCATGCCCGGCTCAAGGGGCACGGGGTGTTCCCCCAGCCGATAAGCGCCCACGTCGTGCACGTCCAGCCCCAGCCAGTGGCCGGTGCGGTGCATGTAAAGGTGACGGTAGGCAGCCTGCTCGATCAGGCCATCCACGTCGCCCACCAGCAGCCCAAGCTCGATGAGTCCCTCCACCAGCACGCGCACGGCTGTGGCATGCACACCCTCGGCGGTTTCCCCCGGCCGCACCGCTGCCACTGCCGCCTCCTGAGCCACCAGCACCAGGGCATAAAGTTCCCGCTGCTCGGGGCTGAAGCGGCCGTTCACGGGAAAGGTGCGGGTGATGTCGCCGTTGTAGTAGTCGCCCAGCATGCAGCCGGCGTCGATCAGCAGCAGGTCGCCGTCCGCCAGGGTGGCGTCGTTGGCGGTGTAATGCAGCACACAGGCGTTGTCGCCGCCAGCCACGATCGATCCGTAGGCCGGCCCCCGCGCCCCCTGCTCGAGAAAATGCTGCTCGATCACCGCCTGCACCTGTCGCTCGCTGAGTCCAGGACGAGCCACTCGTCTGGCCAGTTCATGGGCTTCGGCCGAGATCCGCGCCGCTTCCCGCAATCGCTCCAGTTCCTCAGGCCCCTTGCGCCGTCGCAGGTTGTGCAGCAGCGGGCAGGGCGCGACCAACCCCAGCGCCGCTTGGCCGCTGCGGGGCGCTCGGTCGAGCTGGCGCGCCCAGGCCGCCAGCACCAAGGGTTCCACCTGCGGATGGCGCCCCACGCGAAAGGCAATCCCCTCCGCCCCCTCTAGGTAGCCAGCCAATCGCTCCTCCAGTTCGCTGATCGGATGGGCCACATCAGCCCCAAAGCGTTGCACCGCTCCTTCGCAACCCCAACGGAAGCCGTTCCACACCTCGGCGCTCGCATCCTTGGGCGCCACAAACAGCACGAAGTGAGCGTCGTCGCGATGGGGCAAAAACAGGGCCACGGCGCCCGGTTCATCCAATCCCGTCAGGTACCAGAAATCACTGTTCTGGCGAAATGCATGGTCGACGTCAGCGTGATGGGTGACCAGCGGTGCGGCTGGAATCACCGCGGCCGCCCCCCCCAGGCCTTCCACGAACCGCCGGCGCCGCTGGGCAAGCAGTTGGGCATCAAAGGGGGGAACCATGGCGGATGCTGCGGGGGGCGCTGGCGGGGGGAGGGAGAATGGCGCATGCGCTGTGCCCCGCGCCGCTGATCATGCCGCGCCCCCACCCATGACGGCACCACCCTCCACCCCGGAGCGCTGCCGCCTGTTGCTCGAACGCTGGCGTGGCGAGCTGCAGCTCAGCGGCCGTGAGCGGAGCCTGCTGGCGGGAGAGCTGGCAACCCTCGACAGCCAGCTGCACCGCTTTGCCCACGCCGGTCTGCGGGTGGCGGTGTTCGGCCGCGTGGGCGTAGGTAAGTCGAGCTTGCTCAATGCTCTGCTCGGCCAGCCCCATTTCGCCACCGATGTGGCCCATGGCTGCACCCGCCGCCAGGAGCGGCAACGCTGGCCGGTGGCGATCGGGGGGTTGCGCTGGGTCGACCTGGTCGACACCCCCGGCATCGATGAAATCGCCGGTGCGGGGCGGGCGCGCCTGGCGGCGCGGGTGGCTTTGGCGGCTGATTTGGTGCTGTTCGTGCTCGACGGCGACCTCAGCCGTATGGAGCTGGAGGCGCTCGGCCCCCTGCTCGCCAGCGGCAAACCGCTGCTGCTGGTGCTCAACCGCTGCGATGCCTGGCCCACTGAGGAGCTGCCGGCCCTGCTCACCAGCATCCGCCGCCGGCTGCCGGTCGCCCTGCAGGGCCTGCGGCCGATCGCGGTGGCGGCCGCACCCCGCCAGGCGAGGCTGCGGCCCGATGGACGGGTGCGCAGCGAGGCGCTTCCGCCCCAGGTGCAACCCCTTCGCCAGGAGCTGCTGACCTTGTTGGAGCAGCACGGCCCCCTGCTTTTGGCACTCAACGCCCTGCGCAGCGCCGATCGTTTCAGCCAGGTGCTGCATCAGCAGCGGCTTCGCCAGGGCCGCCGCCGGGCCCAGGGCCTGATCGGCCGCTATGCCGCCATGAAGGCCGCCGGGGTGGCGCTCAACCCTCTCCTTGCGCTCGATCTCGCCGGTGGCATCGCCTGTGACAGCGCGCTGGTTTACCAGTTGTGTGAGCTCTATGGCCTGCCGCTCAGCGGCAGTGGCGCCCGCCAGCTGCTCGCCCGCCTGGGCGGTCACAACGCCCTGTTGGGGGGAGCCCAGCTGGGTGTGCAGGCGCTGCTTGCCGGGGTGCGGCAGCTCCTGCTGCTCTTGGCCCCGGTGAGCGGCGGCATGAGCCTAGCGCCCGCGGCACCGGTGGCGGTGGCCCAGGCGGCCCTGGCGGTGCAGACTACCCGCCGCACCGGCCGGCTGGCAGCGGCGGAGCTGTTGCGGGGCGCCACCGCCGCCGGCCGGCCCGGTGCCCTGCTGCGCCGCCTGGCTGAGCAAGACCCCAACAGCCGCGATTGGCTGGGCCGCTGGCCCGCTCGGCCCGACAGCCTGCATCTGCCGGCCCTGCTGCCATGAGTGGGTCCATCGCCCTGTTCGGCACCAGCGCCGATCCGCCCACGCTCGGCCACCGCGCCCTGCTGCAGGGCCTCGTGCACCACTACCCCGCTGTCGCCACCTGGGCCAGCGACAACCCGCTCAAGCAGCATGTGGCCCCGCTTCCTCTGCGCACGGCGCTGCTGGCGGCCATGGTGGACGCCATCGGCGATCCGCGCCTCAGCCTGCACCAGGAGCTCAGCAGCCCCTGGGCGATCGAGACCCTGGAGCGGGCCCGCCGGCTCTGGCCCGATCGCACACCCGTGCTCGTGGTCGGCAGCGACCTGGCCGGGGCGATCCCCCGCTGGCACCAGGCCGACGCCCTGCTGCGCGACTGCCGGCTGGCGTTGGTGCCGCGTCAGGGCTGGCCCCTCGATGCCGCCGCCCTCGACCGTCTGCGCGCGGCCGGCGCCCGTGTGGATGTGCTCCACCTGGCTGTGCCCGCCACCGCCAGCTCTGCCCTGCGCCACGGCGCCGACACCGCTGGATCGCTGCCCGCGGAGCTGCGGCCGCTGCTGCTGCAGCACAATCCTTACGGCCTGCCCCTCCCCTGATGCGTCTCGCCCTGGCTCAGATCGATCCCCTCGTGGGTGACCTGTCTGGCAATGCTGAGCGGTTGCTGGCGGCTGCCGGGCAGGCGGCGGCCGCTGGTGCCGATCTGGTGGTGACACCGGAGTTGTCGCTCTGGGGCTATCCGCCTCGCGATCTGCTGTTGGACGGCGACCGCCTGCTGAAGCAGGCGAAGGCCCTCGATGGGCTGGCCCGTCAGCTCGTTGGTGGCCCGCCCCTGCTGGTGGGGATGGCCGAACCCATCCACGACGGCCAGCTGCCGGCTCTCCATAACGCCGTTGCCCTGGTGGCAGCGGGCGACTGGCGCGTGGTGGCCCGCAAGCGCCTGCTGCCCAGCTACGACGTCTTTGATGAACGGCGCTACTTCCGTGCGGCTAGCAGCCCTGGCGTGCTGGAGTTCCAAGCTGGCGGGCGCTCCTGGCGCCTCGGTCTCACGATCTGTGAAGACCTCTGGGTCGAGGAGGAGCTGCTGGGCCCGCGCTTGGCCGGCGACGACCCCGTGGCCGCCCTGTTCGAACACCGCATCGACCTGTTGCTGAATCTCTCCGCCTCCCCCTTCGGTCTCGAGAAGCTGGCCCTCCGTCACCAGCTGGCAGCCCGCGCGGCCCAGCGGCTCGGCTGCCCGGTGGTGTACGTGAACCAGGTGGGGGGCAACGACGAGCTGGTGTTCGATGGCGCCAGCTTTGTGGTGGATGGTCGTGGCTCGCGGCACCTGCAGCTCGCCAGCTGCCGCGAGCATCTGGCGGTGTGGGACGCCGCGGCTGAACACCCCGATCCACCGGCGCCGCCGCCGGTGCTGGAGGAGCAGCTCTTGAGGGCCTTGGTGTTGGGCCTGGCCGACTACGCCGGCAAGTGCGGGTTTGGCTCCGCCCTGCTGGGCCTCAGCGGCGGCATCGATTCAGCCCTGGTGGCGGTGCTGGCGGTGGCGGCATTCGGCGCTCAGCGGGTGCATGCCCTGCTCATGCCCTCCCCCTGGAGTTCTGCCGGCTCTCTCACCGACGCCACCGCCCTGGCCGCTCGCCTTGGCCTCACCACCCATACCCTGCCCATCGCGCCGCTGATGGCCGGCTTCGATGCCACCCTCACCCCGGCCCTCGACGGCCCCCCCACCGGTCTGGCGGCTGAGAATCTTCAGTCGCGCATCCGCGGCACACTATTGATGGCTGTGGCCAACCAGCAGGGTCATCTGTTGTTGGCCACCGGCAACAAATCGGAGTTGGCGGTGGGCTACTGCACGCTCTACGGCGACATGAACGGCGCCCTCGCCGTGATCGGTGATCTCTACAAAACCACCGTGAGCCGCCTGTGCACCTGGCTGGACAGTCCCGCTGCGGCTGCCTGCCGAGCCGATCTGGGGCTCCCGTCGGCCGGCGATCTGATCGGCACCGCTATCCGTACCAAGCCGCCGAGTGCCGAGCTGCGCCCCAACCAGCGCGACAGCGATGCGCTGCCGGCTTACGAGCAGCTTGATCCGATCCTCAAGGCCATCATCGAACATCAGGCCGATGGTGAGGCGCTCCATGCCGCTGGTGCCGATCCCACCCTGGTGCAGCCCGTGCACGATTGGCTGCGCCGCGCTGAATTCAAGCGGCGCCAGGCCCCACCGGTGCTCAAGGTGAGTTCCCGATCCTTCGGTAGCGGCTGGCGCATGCCCATCGCCGCCGGCTGACACCGCCGCACCGTTGACGCAAGATTGGGGAACCCTGCCAGCCCCCCCATGGCCCCAGCCGGCCTCGCCGCCCCGATGGCCAGCATCGGTGTGCCGGCGGAGATCAAACGCGATGAGCGTCGCGTGGCCCTCACCCCCGATGGTGTACGCGATCTGGTGACCCAGGGGATGGAGGTGCGCATCGAGGAGGGATCCGGCCTGGGAGCCGGCCTGGGCGACGAGGACTATCGTGCTGCCGGTGCCCGGTTGGTCAGCCGCGCAGAGGCCTGGGCCGCCCACCTGGTGGTGAAGGTGAAGGAGCCCCAGCCGGAGGAATTCGGCTTTCTGCGCCCCGACCTGGTGTTGTTCACCTACCTGCACCTTGCGGCCTACCCCGAGGTGGGCCGTGCCCTGCTGGAGGCCGGCACCACAGCCGTGGCCTACGAAACCGTGCAGCTCGACGATGGCAGCCTGCCGCTGCTGGCACCGATGAGCGAAGTGGCCGGTCGGATCGCCACCCAGGTGGGTGCCCACCTGCTCGAAAAACCGCAGGGTGGCCGGGGGGTGCTGCTCGGTGGGTGTACCGGTGTTGCGCCGGCCCGGGTGGTGGTGCTGGGGGCCGGCACAGTGGGGTGGCATGCCGCCCGCATCGCCGCCGCCATGGATGCGGAGGTGCTGCTGCTCGATAAGTCTCCCGAGCGCCTGCGGCAGCTCGAACCGCAGCGCATCGGCCGGATGGTGAGCCTGGTGAGTAGCGAGGCTTTGGTGCAGCGGCTCGTGCCCACGGCCGATCTACTGATCGGTGCGGTGCTGGTGCCTGGTGGCCGTGCTCCCACGCTGGTGAGTGAACCTCTGGTGCAGCAGATGCGCGCCGGCTCGGTGATCGTCGATGTGGCCATCGACCAAGGGGGCTGCATTGCCACCAGCCGCGAAACCACCCACAGCGATCCGGTGCGCACCATCCATGGGGTGCAGCACTATGCGGTGGGCAACATGCCCGGGGCGGTGCCCTTCACCTCCACTGCTGCGCTGGTGAGTGTCACGCTGCCTTACATCCGGGTGATGGCCGGTCGGGGCTTGGCGGAGGCGGTCACCGACCGACCCGAGTTGCTGAGCGGTCTCAATACGGCCGATGGGGCTGTGTGTCACCCGGTGGTGGCGAAAGCCCTGGGTGCCACGCCCCGTCATCCGATGGCCTGCCTGCGCTGAGCAACTCTGGGTTCAGCCCTTCGCGCAGGGCGGTCACCAGTCCTGCCGCTTCGGCATAGGAGCGGGCCGGCAGCACCGGCAGCTCCAGGGCTGTGGCGTTCACGGCCAGTAGGCAGGGGTTGGCCACGGTGATCAGGGGGATGCCCCGGGCGGCGCAGGCCAGCACCGCAGCGCCGCCGAGCGCATCGGCCGGCGCCACAACAGCCCCCAGGGCGCTGCCGTGGAGCAGTTGACCACCCATGGCTGGCTCAGGCCGTAGGTCGGGTGCGCGGCTCAGGCCCACCAGCACGCAGGGCAGAAAGGTGTGCCCTAGTTCCTCGGCTGCCGCCCTTGGATCCAGATCAGGATCGGGTGGCAGCGGTTGCAGGGCGGGTGCATGGGCGCAGGGGATCCCCAGGTGACGCACCAACAGATGGCTGATCACCGCCTCTGCCCCCGCCAGGGCGTCTACGCCGGCCCCGGCCCGGTAAGCCGCCAAGGCCGCACTGCCGGTGTCATCGGGAAACCGGGCCACCACGGCGATGGCGGTCGCTCCGCCGGCCACCAGCTGCTCGCCGGCGCGGAGCAGCGCGTCTGGATGGTCGATCGTGCCCCAGCTGCTGCCGCTCTCTCCCCGCGCCAGGTGCACCCCTAGGGGCACGTCTGTGGTGCGCACCGGCCCGATCGTCAGTCCGAGGCTGGCTCGGCAGGCTTCGATCACCTGGCGATGCCTCAGCACCAACTCGGGCTCGATGCCAGCGTCGAGCAGCACGCCGATCCGCTGGCAGGGTCGCGGAGCGAGGGCCAGGGAGCCCGCTGCGAACCGATCCAGGGCCCACCCCTCCACGTAGTGAATGCGACGATCGCTCCAGTACAGGCTGGCGGCGTTCATCACGTTGGGATGCGTGATCAGGCAATCGCTGGCGGCTGCCAGCAATCGAGCGGCTGGCAGGCCATCTCCGGCGTAGCCACCCTGCTCACAGCCGATTCCCGTGGGGATCAGCAGCAGGGTGGGCAGTGGCGGTGCGGCCGTCATGCCACAGCCTGATCACCGCTCGCCACGGCCACGCCTTCCAACCGCCAGCCCCGCACCGGATCCACAGCGGTGATTGCCCAGCGCAGGGGTTCCGCTCCTGGCCATCCTTGCCCCGCCAGGTGGTCGGTGATGCCGTCAGCCAGGCTGGCGAGGTCAGGCGGCCCCGAGCGGTGGTGGGCCGGCTTGGGCAGCCAGAAACAGAACGGCAGCAGTGGGGAGACGGTCACGACCCGAGCGTGCTCACTTCTGGTATTGGCCGAACTGGGCCTCATAGAGCGCATCCTCCTGGCCGGCGAGCACATCAAGATCACTGCGGGGATAGGCCACGCAGAGCAGGGCGTAACCCTGTTGTTGCAGCTCGGCTTTCACCCCCATGGCGTCGGGTTGATGCACCGTGCCACTGCGGAGTCGGGCAGCGCAGGTGGTGCATACCCCGGCGGTGCAGGAGCTGGGCAGCGGCACACCAGCTTCTTCGCCTGCTGCCAGCACGGTCTGGTCGGATCGACCGGCGAAGCTGTACGTCTGGCCGTCCAGCTCAACGCTGATCTGGAAGGTCTGGGAATCGGACACAGGAAAGACGATCAGGCCGGAAACGATCCATCTTCCCCGATCGGCTGCCAGTCGAGCGGATGGGGAGCCAGATACTCAGGGGTTGGCGCGCCGGTGGTGGCGGGAGGCGCGCTGAGCACGAGGTCAAAGCTCAGGGAGATGCGGCTTTCCCGATCGCGATTTTCGAGCACGCTGTGATCCACGCTGGCGGGAAAGAGCACCAGGCGTCCGGCCAGGGGAGACAGATCAAACCACGGAGCATTCCAGCGGCGGGCGGCCTCCGAATCGCTCCGAATCGGTCCGCCATGGCCCACAGCGAGCCCAGGCACCAACTCGTTGGTTTGCCGGGGAGGGAACAGCCGCAGCGAGCCGCTCAACGGTGTGCCATCACCCGTGAGGTAGTACACGCCGCTGAGGTGAGCATTGGGGTGGTGATGCCGCCCCACCAGTTGACCGGGTTCACTGACCACTGGCCAGCAGCGCTGCAGATGCAGGCTGTAGTGGCGGCGATCAAAACCCAGCTGATCGATGTATTCGGCCGCCTGGGCAGTCAGCCGACCCAGCAAAGGGGCGAAATCGGGATGGCGTTGCAGTTGGCTGACGCCGTGTAGGTCACCCGTCCAGGCGCAGCCTGGGTCGGGATTGGATGAGGCGCCGTGCTGTTGGGTCCGGATCGCCTGGATCAGCACAGCAAGATCGAGAGGATCCGGTCGCAGCTGGATCAGGCCGATGGCCAAAGGGAAAAGAGGTTGGATCTCCAACCTCAGACCACCGGCAGGCTCCATCGCCTAAGGGTATTAAGCCATGGCTGCGGCACCGCCCACCACTTCCAGAATTTCCTGGGTGATGGCTGCCTGGCGGGCCTTGTTGTAGTCCAGCGTCAAGGTTTTGGCGAGGGCCTTGGCGTTGTCGCTGGCGTTGTTCATGGCCGTCATTCGGCTGGCCAGTTCGCTGGCAGCAGCTTCCTGCAGGGATCGCAGCAGCTGGTTGGCCAGGTATAGCGGTAGTAGGGCATTGAGCAACTGGTCGGGGTCCTGCTCAAACACGAAGTCGCTTTCGAGCGGGGCCTCGGTGTTCTCGCGCTTGCTCACCTCAACCCCCAGGCGTCCGTCGGTGGTGATCAGGCGGAAGATCTCATCATCAGGGCTGGCAATTCCCTGAGGATCAAGTGGTAGGAGGGTCTGCACCACAGGTGAAGAACTGACCAGGTTGATGAACTTGGTGTAAATGATCTCCACCCGGTCGGTGCTGCCCGAGAGGAAGTCGGCCAGCACTTCGTTGGCGATGCTGTTGGCTTCGGAGGCAGTGGGTACCTGCTCCAAACCGGTGAACGTGGCCCGGATGGAGTAGATGTTGGATCGATTCTGGAAATAGCTGATGGCTTTGCGGCCCATCAGCACCAGGTCCACTTTGAAACCTTGAGCCTTGAGTTCAGCAAACCGTTGCTCTGTGCGTTTGATGATGTTGGCGTTGTAGCCACCGCAAAGGCCCCGATCGCCGGTGACAGCTAGGAGGGTGATGGTGCCGACTGGCCGCGCTTGAAGCAGAGGGGCATCGGCCACTTCGAAGCCCATGCGGGCCTGCAGATTCTGCAGAACCCGTGCCAGTCGATCGGCAAATGGGCGGCTGCGCAGAACCTGCTCCTGGGCGCGCCGCACTTTGGCGGCGGCCACGAGACGCATGGCTTCAGTGATTTTACGGGTGTTTTTAACGGAGCTGATCCGGTCGCGGATCTCCTTGAGATTAGCCATCTCGGGATCCTCAGGCGGCGACGGCCATCGAGGAGACAACCTCCTTGATGGCATCTTTGAGCATGGCTTCCGCCTCGTCGCTGAGCACTTTATCAGCCATCACCTTCGTGATGTAGTCGGGCTTGCTCGACTTCAGATACTCCCGCAGTTCGCGGGCAAACTGAACAACCTGATCCACCGGCACATCGTCGATCAGACCTTTCACGCCGGCGTACACCACGGCCACCTGCTCAGCGAGGTTCAGCGGGCTGAACTGTGATTGCTTGAGCAGCTCCCGCAAACGCTTGCCCCTGGCCAGCTGGGCCTGGGTGGCAGCATCCAGATCGGAGGCAAACTGGGAGAAGGCAGCCAGTTCGTCGAACTGGGCCAGTTCGAGCTTGAGAGTACCGGCAATTTTCTTGATGGCCTTGGTCTGGGCTGCACCACCCACCCGGCTCACGGAGATGCCCACGTTGATGGCAGGGCGCAAGCCGGAGTTGAACAGGTCGGAGCTGAGAAACACCTGACCATCGGTGATCGAGATCACGTTGGTGGGGATGTAGGCAGATACGTCGCCGGCCTGGGTTTCAATGATCGGCAGAGCCGTCATGGAGCCTTTGCCCATGGCATCGCTCAGCTTGGCTGCGCGCTCCAGCAAACGGCTGTGGCAGTAGAACACGTCGCCGGGATAAGCCTCACGGCCGGGGGGGCCACGCAGCAGCAGCGACATCTGCCGATAGGCCTGGGCCTGCTTGGTGAGGTCGTCATAGACCACCAGGGTGGCTTTGCCCTTGTACATGAACGACTCAGCAATGGCGGCTCCGGTGTAGGGCGCCAGGTATTGCAGAGCAGCGGCGTCGGAGGCATTCGCGGCCACCACCACGGTGTAGTCGAGGGCGCCGCGCTCGCGCAGCACCTCCACCACGTTGGCTACCGAAGCAGCTTTCTGGCCTACGGCCACATACACACAGATCACATCCTCACCTTTCTGGTTGAGGATCGTGTCGATGGCAATCGCGGTTTTACCCGTCTGACGGTCGCCAATGATCAGTTCGCGCTGGCCGCGGCCGATGGGAATCATGGCATCGATCGCCGTGATTCCGGTTTGCATCGGCTCGTGCACCGATTTGCGCTGGATGATGCCCGGCGCCATCGACTCGATCAGGCGGGTTTCGCTGGTGGGAATCTCCCCCTTGCCATCAATCGGCTGGCCCAGCGAATTGACCACACGGCCCAGCATGGCATCGCCCACCGGCACCGCAGCGATCTTGCCCGTGGCTTTCACGGTGCTCCCCTCCTGGATGCCACGGCCTTCGCCCATAAGCACCGCGCCTACGTTGTCATCTTCCAGGTTGAGGGCAATCCCTTCCGTGCCGTCCTCAAACTGAACCAGCTCGCCCGCCATCACCTGTTCAAGGCCGTAAACGCGGGCGATGCCGTCGCCGATCTGGAGCACGGTGCCAACGTTGCTTACAGACACCGACTTGTCGTAGTCGGCGATCTGCTGCTGAAGGATGGCGCTGATCTCGTCGGGGCGGATGGAAACCATGGTGGGAATTTCCTGTGGGGAAAGCGATGGGGGGCGGAGGGGGCGTGGAGAGAGAGGTGCTAGCTCACCTTGGCCAGCTCAAGGCCAAGGCGACGGATCTGACCCGCCAGGCTGGCGTCGATCACCTTGGAACCGACCCGCAGGACGAATCCGCCAATGAGAGCGGGGTCCTGCTGTTGGTTCACCTCAACACGATCAGTACCGGCTACGGCTTTGATCTTTTCGACCAGCATGGTCTGCTGGTCGTCGCTCAGGGGGCTCGCGGAGGTGACGGTGGCCAGTGCAATGCCGCGTTGTTCGCGGTACAGCTCCAGCAGACGCTCGAGCACGGCATCAAGAAAGCCGATCCGTTGTCGATCCGTGAGCAGCTTGAGGAGGTTGAGGAATGCTGGCGAGAGACTGGTCCCAAACAGGCCGGTCAGGGCTGCCTTTTTGGCCTGAGCCTCAATCACGGGAGATGCCATGGCCTCCCTGAGCTCAGGAGAACCATGCCAGAGGGTGAGTAGTTCGCGGGCCTGATCCACGGCTTGATCGGTTTCGCCCCGGGATTCACACACCTGCAGGAATGCCTCGGCGTAGGGCGTGGTGATGGCGTTGAGCAATGGCATCAGCGAACCCCCAGAGACTGGATGGACTGGTCAATCAGACGGGCTTGCGCCGTTGTGTCGAGACGACCGGCGATGCTTGCCAAGGCTTTTTCAATGGCCAGGCGAGCGGTTTCACGCTGCAGAGTTCTGCTGACGCGGGAGGCTTCGGCTGCCAGATCGGACGAAGAGCTTTGCTTGAGGCGAGCCATCTCCTCGACGGTGCGCTTTTCGCTTTCGAGTCGGATCGCTTCCGCGCGGGCATGGGCATCGCTGCGGATCGACTCAGCCTTGGCTTGGGCGGCGGACAGATCGCTCTGGGCGGCGCTCAACGCCGCGGTCGCCGAAGCGAGGCGGTCTTCCGCCTCCTTCAGATCGCTGACGATGGCAGTGCGGCGACGCTCAAGGATGCCGCCAAGGAAGCCCCGCAGGAAATAAACCAGACCAGCGATCACGATCGCCAGGTTGATGATGTTCGTGTCGAACGGGTTGAGATTCAGACCGAAGCCACCGTGGGTGGCCAGTACGTAGGTAGTCATCACGCGGCCAGGAGACGATCGACGATCAAGGTGGCGAGCCGATCGGCATCACCGGTGAGAGTGGATAGGGCTGCAGAGCGCTGGCTGTCGATTTCGCGTCGAGCCTGCTCACGGCTAGCGATGGACTCGGCCTGAGCCAGAGCCATCGCCTCGCGATAAAGGCGATCAGAATCCTGCTCGGCCTCCTGAATCACCTTCTGGGCCTGAAGGCGAGCCTCTTTGAGCTGAGCCTTGAGATCCGCTTCGAGACGCTCGGCTTGGGCCAGCTGCTGTTTGGCCTCAGCCCTGCTGGTGTTGATGAAGCCCTCCCGATCCTCGACCGCTCGGCCCACGGGACGGAAGAACAGGGCATTGAGAATGAAGGTGAGGATCACCACCTGTACCGCCATCAGCGGCAGGGTGGCGTCGAGGTCAAACAGACCTCCTCCCTCGGTGGAGCCTGCCGTGGTGGCCGCTTCGGCGAGCAGAAGCCAGCTGGTCATGGAACGGGATGCGGGCGGAAGGTGGGAGCGTCGGCGCCATCCCCTCATCGAGACGGGTCGTGACCCTTAGGTGAGAGGGATGACGCCAACGTGGGGTCGTCAACCGGCGAACGGGTTGGCGAACAGCAGCACCAGAGCCACAACCAGGCCGTAGATGGTGAGGGCCTCCATGAAGGCCAGAGACAGCAGCAGGGTGCCGCGGATTTTGCCCTCGGCTTCGGGCTGGCGGGCGATGCCTTCAACGGCGCCGCCGGCAGCGGTGCCCTGACCGATGCCAGGACCGATGGCGCCGAGACCGACGGCGAGACCAGCGGCCACAACAGACGCAGCGGAAGTGATGGAATCCATGGTGGAAC
>JAYKGR010000040.1:0-9454 GCA_035285645.1 Cyanobacteriota bacterium | reverse complement strand
GAACCGTCGGGGAGGCGCAGCTCCAGGCGCTGGCCGTCGGGGATGCGCACCATGTGGGTGCGGTTGTTGCCCGTGTAGCTGATGCCGCCCGGGCTCCAGGTGGCGCCGGAGGTGGTGGGTGGTGCCGCCAGGCGCCGGTAGCTGTTCACCGTGGGGTTGGTGATCGCGCACAGGGCCGGGGCGTGGGCGATCAGCCCTCCCAGAAAGTGATAGGCCAGCGGTGAGAGCCCCAGTTCTCCGGCAGGGTCGTGGAAGAGGTTGCGGCCCTCCGCCGCCGTGCCCGCCGCACCCCAGAGCGAGAGGTGGGTGTGGCAGCCGTTGCCCGTGAGGGCGGCGAAGGGCTTGGCCATGAAGCTGGCCCGCAGCCCCTGCTGTTCGGCCATCGCCTTCACCATCACCTTGAAGAAGGCGTGGCGATCGGCAGTGGTGAGAGCGTCGGCGAAGGTCCAGTTGATCTCGAACTGGCCGTTGGCGTCCTCGTGGTCGGCCTGGTATGGGCCCCAGCCCAGCTGCTCCATCGCCGTGAGCAGGGGCCCGATCAGGCCGAAGCGTCGCATCAGGGCCAGCTGGTCGTAGCAGGGCTTCTCCTGGTGGTCGGCCGGATCGGCGATCGCCGCCCCATCCGGGCTGAGCAGAAAGAATTCCGCCTCCACACCGCTGCGCAGCTCAAAGCCGAGGGCGGCGGCCCGCTGCTGCTGGAGACGCAGCAGTCGACGCGGACACTGGGCCATGGGTTCACCGTTGAGGGTGAGGTCGGCGGCCATCCAGCCCACCTCGCTCTGCCAGGGCAGAGCTGTGAGGCTGGCCGGATCGGGCACGGCCAGCACATCGCCGTCGGCGGGGGAGAGATCGAGCCAGGCGGCGAAGCCCGCAAACCCCGCCCCATCGGCCGCCATGGCGGTCAGGGCAGAGGCCGGCACCAGCTTGGCCCGCTGGATGCCGAACAGGTCGGTGAACGACACCAGCACAAACGAGAACGTCGACATACCAGCGGAATCTCAGGGGTGAACGGGCGGAGGGAGCGTGCGCTCAGGGCCGTGGGTCGGCGGCCAGCAGGCCCTCCACGATCGAGCGCAGCCGCTCCTGCTCCGGGGGGCTGCTGTGGGGGTTGCCGGCGCGATGGCCCAGCTCCGACTCGAGGCGGTGGAAGCTGGCGCCGGGAATGGCCGCCGCATCAGCGGCCAGATCCTGCGGCGGGAAATACAGATCGTGACTGCCGGCCACCACGGCCACATGGGCCCGGATCCGGCTGAGGGTGGTGTCGAGATCACCGCCGCCGGCCACGTCGTGGGCCAGCCAGGTGTCGAGCATGGCGATCAGGTCGCGGGGGTCGTGCCGCTGGTAGTGGGGCAACCACTGCTGTTCCACATACCGCTCCACCGGTTCGTCCAAGCGGCGAAAAAAGGGTTGGCTGGCGGCCCAGCTGGCATAGATCAGGGCATAGGTGCGCAGCCCCTGCTCCGGGTCGGCACGGAAGCCGCTGCCGGTCCAGTGGCGGTCGGCGGTGAGGGCCTGGCGCAGGCTGAGGCAGAAGAGGTGGTTGTGGGGCGAGGTGCGGGCCGTGCCGCACACACAGCAGATCCGCTCCACCAGCTCCGGCTGGTCCACAGCCCACTGATACGCCTGCTGAGCGCCCATCGACCAGCCATAGATCAGGGGGATGCGCTCCACCTGGAACACCTCCCGCAGCAGATGGTGCTGGGCGGCCACGTTGTCGCCATGCCGCACCAGCCAGCCCTGTTCAGCCAGGCCCATGGCGCTGTTGCTCGGGCTGCTGGAGGCGCCATTGCCGAACTGGCCGACGATCACGATGCACCAGCGCTGCGGATCGAGCACCGGCCCAGCCAGCCAGGCCAGATCCTCCGGCCGAGCGCCGTACGACGTGGGTACCAGAATCAGATTGGAGCGATCGGCCCGGAGCTCGCCGATCTGCAGGGCACGCAACCGCGCCTGGGGAATGGTGCGCCCGCACTGCAGGGTCCAGTGGCCGAGCTGGTGGTCGAGCCAGCGGCCGCCCGATGCCAGGCTCATGCTGGAAGCGCCAGGGCCGGCAGGTTGGCCAGCAGCTGCCGATGCAGCGCCAGGTAGCCGCGATCGAGATGCTGCAACCGCGGCGCCAGCTGCGCATGGGCCGCCGGCAGGGCGTGGAAGGGAATCGAGGCGTAGAGATGGTGCTCCGCATGAAACGGCATGTTCCACATCAGCCAACGCACCGGCCAGGTGGTGAGGGTGGTGCGGGTGTTGCGGGTGCCGTCGTTGCAGAAGCTGCAGCCGCTGTGCTCCGCCAGCAGCACGAAGCGCAGAAACGGCTGGCCCACCGCCAGCGGTAGCAGCCAGTACCAGAACAGGGCGCCATGGCCGCCGATCAACGACAGCACCGCCAGGGCCAGGTAGGTGCCCACCTGCACACGCACCGAACGCCGCACCGCCGGGATCACCTCCGCGTTGAGATAGGGCACAGCGGCGAGGTCACCCCAGAGCAGGAGCCCATAGCCGCGCAGCTTGCCGATCCACCAGTTCCAGCCACTCAACTCCAGCACGTAAGCGCCCAGGCTGGTGGGCACGGGATCGTCAAGCTCAGGGTCGAGCCCCGGCTGGTGGGTGTAGCGATGGTGCCACTGGTGGTAGCGGCGATAGGCGGTGGCGTTGTAGAAGCTGAGTAGCCCCAGCAGCCAGGCCGCTGCATCGTTGAGGCGACGCTGGCGAAAGGCAGTGCGATGGCTGCATTCGTGCAGGCCGGCGAAACAGGTGGCCAGAGCCACACCGCAGAGCAGCAGGCCAGCGAGGCGCAGCGGCAGCGTCCAGGCCTGGTGGCCCCACACCAGGCCGCCGGCCACGATCGTGAGGAGATGGCTGGCCAGCCGCAGGGCTGCCGGGCCGTCGCGCAGGCGGTTGAGCTCTGCCAGGGTGCTGCGGGCGATCAGCGGTGCTGGGCTGGGGTCGTCCACGGTGTTGGCTGGGTTCGGCAGAAGGCCATCCCATCAGCGCCGCCGGCACCGTGCCGTAGGCGATGCGACCAGACGCGCACCCTGCGGGCGACACGGAGGGTGGGATGCCTAGATTTGGGGTTGTGAAGCGGCTGTTGATGAGCACCAGCGATCCGCGCCGCCAGGCCCTGGTCGACGCGCTGCGCAGCCGGTTCCAGCGTGCGGCGCAGGCCAACGATGCCGAGGCCAAGCAGGCGCTCTTCAAGGAGGCGGTGTACCTCGGGATCAAGCCCGATGAATTCACCGGCCCCTGAAGCGGCAACGCCGCTGCTGCTGTTCAGCCTCTGGGGCTTCGGCGGCGATCTCACCGCGGCGATCGCCACCGCCCGCCGCCAGGGCTTCGACGGACTGGAGGCCAACCTGCGCCATCCGGCCCTGGCAGCGCTGCCGGCCGAGGCGGTGCATCGGCAGCTGGCGGAGGCCGGCCAGGCCCTGGTGCTGGAGCTGCTCACGGGAGGCGACTACGTGCCGCGGCTGGAGTGCTCCCCGCAGCAGCATCTGCGGGAGCTGGAGCAGCAACTCCTGGCCGCACCGGCGCTGGCGCCCGTGCGGATCAGTGTGCTCAGCGGCAGCGACAGCTGGCCATGGCCGGTGCAGAGCGCGTTTTGGGGCGAGGCCCTGGCACTGGCGGCGACCTGCCCGCTGCCGGTGAGCTTTGAAACCCACCGCTCGCGCAGTTTCTACAGCCCCTGGCTGATGGGCCCCTACCTGGACACCTTTCCGCAGCTGCGCCTCACCGCCGACCTCAGCCACTGGTGCACCGTGGCGGAGCGGCTGATGACACCGGAGCTGGAGCCGGTGCAGGCGATGGCGGCGCGGGTGGATCACATCCACGGGCGGGTGGGCCACGCCCAGGGGCCATCGGTGGGGCACCCGTTGGCTCCGGAGTGGGCCGAGGCGCTGGCGGCCCACCTGCGCTGCTGGCAGCTGTTCGCCCGCAGCCGCTCCAGCTCCAGCGCCGGCCCCTTCACGATCACCCCGGAATTCGGACCCGATGGTTACCTGCCCCAGCTGCCGTTCACCCGCCAGCCGGTGGCCGATCTGCTGGAGATCAACACGGCGATGGCGGCCTGGCTGCGGCGCCAGAGCTGGTGAGGGCGCCAGCAGGCCTCACGGTTCACGACGAGCAGCTGTAATGCGACACACCACCGGCGTTGAACCATTCGCGGGGCCTGAGGCGGTCGTAGCGCACCGCCAGCTCGGGGGGTAAGGCCTCATACGGGTGGCGGAACACCGCCTGCAACTCCTCGATCAGGCCGGTTTCCCCGTGCTCGGCCTGTTGGTAGGCCGGGGCGATGAGCCACTCGCGCCAGGTCACGCTCGGGTTGACCCGCCGCATCGCTGCAGCGGCGGCAGCGAGGTCGCCCGCAGCCATGAGGCGAGCGCGCCAGCGTTGCAGCCACTGGGTCCATTGGGCATCGAGCTGCTCGGAGCTGGGCAGGTAGAAACTCTCCTTCAAGGCCGAAACGTGCTCAGGACACTCCGACAGGCGCCGAAACAGCATCGTGAAGTCGGCCCTGGAGTTCGCCATCAGCTGCAACAGCTCCTGCACCAGCGGGGCGTCGCGACTGGGCAGGCCAAGCTTGGCGGCCCACATGGTGTCCAGCGCCTGGGCCATCGCTGCGGCAAAACCATCGCGGATCTGATCCAGCCTGGCCAGGGCCTCGCTGTGGCCCTCGAGCAGCAGCCGCAGGGCCGCCCAGAACATCGCATAGTTGGCTTCGGCGGCCGCCGGCTGGTGGAAGAAGGAGAAATGCTCACCACCACCGGTCCAGGGTTGAAAGCGAGGGTCAAACAGTTCACAGAAACCAAAGGGCCCGTAGTCGAGCGTGAACCCACCCGCGGCGCAGTTGTCGCTGTTGAAATTGCCCTGGCAGTAGCCCACGCGCATCCAGTGGGCCACCAGGGCCGTGAGCCGGCCGCGAAACAGCCGCGCCAGCTCCACCACCTGATCGCTGAAGGGCAGACTGGGGTCGATCTCCGGCCGGTAATTGCGCGCGATCAGGTGCTGCACGATCATCACCAGCTCGCGCATCGCCGCCGGATGGGCCTGGCTGCGGGCGCGGCGGGAAAACAGCTCCAGCTGGCCCACCCGCAGAAATGAGGGCGCCACGCGGGTGGTGATCGCCACCGGGTTATCGACCATCACGTCGGGGTCGAACGAGCGAGACTGCGGCGCATACCAGGGCCGGCGTACCGTTTCGGCCCGCGACATGTAGAGCGTGAGCGAGCGGGAGGTGGGCACCCCCAAGGCGTGCATCAACTCCTGGGCCAGAAATTCGCGCACGCTGGAGCGCAGCACGGCACGGCCATCGGCGCCACGGCAGTAGGGCGTGGGGCCACCGCCCTTGAGTTGCATCTCCCAGCGCCGACCGCGAAAGAGGCCTTCAAACACCGAAATGGCACGGCCGTCGCCATAGCCATTGCCGGTGCCAAACGGGCACTGCTGGATGTATTCCGTACCGTAGATGGACAGGGCATAGCCGGTGGCCCAACCCACCGCACGCATCGGCCCCTGGGCCACGCTGATGTCGCCGGAGAACAGCCGGCGGAAGTGTTCGTTGTGGGCCAGCTCCTGGCTCAGGCCCAGCTCATCAAACAAACCGCTGCTGTGCGCCACGTAGTGCGGCTCAGGGAGCGGCGTGGGGGTCACCGGCACGTAATGACCGGAGCACACCTGGCGGGGGCGATGATCACGGCCATCGCCGCGGGCCTCGGGATCCGGATGGAGAGCCTCCAGCAGCGAATAGTCGGCCCGTTGCGCAAACTCAGCGAAGGTTGTGGTCGTTGACACGGATCTCTTGGGTTCGGATCTGCTGCAGCACCGTGCGCCATCGCGTCGTACCACAGGCACTGTATGAACCGGGGGCTGGGCGGCGAGAGGCCTCAGCGCGTTCGCGCCCAGATTCGCTCCAGCTGCTGGCGAAAGCGTTCGCTGCTGGGGCTGGGCCTGCCGATCAGGTGCCGGCGGAACAGGCTGGTGAGGCGCCAGAACTTCACCCCAGCGGCCAGGGCAAACACCGCCCAGGGCACCAGCATCCAGAGGGGGTGGTTCACTCCAGCTCCATCCAGCGGCGATAGAGAGCCTGCCACTGCAAGAGCCGCTGCTCAAGCCGGTGGGCCGGGCCGGGCTTCAGGCCGCTGGCGTAGCCGCGCTGGGCCGATTCCACCAGGCGCCGGTCTTCCTCCAGAAAACCCTGCAGCTCAGCGCGCCAGGCCGCGGCCGTGGCGGCGAAGCGCGGCGCTCCCAACAGATCCACCGCCATGGTGCAGCGCTGCGGGTCGTTGGCCTCCGGCAGAAACTGAATCAGCGCCAGGCGCCCATCGGGCCAGAGCAGCAGGTGCGTCCATGGCGCCAGCCCAAAGGTGTAGAAGCTGCCTCCCTGGTGATGGGGAGTCGCCAGCAGGTTGGCGTGGGGGCTCAGGGCATGGCGATAACGGCGCACCGGCCCCTGCTCGCGGTGGAGGGTGGTGGGGTGGGCGATCGCCACGTGATAGTCGTCAAGCGTGTTGTCGTGCGCGATCTTCCAGTTGCAGGCCAGCGGCGTCTGCCAGCGCTCCAGCAGCTGCCGCGGCTGCCCATAGAGCGCCGCCGCTTCCGCCAGCACCAGATCGAGCTGCTGCTCCAGCGGCAGCGGATCAGGGCCCAGCGCCACCCAGATCAACGGCCCCAGCTGGCGGCAGGCCAGCGGCTGCAGCGGCCAGTGCTGGCGCTCAAACGGCGCCACAAACTCCGCCTCCCGCGCCGCCGCCAGCAGGTGCCCCTGGAGGCTGTAGCTCCAACCGTGATACGGGCACACCAAGCGGCGGCACTGGCGTGCCGGCTCCCCCGCGGCCAGCAGCGCCACACCGCGATGGGGGCAACGGTTGAGAAAGGCCCTGGGCTGGTGGACGGCCCCATCCGCGGCATCGCCGAGGCGGGTGAGCAGCAGCGGTTGACCCAGCAGCTCCACGGCCAGAGCCCCCTGCGGTGGCAGCTCGCTGGCGGCCGCCAGCGGATGCCAGCAGCGGCTGGCATAGCGCTGCCGCTCCTGGCGGGCGATGGTGGTGGCCTCATCGCCCACCCCATAGAGCCGGCTGGGCAGAAAACCGGGGATCGCACCAGCCATCGCAACCGGTCTCCTGTTCAGGCGCTGAGGGCCGGCTCCAGGCCCCGCAGGCACTGGGCCAGGTCTTCGCGCAGCTCCAGAAAGGCCGGCGATAGCCGCAGGTGGGCCATGGCCGATCGGTCGTGCGACACCGTCACGCTGCGCACGATGCGTCCAGGGGATGGGGCCAGGATATGCACGGTGCCGGCGAGCAGCAGCGCCTCCTCCAGATCATGGGTGATCAGCACCGCGGTCAGGCCGGTGCGCTGCCACAGATCGTGCAGGAACTCCTGCATCGATTCACGGATCTGGATGTCGAGCGCGCCAAACGGTTCATCGAGCAGCAGCACCTGCGGTTCGGCCGCCAGCGCCCGAGCGATCGCCACCCGCTGCTGCATGCCGCCCGATAATTCCCGCGGCAGCCGCCGGGCCGCGTCGGCCAGCCCCACCACGTCGAGGAAGTAGGCGCTGCGCTCCCGCACGTCCCGCCGGTTGCGGCCCTGCAGTTCCATGCCGAAGGCCACGTTCTGCTCGGCCGTCAGCCAGGGGTAGAGGCTGTAGTTCTGAAACACCATGCCCCGGTCGGCGCCGGGGCCGCGCACGGCGCGACCATTGAGGGTGATGCCACCGCTGCTGGGCTGCTCCAGGCCGGCGATCAGACGCATCATGGTGGACTTGCCCGAACCCGAACTGCCCACCAGCGCCACGAAGTCGCCGGTATGCACATGGAAGCTCACCTGCCGCAGCACCTGCTTGCGCCGGGCGCCCCAGCCGAAGGTTTTCGAGACGTTGGAGATCTGCAGATGCATGGCGGCGAAGGGTCGGTGAACGCGCGGGACGGGGAGTGGGATCAGTTGGCCCAACGACAGGCGCGGCGCATCAGCAGCCGAAAACCCAGGTCGATCAACAGGCCGATCAGGCCGATCACGATCAACCCCAGAAAAATCTCATCGGTGCGCAGAAACCGCTGGGCCAGGCTGATGCGCTTGCCGAGCCCTTCGGTGGCCGCCACCAGTTCGGCGACGATCACCAGGTTCCAGGCCGAAGCCATGTTGATGCGATAGGCATCCAGCACCTGCGGCGCAATGAACGGCGCCACCACACGCACCAGGATCGGCAGAGTGCGACCGCCCAGGGTGCGGGCGGTTTCGATGAGTTCGCGTGGCACGAACTTCACCGCATCCATGATCATCAGCGTATTGAAGAAAAAGGTGCCGATAAAAATCAGCAGCACCTTTGGCAGTTCATCCAAGCCGAAATAGATGATGAGCAGCGGAATGAACGCCGGTGCAGGCATGTAGCGAATCAACCCCATCAGCGGCTCGAGCAACCGGCAGATCACCGCATTGCTGCCCATGGCGATCCCCACCGGCAGGGCCAGCCCCGCCGACAGGGCAAAGCCCAGAAATACCCGGCGGGTGCTCGCCACCGCATCCTGGAGCAGCATGCCGCTGCTCCACTGCTGCTGCCCGGCCTGCCACACCGCCTGCGGTGCGGGCAGAAACAGCTTGTTGACGCTGCCGCTGCCGGTGATCAGCCACCACAGCGCCAACACGATGCCGATCGCAAGCAGACCAAGGCTCCAAGGATGCCGAATGAGCCGTTGCAGAGCAGTCATCGCCTACGGCGCCTGATCCACGAAGCTGCGGTTGAACAGCTGGCTGAGATCCGGCTTGCTCTTCGCCAGACCCACCTCCACCAGGAAGGCGCTGATCTGCTCGGCCGCATAGGGCAGGGACGTCATCGTGGTGCCCGGCTTGAAATTCTCCCGGTTCTCCGCCAGACCAATGATCGTGGTGCCGGCGTCGTACTCCTTGAACTCCTGCTCCGACACACCGGCGCGTTTCACCAGGATCGGCAGCGTGCCGGCTGGATCAGCCTTGATCTCCTGCAAGGTGGCAAACCAGGCGTTCACCACCTTCTGAATGGCCTCGGGATTCTTCTCCACAAACTCGCGCCGACACACCAGCAGATCGCTGATCGCACCGGGATGGTCGCGGGAGGTGGTGAGCGCCTTGCTGCCAGGTCGCTTCAAGGCCTGGGTGGTGAACGGCGCGTAGACCCCCACCGCATCCACCTGGCCGGCGGCAAAGGCGGCGGCAGCGGCCCCGGTTTCCAGCGGCACGAAGGTGATGTCGCTGGCCTTGAGGCCGTTGTCGGTGAGCACCTTCAACAGCAGGTAGTGATCCACCGTGCCCTCCTCGGCGGCCACCTTCTTGCCCTTGAGCTGGGCCACACTGGTGATGCCCTCGGCCACGATGATCTGGTCGTTGCCGGTGGAGTAGTCGTTCTGCAGAACCACCTGCAGATCGGCGCCGCCGGCAACGGAACTGATGGTGTCGTTGAGGGTCTGGCTGTTGCAGTCGAGCTGGCCGGCAT
>JAYKGR010000039.1:0-6157 GCA_035285645.1 Cyanobacteriota bacterium | reverse complement strand
CCTGCAGGCACTGGAAGATGGCGGAGTGTTCGGAATCGGCCGGCAGCAGCCGCGAGCCGCTCTTCTCCAGCTCGGGCAGCACTACCGGGCCGGCGGCGATCAGGGTTTCCTTGTTGGCCAGGGCCAGATCCTTGCCGGCGCGGATCGCGGCCAGGGTGGGCAGCAAACCGGCGCAGCCCACGATGCCGGTCACCACCAGATCGGCGCTGGGCCAGGCGGCGGCGGCCTCCAGCCCCTCGGGGCCGCCCAGCAGTTCGGGCCGCCGCGCCGGGGCGGCAGCCCGATCGAGATGATCGAGCCGCTGGCGCAGCTCGGCCACCTTGTCAGCATCCGCCAGCGCCACCACGTCGGGGTTGTGACAACGGATCTGCTCGATCAACAGGTCGAGGTTGTTGCCGGCGGTGAGCGCCACCACCCGAAAGCGATCGGGAAACTCCTGCGCCAGCTCGAGGGTCTGGGTGCCGATCGATCCGGTGGAGCCGAGCACGGAGAGGGCTTTCACGGCAGAGCTCCGCCATCAGGGTGACCAGTGTCCCACCGGGCGCCGCTGGCCGGGCAAGATGCCCGCACCCGCATGCCCGCTCCATGGCCTCCCCCCCTCCCGCCACCGCCGCGCCGGGCTGGCCCTACGTGCTCGGCTGCGGCCTGGCCATGGGGGCGGCCGATGTGGTGCCCGGGGTGAGCGGCGGCTCGATGGCCTTCATCCTCGGCATTTACAGCCAGCTGCTCGACGCGGTAGCCGGCTTCGACCTCACGCTGCTCGGACTGCTCGGCCAACGGCGCTGGTCCGAGGCGGCGGCACGGGTGCACATCGGGTTTCTGGTGCCGCTGCTCGCCGGGATCTTCGGCTCGGTGCTGCTGCTGGTGCGGCCGATCACCTGGCTCTATGCCGAACATCCCGTGTGGCTGTTTGCCTTCTTCTTCGGACTGATCGTGGGGTCGATCGTGCTGATCGCCCGCCAGGCCCACTGGGGCGCCAGTGGTCTGGTGGCGATGGCGCTGGGCGCGGCAGCCGCTCTGGTGTTCGTGACCCGGGTGCCGGTCACCATGCCCCACGATCCCTTCACCGTGTTTTGGAGCGGGGCGGTGGCGATCATGGCGATGATTCTGCCGGGCGTTTCCGGGTCTTTTCTGCTGCTGGTGCTCGGCCAGTACCAGCATGTGATGGAGGCGGTGAAAGGGCTGGATCTGGCCACCCTCGTGCCCTTTGCCCTGGGCTGCGCCATCGGCCTGGCCGCCTTCGTGCGGCTGCTGCGCTGGCTGCTGGCCCGGTGGCACGGCCAGACCGTGGCCCTGCTGGTGGGGGTGATGGCTGGCTCGCTCTGGAAGATCTGGCCGTTCCGCACAGTGCTCGAGAGCACCACCAATGCCAAGGGCAAGCTGATCGTGCTGCGCGATGCCCTGGCCGCGCCCCCCGATGGCGGCGCCCTGCTGGCGGCGCTGGTGCTCGCCGCGGTGGGGGTGGCGCTGGTGGTGGGGCTGGAGTGGATGCAGCAGCGTGCGGGTGTGACGGAGATGGGTGGCTGAGATCCAGCTGGTGTATGCCGATCCCTGGCTGCTGGCCCTCGCCAAACCCTCCGGCCTGCTCAGTCAGCCGGGGCTGGGGCCCCAGCTGGCCGATTCGCTGATCAGCCGGGCCCAGCGCCGCTGGCCAGAAGCACGGCTCGTGCACCGCCTCGACCGCGACACCAGCGGCCTGATCCTGCTGGCTCGCCACCCCGAGACCCACCGGCGCCTCAGCGCCGCCTTTGCCGAGCGACGGGTGAGCAACACCTACCGGGCCCGGGTGCGGGGGGTGCCGGCGGCGTAAGGCGGGGTAATCGACCAGCCCCTGGCGCGAATCGGCACGCGCCCGCCCCACTATGGCGTGGTGGCGGTGCCGGCGGGCGGCAAGCGGGCGGTGAGCCGCTGGCGGCGCTCCACAGCGGCAGCGATGCCGCCGGCCGCTGGAGCATGGTGCTGCTGCAGCCGATCACCGGCCGCAGCCACCAGCGGCGAGCCCACCTGGCCTGGCTGGGCCACCCGGTGCTGGGGGATCCCCTCTACGGCGAGGGTGCCGCCATGGGCTGGTGCCATCTCCAGCTGATGGCCATCGGTCTACGGCTGATCCATCCGCACACAGGGGTGCCGCTGCGCTTGCGATGGGGCGGACACTGGAACGACAGCGTGATCCCTCAGCATGGCCATGGCTTCGGACCCAACGGCTCCTTCGCCTGAACAGGGTCGCGCGCCGGAGCGCTGGGGGTCGTCGCTGGGGTTTGTGCTGGCCACGGCGGGCAGCGCCGTGGGCCTGGGCAACCTCTGGGGCTTTGCCTATCGGGCTTCCCAGGGTGGCGGTGGCGCCTTCGTGCTGCTCTACGTGCTGATTGTGTTGCTGGTGTGCCTGCCGGTGCTGGTGGCCGAGATGGTGCTCGGCCGCAGCACCGGCCATGCCCCCCTGATCGCGCCGCGCACCGCCGGCGGACGGAGCTGGACCCCGCTGGGCTGGTTGTACCTGGTGGCGGCCATCGGCATCCTCTCGTACTACGCCGTGCTGATGGGTTGGACCGGCCGCAGCCTGGTGGAGGCGCTCCTGCGGGGCTTGCCGGAGACGCTGGCCGAGGCGGAAACTCGATTTGGCGCCATCAGCAGCGGCGGCGACGGGGTGATCGGCCATCTGATCAGCCTGGCGCTCACCGGGGGGGTGGTGGCCGCCGGTGTCCGGGGCGGCATCGAGCGGCTCAGCCGCTGGGGCCTGCCCCTGCTGTTTCTGCTGCTGCTGGGCCTGGCGCTCTGGGCCGCCGCCCTGCCTGCCGCCCACGCGGGATACAGCGCCTTCCTGCTGCGCTGGGAGGCCGGCAAGCTCACCGACCCCACCACGATCCGCAACGCCTTCACCCAGGCCTTCTTCTCGATCGGCACCGGCGTGGGGGCGATCGTGGCCTACGCCACCTACCTCGACCGGCGCAGCGCCATCCCCGGCGAAGCCGTCGCCGTCGTGGGCATGGACACGGCCGTGGGCCTGATGGCCGGTTGCCTCACCTTTCCGGTGGTGGCCAGCTTCGGGCTGGGCGATGGGGTGAGCAGCAGCACGGTCGGCACCCTGTTCATCGCCCTGCCCACCGGCCTGGCGTCCCTCGGGGGCATCGGACGGCTTGTGGCGGTGCTGTTCTTCGCCTTGGCTTGCCTGGCGGCGATCACCTCCGCGGTGTCGCTGCTGGAGGTGCCCGTGAGCTCCCTGATCAACCGCTACGGCTGGAGCCGCCACCGCGCCGTGTGGCTGTGCGCGGGGGTGATCGCCGTGCTAGGCCTGCCGGCCGCGCTCAACGTGGCGGTGCTCGAGCGCATGGATGCCCTCTTCGGCGGCGTGCTGCTGATCGTGGGCGGGCTGGCCACGGCCCTGCTGCTGGGCTGGCGGGCCCAGGAGCGCTTTCGCCGCGATCTCACCGGATCGGGCAGCGCTCGCGAGCTGGTGGCCAGCCTGCTCTGGGCCCTGCGCTGGATCTCCACACCGGCACTCGCCCTGGGCCTGGCTGTGTCGGTGGCCGATCTGCTCGGGCGTGGTGCGCGCTGACTAAGCTCGCTCAGCCCCGCCACCGGCCTGTGAACGGCTTTCTGCAGCGCTGGAACTTTATCGAGCGAGCCCGGCTCGAGCGACAGCTGTGGGACGCCTTCGAACGGGGCGACAACCTGGAGGAGCTCCTGGAAACCTGCCGCAGCGCGGTGGCGGCCGGAGACCGGCAGCGGCAGTTTCAGCTCGAGGTGTGGAGCACCACCCTGGAGCGCATCCGCCGCATTGAGCGGCTGATGCAGGACCAACAGCCTCCCTCCGACCCCTGAGCGCCAGCGCCGGATCGGCCCTCAGCGGCGCAGCCAGTCGGTGACACCCCCGGGCCGGTCGATCAGTTCGATGCCTTGCTGGAGCAGCTGGGCGCGGATCCGATCGGCGGTGGCGAAATCGCGGCTGGCCTTGGCGGCCTTGCGCTCGGCGATGAGACTGGCGATCTCGGCCTCAGCGGGCCCATGGGCGGCGGCCAAGGTTTCTGCGGCTTCGGAGCGCAACCCCAGAACGGCGGCCAGCTCGCGCAACAGGGCGCCACGCGCCCGCAGATCAGGCTCGGCCGCGCCGGCGGCGGCATCGCCGCGCTCCAGCCGGTTAGCCAGGGCCCGCAAGGGGCGGGCCAGCTCAAACAGCACCGCCAGGGCGGCCGCCGTGTTGAGGTCATCATCCATGGCCGCCACAAAGCGGTCACGGACGGCCTGCAGTTCCAGGGGCAGTGCGGCGGCGGGGCCAGCGGGCAGGGGCGAAGCGAGCACAGGGCCCTCGGCCAGCACCAGAGCGGCATGGAGCCCTCTCCAGCCGGCGGCGGCAGCTTCCAGGGCTTCCTGAGTGAAATCCAGGGGCTTGCGGTAGTGAGCCTGCAGCACCAGCAGGCGCAGGGTCATGGCGCTGACACCGCTCTCGAGCAAGGCTCGAATGGTGGTGAAGTTACCCAGGGATTTAGACATTTTTTCCCCGTCCACATTCACCATGCCGTTATGCAACCACCAGCGGGCCAGAGGATGGCCTGTGGCCGTCTCTGACTGGGCGATTTCGTTCTCATGGTGGGGGAAGATCAGATCAGCTCCGCCCAGATGAATGTCAATTGTATCGCCCAGCTCAGACCGTACCATTGCCGAACATTCGATGTGCCATCCCGGCCGCCCGGGGCCCCAGGGCGAGGGAAAGCTCACCTCATCAGGCCTGGCTCCCTTCCAAAGGGCAAAGTCAAAGGGATGGCGCTTGCGGGCCTCTTCCTCGCCGGTGCGGCCGCTAGCCCCTTCCTGCTGCTGCTCCAGATTGCGGCCCGAGAGTCTGCCGTAATCGCGAGCGTGGGTGACCGCAAAGTACACATCGCCATCGCTGGAATAGGCGGCACCTTTGGCCTCCAGATCGGCGATCAGGGTGCGGATGGCGTCGAGGCTGCGGGTGGCGCGAGGCATCCGATCAGGCCGCTGGATATTGAGCGCATCCATATCGCGGAAAAAGGCCTCGATGTTGGCCTCGCTCACAGCCTCCATCGTGCGGCCCGTTTCAGCAGCGCGACGCAGAATTTTATCGTCGATATCGGTGAAGTTTTGCACAAATGTCACCGTGTAGCCGCTCCAGATCAAATAGCGACGCAGCACATCCCAAACGATGTAACTGCGAGCATGCCCCAGATGGCACAGGTCGTAGACCGTGACGCCGCAGCAGTAGATGCTCACCTGGCCCGGCACCAGGGGCTCAAACGGCTCGGTGCGGCGGGTGAGGGTGTTGGTGAGCCGCAGGGTCAACGCAAGGCTCCGGCTTGATGCCGGCCGTGTTCACAGGGATGCACGGTAGGGCCCAACGGATCAGCCGGCTGCGGCCACGGTGGCGATCACCGCCGCCAGGCTCTGCCGCCAGTGCTGGGCAGTCAGGTGCAAGGCGGCACGGCTGGCGCTGCAGTCGAGCAGCGAATAGGAGGGGCGCCGCGCCGGGGTGGGGTAATCGGCGGTCGTGATGGGCTCCACCGCCGCAGGCCGCTCCAGCAGGCCAGCCTGGGAACCCAGCTCACCGATGGCCTCAGCAAAGTCGTACCAGCTGGCGACGCCCGCATCACTCCAGTGCAGGATGCCGGCCAGCCGGTGCTCCAGCACAGCCCAACAGGCCTGCGCCAGGCCAGCGGTGGCCGTGGGGCAGCCCACCTGATCGGCCACCACCCGCAGGGGCTGGCCGCTGGTCGCCCGCTGCCGATGCAGACGCAGCATCGTCAGCAGAAAGTTGTGCCCCACCGGGCCGTACACCCAACTCGAGCGGAGAATGCACCAGCGCTCGGGGTCGAGGCTGGCCTGCAGGCGCTCCTCCCCCTGGGCCTTGCTGATGCCATAGGCGCTCAGCGGGGCCAGGGGTTGGCCGGGCTGGTAAGGATGCCCCTGGTGGCCACCGAACACGAAGTCGGTGCTGATCTGCAACAGGCGGCCGCCAACCTCCGCCAGGGCCGCGGCCAGGGCGGCCGGTGCCGACGCATTCACCGCCAGAGCCAGTTCGGGCTCCTGCTCGGCCCGATCGACGGCGGTGTAAGCACCGGCATTGATCACCCAGTCGGGCCGATGGCGGAGCACCGCCGCACGGCAGGCGGCCGCATCCGCCAGGTTGAGATCGGCGCGTCCGCAG
>JAYKGR010000038.1:0-38044 GCA_035285645.1 Cyanobacteriota bacterium | reverse complement strand
GGCTGAGCTTGGCTTCAAAGCCGCTGCCGCCCTGCTCGAGTCGGGCCTTCAGGTCCCAGTAGCTGCCGCTCCTGAAGGCCCGGCGGGCCCGCTCGCGCTGCACGAGCAGGCGCACCGCCACCGACTGCACGCGGCCGGCGCTCAGCCCCCACGCCACCTTCTTCCACAGCAGCGGCGAGAGGGTGTAACCCACCAGCCGATCGAGGATGCGACGGGTTTCCTGGGCGTGCACCAGCTCCATGTCGAGCTCGCGGGTCTGCTCCAGGGCGCGACCGATGGCCTCCTGGGTGATCTCGTGGAACACCATGCGCTTCACCGGCACCTTGGGCTGCAGCAGCTGCTGCAGGTGCCAGCTGATCGATTCGCCCTCCCGGTCTTCGTCGGTGGCCAGCAGCAGCTGGTCGGCTCCCTTGAGGGCGTCCTTGAGTTCCTTCACCACCTTCTTCTTGTCCTTCGGCACCACGTAGAGGGGCTCGAAGTGGTTGGCGGTGTTCACGCCGAGGTTGGCCCACTTCTCGCCCTTGTGGGCCGCGGGGATCTCGCTGGCGTTGTTGGGCAGATCGCGCACATGACCCATAGAGGCCTCCACCCGGAAGTGCTTCGGCAGGAAGCCACGGATGGTGCGGGCCTTGGTGGGGCTCTCGACGATGACCAGGGTGTGACCCACAGACAGGCGATCAACCGACTCCTTCTTTATCGCATCGGCGGCCGGATCGACGACCGAAGCGCCGCGACAGTCTGGCTACAGTCGCCATGTCTGCGAACCCGAGCCTGTGGCCAGCGCCGCCGAAGCCGCCACCACCGCCATCGCCGCCGGGCTGAGCACAGGCGGTCTCAACCTGCAGCTCCACGCCGGTGCGGTGGCGCCGGAACTGGCGGTGCTGCTGGCTCTGGTGGGCTGCCTGCTGGTGGATCTGGCCGGCGAACAGGCGGCCAGCCGTTGGGTGCCGCCCATCTGCTACGCGGGGCTCGGCGCTGCTCTGGGGCTGCTGGCCCTCCAATGGAATGGGTCACTGGAGCCGGCTTTTCTCGGGGCCTTCCTGGCCGACAACCTAGCGATCGCCTTCCGGGGGGTGGTGGCGGCCTCCACCCTGATTTCCCTGCTGCTCAGCTGGCGGTATGTGGAGCGCAGCGGCACACCGGTGGGGGAATACGCCGCCATCCTGCTGGCCGCCACCTTGGGGGGCATGGTGCTGTGCGGCGCCACCGATCTGGTGAGCGTGTTTATCTCTCTGGAAACCCTCTCGGTGGCCAGCTACCTGCTCTCGGGTTACATGAAGCGCGACGCCCGCAGCGCGGAGGCCGCCCTCAAATACCTGCTGGTGGGATCTGCGGCGGCGGCCGTGTTTCTCTACGGCGCCTCGCTGCTCTACGGCCTCAGCGGCGGCAATACGAGCCTGGAGGCCATCGGCCTGGCCCTGCGCAGCAGCTCCACCCCCGTGGCCGCTCTGTCGCTGGTGTTTGTGCTGGCCACGGTGGCCTTCAAGATCGCTGCTGTGCCGTTCCACCAGTGGACCCCCGATGTGTATGAGGGTTCGCCCACGCCGGTGGTGGCCTTCCTGTCGGTGGGCTCGAAGGCGGCGGGTTTCGCCCTGGCCCTGCGGATTCTGGTGGGCTGTTTCGACAGCTTCGATGCGCAGTGGAAGCTGCTGTTCACCGTGTTGGCCCTGTTGAGCATGGTGCTGGGCAACGTGGTGGCTCTGGCCCAGACGTCGATGAAGCGGATGCTGGCCTACAGCTCCATCGGCCAGGCCGGCTTCGTGATGATCGGCATGGTGTGCGGCACCGAAGACGGCTACGCCGCCATGGTGCTCTATATGGCTGCCTATCTGTTCATGAACCTGGGGGCTTTTGCCTGCATCATTCTCTTCTCGCTGCGCACCGGTAGCGATCGCATCGCTGATTACGCCGGTTTGTACCAGAAGGATCCGCTCATCACCCTGGGCCTGAGTCTGTGCCTGCTTTCGCTCGGCGGCATTCCACCGATGCTGGGATTCTTTGGCAAGATTTATCTCTTCTTTGCCGGCTGGGCCAATCACCAGTACCTGCTCGTGGTGGTGGGCCTGGTGACCTCCGTGGTTTCGATTTACTACTACATCTCAGTGATCAAGATGATGGTGGTGAAAGAGCCCCAGGAAGCCTCCGATGTGGTGAAGGCCTACCCCGACATTCGCTGGAATCTGGCCGGAATGCAGCCGCTGCGTGGTGCTCTGGTGGCCTGCGTGCTGGTGACAGCGGTGGGCGGTGTGCTCTCCAGTCCCCTGTTCAGCTGGGCTGATGCGGCAGTGAGCGGCACCCCGATTCTTCAGCAGGCGATCGCCAGCGCCGCCGCCCTGCCCACGGGCTAGACGCCATGGCCCCTCCCCAGCCCAGCCAGCCCGTGGTGGCCGAGCTGCTGCATGTGAGCAAGAGGTATGGCAGCGGCGACACCGCCGTGCTGGCCCTCGACGATCTGTGCCTGCGTGTGAACCGCGGCGACTATCTGGCGGTGATGGGGGCCTCCGGCTCGGGCAAGAGCACGGCGATGAACATTCTCGGCTGTCTCGACAGACCCAGCGGTGGCACTTATCGCCTCAATGGTCAAGCGGTGGAGCAGCTCGACGACGATGCTCTGGCCGACCTGCGCAACCGCGATCTGGGATTTGTGTTTCAGCAGTTTCACCTGCTGCCCCAGCTCACCGCCCTTGACAACGTGATGCTGCCGATGACCTACGCCCGCGTGCCGATGGGCGAGCGGCGCCAGCGGGCGATGGATGCGCTGGCGCGTGTGGGTTTGGAGCAGCGCCTGGGCAACCGGCCCAACCAGCTCTCCGGTGGTCAGCAGCAGCGGGTGGCGATCGCCCGGGCCATCATCAATCAGCCGGCCTTGCTGCTGGCCGATGAGCCCACCGGTGCCCTGGATTCCCGCACCACCGCCGAAGTGCTCGAGATTTTCGATGAACTCCATCACCAGGGCATCACCCTGGTGATGGTGACCCACGAAGACGACGTGGCCGCCCGGGCGCAGCAGGTGGTCACCTTCCGCGATGGGCGCATCGCCGGGTTTGGCCGCCCGGCGGCCTAGGGCGTGGGCGGTCGCGACGCTGTCGCTGGGGTAGGAGCCGCTGGTGCGGTGGCCTGGGCGAGGGGTGGCTGGGGCCGCTCCAGGGTCTGCAGCAGCTGCCCCATCAACAGGGCCACCGCGTCGGGTGGAGCTCCCTGGCCGCCCAGCAGGCCCGCCAGCCCAGTCAGGCCCGTCAGACCGGCGAAGGCCGGGGCACCGCTGCCGGCATCGAAATCCCCAGGATCCACCGCCACCCAGCCACCATCCTGCGGAACCCGCAACTCAAAGTGCAGGTGGGGGCCCGTGCTCAGGCCCGTGCTGCCCACCCGGCCGATCACCTCTCCCTGCTTCACCCGATCACCCGGCTTCACGTAGAGCTCCGACAGGTGGCCGTAGAGCGTGCGGCGGCGTGGCCGCTCGTGCTCTATCTCGATCGCCAGCCCGTAGCCGCCGGCCACGCCGCTGCTCAGCACCCGCCCGCTGAGGGATGCCACCACCGGGGTGCCTTCTGGTGCGGCCAGATCTTTGCCGGCATGCATCAGCCAACTGCCCAGCACCGGGTGCAGCCGGTAGCCGAAGTTGCTGGTGTTCACCGCCGAGCCGATGATTGGAAACAGCAGGCGCCGGTCGCTGTTGCCGGCGATGGCGGCGGGGCGTGGCGTGACCCGAAACACATCGGTGAGGCGGAAATTGCCGCCAGGACCGGCCAGCAAGGCCGACACCGGCACCGAAATGGGCGGCAGGGGAGAGGCATCGGTTCGGAAACCCTCACCGGCGATGCCGAAGCGACCCGTCGCGGCGGTCGGATCGCCTTCACCGCTCAGCAGGCCGGCCGCATCGGTCTGGCCGCTCGGCAGGGTGTCGAGGCGGGGTCGGATCCGCCCGGTGGCGCACTCCTGGGCGGAGAGGGCACCGCTGCGACAGGCCTCGTCGGTCGCGCCGCCAGCGGTGGGCATGCGCACGAAGTTGTGGATCCGCACCTTGCCCGCTTCCCGTGGGGTGATCACCCGATCCCGTTCCAGGTCGTCGAGGGATTCCTCAAAGCGCCGTGCCGGTTGGCTGATCCGCACCTCCGGTGGTGCCGTGAGCGGAGCGGTGGCGGCGGGCACCTGGATGCGCACCGGTGGCATCGGCGGCGGTGGAGTCGGCGGTGCGGCCGCCGGCACCTCGGCGGCGGCAGGCACGGCTGCCGGCTCGGCCTCGCCCAGGGCCGGTGCCCCGGCCAGGCCATGGGCGAGCGCCAGTGGGGTGAGGGCCAGGGCCAGAGTCAGGCGCCGGGGTGCCACGGCAGCGAGGCAAAAGTCTTGAAATTTTACGAGGTTGCGGCTCAGAAGAGGCGCTCCAGCACCGTCGTTGCGCCTGAACGGCCGAGCCGTAGGCCGCCGCCGCGATCGAGGCCCAGGGGTTGCCAGGCCAGGCCCCTGTGCCACACCGGTTCCGGTGGCCACCAGAGCAGGGCCTCCGCCTGCCGCCGCACCGCCTCCGCCCGGTGGGCGTTGCCCCCTGCCGTGTGGAGGGCCCGAAGCGCCAGCGGCCAGAGCCGCTCCGGTTGGGCCGCCCAGCCCCCAAGGCAGTCGGCCAGGGCGATCGCCCCCGTGGGGACACGGTTGCAGCCGTTGAGCCCCAACCCCAGCCGCGCCCAGCGCACCCGGGCGCCCCGCAGCCGCAGGCGCGGCAGCAGGCCCGCCAGTTTGCGCGGGGAGCCGTGTTGATCCAGCACCAGCAGATCGTTGGGCCACTTCAGCCGCACCGCCACCCCCAGCGCCTGCAGTTCTTGGGCCAGGGCCACGGCGGCGGCCAGGCCGGGGGCTGCCGCCTGGGTTGGATCGGCCGGCCAGGGCAATGCGGCACTCAACCACACCCCCCCACGGGGTGCCAGCCACACCCGGCCGCGCTGGCCGTAGCCGAACCGTTGACGGCCCGCCAGCACCGCCCGGGGCTGCCGCAGCTGCTCCGGCGTGCCGGGGGCAGCCAGCCAGCGATCCAGCACCGTTTCGGTGCTGGCGCACACCGGTAGCCAACGCAGCTGCCAGGCCGGATCCGCCCGCGTTCCTCGACGCCGTCCGCAGGCGGCAATGCGGCCGATCACAGCGCCGCCAGCCAGGGGCCGAGGCGGGCGGCGGCCTCCTCCAGCTGGGCGCTGGGGCGCACCAGGGCCAGCCGCTGCCAGCCTTCGCCGCCGGGGCCAAAGCCGTGGCCGGGGGTGAGGGCAACGCCGGTGGCCTCCAGCAGCGCCGCCGCGAAGCCTTCCGAATCGAGGCCCCGGGCCCGGGCCGCCTCCGGCAGGGGCAGCCAGAGGTAGAGCGCCATCGAGGGGCATGGGCAGCTCCACCCCTGGGCGGCGAGGGCGGCGAGCATGCGGTCGCGGCGGTCGCGGTACACCGGGCGCAACTGCTCCGGCCAGTCGGCGGCATGGGTGAGGGCAGCGATCGCGCCCGCCTGCAGCGCCAGGGATTGGTTGAAGTCCACCACCCCCTTGAGCTGCCGCAGAGCGGTGATCAACCATTCCGCGCCGATGGCGAAGGCGAGGCGATAACCGCCAAGGCACCAGGCCTTCGAGAAGGAAAAGAACTCCAGGCCCACCTCCCGCCAGCGCGGATGGCGCAGCAGGGCCGGGGCCTCACCATCGAGGGCCAGATCGAGGTAGGGATTGTCGTGGGCGAGCACCACGTCGTGGCGCAGGGCCCGCTCCACGGCGGCATCGAGCCAGGCCTGGCAGCCCACGGTGGCGGTGGGATTGTGGGGGAATCCAAGCACCATCAAGCGCAGCTGCTGCCACTGGCTGTCGCTCAGCTGCTCGAAAGGGGGGCGCCAGCCTTCCTCGGCCCGCAGGCGTAGCAGCTGGGGCTGGGCGGAGGCCAGGTGCAGGCCGCCCATGTGCGAGGGGTAGTACGGGTCGAGCAGCAGGGCATGGTCGCCGGGGTTGAGCACGGCGAGGGGCAGATGGGCGGTGCCTTCCTGGGATCCCACCAGCAGCAGCACCTCCCGCTCCGGATCCACCACGGCCCCCAGGCGGCGCTCGGCCCAGGCCGCCACTGCCTCGCGGAATGGCGCCGTGGCTGCGTGCAGGCAGTAAGCAGCACTCTCTGCGCGGCGCAGGCCAGCGGCGATGGCATCGAGGGCCACCGCCGGCGGCGGCAGATCGGTGGATCCCAGCGACAGATCGATCAGAGCTGGCAGGCCCAGGCTTGCGGCCCGCACGCCATAGGCGGCCTTGCGGGCGTCGTTGCGGGCGAAGACGCCGCTGCCGAGGCGGCCAACGCGATCAGAGATGGGCATCCAGGAAGGCCTGCAGCTGGGGCTTGGCCATCGCCCCTTCGTGGCGAGCCACCGCCGTGCCGTCGCGGAAGAGCACCAGCGCCGGCAGGCCCTGGGCCTGGCAGCGGTCGCGGCTCACCGGGTTGGGGTCGGCTTCGAGTTTGCCCACGCTGAGGCGACCGGCATAGATGGTG
The DNA here is from genome assembly GCA_035285645.1 of Cyanobacteriota bacterium. GTDB lineage: Bacteria > Cyanobacteriota > Cyanobacteriia > PCC-6307 > Cyanobiaceae > Cyanobium. The sequence continues at coordinate 31,549 of JAYKGR010000038.1, read as the reverse complement.
GCTGCCCACTCCATCAAGGGAGCCATCAACCGGCAAGGGCCGCACCAGGTGGCCCAGACGTCGACCAGCACGGGCCCCGCCACCGCCAGCACGGTCTCCTCAAAGTTTGCATCGGTGAGGGTGAGCACCGCGGCCTGGCTGGAGTCGCCGGCGGCGGTGGCGGAGGCGGCAACATCAGCGCTCACGGGTCTCAACGGGCAGGGGAGACCGGAAGTGTAGGAATCAGAGGCGATCGATCGATCGCCGCAGTTCCTCGAGTTCGGCATCAACCTCCGCCACTTTCACCGGCTCCAGTTGGGGTGCTGGGGCATTGTCGGCCGGCAGGGCGATCGGGGTCTTGCCCCCCTCGAGCCGGTTCCGCAGAGCGGCCAGCTCATCGTCGACATCGCTGCCTTCCAGGGCGGCGAACTGGCTTTCCAGGTCGGCACCGGCCAGCTCGGCGGCGGCCTGGCTGCGGGCCTCCATGGTGAGCACCTTCTCCTCCATCCGCTCGAAGGCGGCCATGGAGCTGTCGGTGCTCAGGCCGCTCACAGCGCTCTGCAGCTGCTGCTGGGCCTGGGCTGCCTGGGCCCGGGCCTTGAGCTTGTCCTTGTTGGTCTTGGCCTCGGCGATCTTGCCCTCGAGGGCTACCAGCGATCGCTTGAGGGTGTCCACCTGGCCCGCCTGGGAGGTGATCTGGGTGTTGAGGGCGGTGGCGGTGTCCTGGTAGGTCTTGCGGCGGGAGAGCGATTCGCGGGCCAGTCCCTCCTCCCCTTTCTTGAGGGCCAGCTCGGCCCGTTCGTACCACGTGCGGGCTTGGCTTTCAGCCTGGTCGGCCTGATTCTGCAGCCGTTTCTGGCTGGCGATCGCAGTCGCCACCGCCTGGCGCAGCTTCACCAGGTCGGACTGCATGTCAGCCACCGACTGGTCGAGGATTTTGGCCGGATCCTCGGCCTTGCTCACCAGGTCGTTGAGGTTGGCGCGCAGCAGGCGGCTGAGCCGATCGAAGAAACCCATGGATCCGGGGCGGGTGGGGGGTCGGGCTGACCCTGAAGCTACCCGTATCCGAGCATCGGTGCCGCCGCCTGCGCTAGTCCCTCCCGGCAGCGGATTGCCGCACCGGCCCCGGAGCCGGCGGCAACCGGCGATGGCGTGTCTACCGTGACCCCATGGAACAGCCTGGTGCTAACCAGACCCGTCGCATCGGTTCGATCTCGGTGCTGGTGCCGGCGGCACGGTCGCCGGCAGAGCCGGTGGCGCGTTGCCTCGATGCTCTGCAGAACGACTGGGCCCGCAACGGTGCCATGGCGGCCCTCTGGCGTGCCTGGCCGCGCATCGCCGGCCCCCAGCTGGCACCCCACTGCCGCCCGCTCCGTTTTCAGGCGGGCCTGCTCACGGTGGGGGCGCCGCCAGGGCCCTGGCTCCAGGCGCTGCAGTACAACCGTCATCAGTTGCTGGGTGCCTTGCGGGGCGCAGGGTTTGCCGTGCGCGACCTGCGTTTGGAGCAGCATCACCCCCGGCTTGCCGCCACCCCTGGCGGCGCCAGCGAGGCGGAGGTGTGGGCGCTGCACCCCAGTCGCGTCGACGTGCACGGACTGGGGAGCTGCCCGGCCTGCGGTGCTCCGGCTCCAGCGGGGGAGATCTCCCTGTGGGGGCACTGTGGCTTCTGCCGGCGGATCACCCTCGCAAGCCCATGAATGACGTGTTGCGGCGCGAATTCGAGCGCGAGGGTGCCTTCAATCAGGTGTTCGTCGTGCTCACCCTGGGCGCCACCCTGATTGCCACGCTCGGGCTTCTGGCCGACAGCACCGCGGTGGTGATCGGCGCCATGGTGGTGGCCCCCTGGATCCTGCCGCTGCAGGCCATGGCCTTTGAAATTCTGGAGGGCCGTCCGGCGCGGGTGGCCCTGGCTCTGCGCACCCTGCTGCTGGGGGTGGCGATCACCCTGGCCCTCGCGGCTGCGCTGGGCCTGCTGGTGGCCTTCCCCAGCTTCGGGAAGGAGGTGTTGAGCCGCACCAGCCCCAACTTGCTCGACCTGGGCATCGCCTTGGTGGCCGGCGCGATCGCCATGTACGCCAAGCTGCGACGGGAGGCGATCTCAGCGCTGGCAGGCCTGGCGATCGCCGTGGCGCTGGTGCCGCCGGTGTGTGTGGTGGGGCTGCTGCTTTCGGCCCGGCAGTGGCACCTGGCCTATGGCGCCGGTCTGCTGTTCACCACCAACCTGCTCGGCATCCTGGTGGGGGCGATGACGGTGCTGGGCACTCTCGAACCCCTCTATCGGCAACGGCTGCTTTACAGCCGCCTGGGGCTCACCAGTCTGGGCCTCACCCTGCTGCTGTTGATCCCGCTGGGCGGCAGCTTTCTCCAGTTGCTCGGCCAGTCGCGGCAGGATGTGGCCGTGCAGCAGGTGCAGGACACGATCCGCAAGAGCCTGCGCGAGCGTTTTGAAGGGCTGGGCCGTAAATCGGAGCTCGTGGGCGTGGCGATCGACTGGGGACGCAACCCACCGCTGATCCGGGCCAGCGTGCGGGTGAGCGATCCCCGCTTGCCGACGGCCGCCCAGGTGGCGGCGCTGCAGAAGGTGATCAACACGCAGCAGGCGCCCCGGCGCTTCCGTCTGGTGATCCAGCGGATCGCCATCGATGTGATCGGCCCCGAAACGCCGCCCAATCCCCCCAACGTGCCGGTGCTGCCAGAACCGTTGCCCTACGCACCACCGCTCCTGCCCCGCAGCGATCAGGGTGATGCGCCGCCGGCCCCGAACCCCGTGCAGCCCTCGCCACCGCCACCGCCGCCGCCTGTTCCCCCACCGGCACCCACCGCCATGGCCCCGCCCGGCTGAGACAGCGGATTCACCACGGCCTTCCTGGGGCCTGATCAAACAGGCGTCGCCAAACCAGCTCCTGGTCTTGGGCTTCGGCGCTGCCCTCCACGGGAAAACCGGCCAGAAAGTCTTTGTCAGCCGTTGGCACGTAGGGGCCTTGCTTGAGTTCGAACAGCACCGCATCAGAGCTCAAGGCCACCAGCGTGTGGTATTGGCCTTCAGCTAGCTGAATGCCGCGCACGGGCCCGCTGGCCTCCAGCCGCTCCAGCCGTTGCACCGCACCGTCTGCATCGAGCAGCACCAACCCCACAGCCCCCTGCAGCACCACAAAGCATTCGAACCCCGCACCGGGGTGATCGCGGCAGTGGCGATGGGGCCGCACGTAGGTTCCCGGTTGGAGCACGTTGAGAAAACGCTGCACCAGATCGTCGTGCTGGTGGAGATTGTGGTTGCGGCGCAGGCGAGGCAACTGGCGCGCTTCAGCGGCCACCGCATCGAACAGGTCCTGATCGATGCGCTGCACCGTGGCGAGGCGATGGGCGGGCCCAGCGGCCATGAGGATCGTGGAAGGTTGGGCCAACCCTATGGCGAAAGTCCTAAGAAGGAGGGGCCGCTGAGTGGTTGCAGCCGGAGGGCAGCGACACCTCGGTGAGCTCGCGGCAGAGGGCGTCGAAGACCACCGCCGGATCAGCGGCGGCGCTGATCGGTCGACCGATCACGAGGCGGCTGGCGCCGGCGGCGATCGCCTCGGCCGGGGTGAGCACCCGGCGCTGGTCTTGGCGGGCGCTGCCGGCGGGGCGGATCCCGGGCGTGACCAGCACAAAGGGGTGCGGGTGGGCCCGGCGCAACGCCGCCACCTCCAGGGGTGAGCACACGCAGCCGCCCAGGCCGGCCGCTGCCGCCAGGGCGGCCAGGCGCGGCACGTAGGCCGCCAGCGGTTCGCCGATGGCGAGCTCCGTCGCCAGTCGGGTCGGTTCCCAGCTGGTGAGCACCGTGACAGCCAGCAGGGTAGGGGCAGGCAATCCTGCCGCCGCTGCCCCCTCCACGGCGGCCTGTTGGGCCGCTGCCATGGCCTCGGCACCGGCCGCCGCATGCACGGTGATCAGGCTGGCGCCGAGGCCCGCCGCCCGGCGGCAGGCGCCGGCCATGGTGGCGGGGATGTCGTGAAACTTCAGATCGAGAAACACCTGCAGGCCCCGGTCGCGCAGCTGGGCCACCACCGGCGGTCCGGCGGCGGTGAACAGTTCCAGGCCCACCTTCACCCAGCGCAGAGCATCAAGCCGGTTCACCAGGGCCAGGGCTGCTGCCGCGTCGGGTCGATCGAGGGCCAGGATGAGGCGGTCGGCGGGCGCTCCGAGGGCAGGCATGCGGATCGATCGCCCCTGGCTGGCGGTGTGGCTGGCCAGCCATCATCACAGCCCGGTCATGCGCGATCCGGCGGCAATGGAGCGGGCCTTCGACGGCCTGGCGGCCCGGGGGGTGCAGGCTGTGTTCGCGGCGGTGTGGAATCGGGGATGGACCGCCTGGCCCAGTGCCGTGATGGAACGCCATGGCCTGCCGCGGCAGGATCTAGCCGTGGCGGCGGCTGGGTTCGATCCACTGGCGACGATGGTGCGATTGGGCCGCGAGCGGGGGCTGCAGGTGGTGGCCTGGTTGGAATATGGCTTTGCCGCCGAACCGCTGCACCAGCCAGGGCCCCTGCTGGCCCGCTATCCCCAGTGGCTGGCGCGCGATCGCCGCGGCCAGCCCCTCGAGCATGGCGGTCTGCGCTGGCTCGATGCCCGCTTGCCGGCGGTGCGAGCCCTGTTGCAGCAACTGATGCTGGAGGTGGCGGAGCGTTATGCCGTGGCCGGCGTGCAGGGCGACGATCGCATTGCCCGGCCCCTGCCGGATCACGGCGATGCAACCATGATCAGCGCCTGGGTGCGCCAGACGGGGGCGTTGCTTCGGGCGCGGCGAACCGATGGCCTGTGGATGATGGCGCCCGCTCCGCCGCCCCATGGGCTGCGCGCCCTCGCACAGGATGGCATCGCCTGGTTGCGTGACGGCAGCGTGGATCTGTTGTTGCCCCAGCTCTACCGGCCCACCCTCCCGGGGTACCGCCGGGCCCTGCGCCGCTGCCTGGCCGGGTTGCCCGCCGGCTGCCGGCCGCGGCTGGTGCCCGGGCTGGCTTTAAGGCCCCATGGGCGGCAGTTGTCTGCGGAGATGGTGGAGGCGGTGGCCGCCTTGAACCGGGCTGAGGGGCTTGGCGGTTTGGCCCTGTTTCACCACGGTCAGCTGGGGTCGTGGCCCTGAGCCCTGCATGGCACCACCGGGCTCAGGGCGACGGCAGCGGCAGCCGCAGCAGCCACAGCGCACCCCCCTGGGCCCAGGCCAGCATCAGGTCTCCCGCCTGAATCTGGGGAGTGAGCGAGGGTTGGTTCACACCGAGGCGACCGGCTTCGTCTTCAGGGATCTGGCGCAGCTGGGCGGCCGCCGGCAGGCTCGCCAGTGGCCCCGGTGCTTCGTCCACCGGCTGAGCCTGGGCCCAGAGCCTGGCCAGCACACTCGCATCTGCCTCGGGATCAGTCGGCGGTTTCGGGGCCCTGCGCTGGCGGCTGATGGGCTGGGGCGGCGCCGGCCGAGGCTTCGGCTTGGCGGCCGCCACAGCCGGCTTGGCGGTGCTGCGCGGGCGGGGTAGGGGTGGAGCCTTGGGCGGTGCGGCCTTGGCCGCTGGGGGAGGCAGCGGGGTGGCCACCCGCAGGGAATGCTCGAGGGTGAGGCGCCGGGCCACCCGCACCAGCTCGGGCGTGTCGTCGCGCACCGCAGCCGGCGGAGTGGTGCGCGTCGGTTGCGGCTGGGCGAGCCGCTGGCCTGCCAGCCAGAGCCCATGCAGCGCCAACGCTGCCAGCAAGGGCAGTCCCAGGGAGCGCCAGCGTGCCAGGGTCATGGCAGCTGCACCTCCAGCTCCAGGTTGGCAGCCCCCAGGCGCCGCACCCACAGCTGCACCTGCTGCCAGGGCACGTTGGGATCGGGCACCAGCCGCAGCCGCGGCGGTTGCGGCTGCCGAGCCGCTGCCGCCACCAGGGCCGGAAGCATGGCCGCCGGCAGGGGGCGATTGCCGACAGCCACGCTGCCATCCACCCGCAGCCGCAGGCTCAGCACACCCTCGAGGGCAGGGCGCTGGGCCAGGCGCTGCGGCACCACGATCAGTGCGGCAGCTCCCAGGGTGAGCGCCATGGAGGCGCAGGCCGGCCCCAGCACCGCCAGTGGCCATGGGGCGCAGCGACCGATCACGGCAAACCCTCGCCCACGTCCAGGCGCACCCCCTCACCCCGTTGGCGTCGCAGCCAGCGCAGGGCCGCCGCCACCTCGTTGACGCTCAGCCGCGCCGAGGGCAACAGATGCACGGTTGTGCCCTCCGGTTCACGGGCCAGCGCGGCGGCAAGCCCACGGGAGGAGAGGCTTCGGCCATCCAGCAGCCAGCGGTCGCCCGGAGCGCGCACCAGCCACACCGCCTGGCCCAGGGGGCGGGCCTGGGCCGGCGGCAGCCTTGGCCTGCGCTCGCGCACCACCTCGGGCACCATCGCCACGGCAGCGCACACCATCAGGGTGAGCGACACCAGTGTCGGCACGATCAGGGGCATGGCGCCGCGGGGGGAGGAATGCGTTCGAGGCGGCCCAGTTGCCAGTCGCGCAGCGCCTGATTCAGCAGCAGGGCCGTGCTGGCGATCACGCTCACCACCAGGCCATAGGCGGTGCTGAGCAGCACATCGCCGAAACCCCGGAGGCTTGCCCCCACCGGCAGGGTGAGATCGGGCCCGAGAGCGGCCAGCTGGCGGATCAGGCCCAACACGGTGCCGGTGAGCCCCAGCAGGGGCGCCAGCACGGCCGCACCCTGCAGAAGCGGCTCCCCAACCCCCATCTGCCAACGCCAATCCTGGAGCAGGCGGCGGCGCGTTGCCTCTCCCGTGGCAGCCCAGTCGGCCTGGCGTCTAACCCGCTGCCGCCACCAGCGGCGCCACCAGCGCAGCCGCTCAAACACGAGCGTGAGCACGGCGATGGAGAGCAGCAGCAGCAAAACACCCGCAAGCTCCTGCAGACCCAGCGCTGATCCCACCACCGACCCACGCCGCTCTGCGCTGATGGTATCGGCCCTACCTGGCGCCCAAGGTGCTGCGCTCGCTTGACAGGAGTGGGGTCAGACCACCTCGAGATCGGCCAGCTGCGGCAGGGCGACCCGGCGCCGGGCCGATTCGGCGCATCCGGTGGGGGTGGGAAAGATCTTGCCCGGGTTGGCCAGGCCCTCGGGATCGAGGGCGCGGCGCACCAACTGCATCGTGGCCAGGTCGTCTGGCCCGTACATCCAGGCCAGGTAGCAGCGTTTGTCGGCACCCACGCCATGCTCGCCCGTGATGCTGCCTCCGGCCTCCAGGCAGAGTCGCAGGATCTCCGCCCCCAGTCGGGTCACCCGTTCCCCCACTCCCGGTTCGCCTGCCGAGTACAGGATCAGCGGGTGCAAGTTGCCGTCGCCGGCATGAAACACGTTGGCTACCGGCAGGCCGTGGGAAGCGCTGAGGTTTTCGATGGCCCGCAGCACCTGCGGCAGGGCCCCGCGTGGTACCACGCCATCTTGAAGGTAATAGCTGGGGAAGCGGCGGCCGAGGGCTGAAATGGCGCTCTTGCGACCCTTCCAGAGGGTGGCCCGTTCGCTGGCGTCCCAGGCCTCGCGGAGGCTGCGGGCGCCGGCCCGGCGGCAGAGCTCGCCGGCGAGCGCCGCCGCGGCCCGCACCTCGCGCTCCTGGCCGTCGAGCTCGATCAGCAGCACCGCGGCGGCATCACGGGGGTATTCATCCACGCCGAAGTAGTCGTCCACCGCCTCGATCGTGAGCCGGTCCATCATTTCCATGCCCGCCGGCAGCACCCCGGCGGCGGTCACCAACCGCACCGCCTCGCCGGCGTCTTCCATCGTGGCGAAATCGGCCAGCAGCACCGCGACCCGCTCCGGCGCTCGCAGCAGCCGCAGGGTGATGGCGGTGGCGATCCCCAGGGTGCCTTCGCTGCCGATGAACACGCCGCGCAGATCGAGTTCGGGCATTTCCGGCAGCCCACCCCCCAGGGTGGTGACGCGGCCATCGGGAAGCACCACCTCCAGGCCGAGCACGTGATTGCTGGTCACGCCGTACTTGAGGCAGTGCACGCCGCCGGAATTTTCCGCCACGTTGCCGCCGATGCTGCAGGCCACCTGGCTGGAGGGATCGGGGGCGTAGTAGTAGCCATCCCCAGCCACGGCCCGGGTCACCCAGCTGTTGATCACACCGGGCTGCACCGTCACGGTGCGATTGGCCAGATCCACGGCGAGCACCTGCCGCATGCGGCTGGTGGCGATCACCAGGGCCGGCTGCTCGGCCAGGGCACCACCGGAGAGGCCGGTGCCGCTGCCACGGGCGATGAAGGGCACGCTCAGGCGGTGGCAGAGCGACACCACGGCAGCCACCTGGGCGGTGGTTTCCGGCAGCACCACCAGGGGTGGTCGGTGGCGGTGCAGCGTCAGGCCGTCACAGTCGTAGGCCAGCAGCTCCTGGGGGGCGCTCACCACCGCCCGCGGCGGCAGCAGCCGCCGGCACTCACGGGCCAGAGCGTCCCAGTCAACAGCGGCGGTCGTGGCGGTCGGGGTCACGGCCGAAACAGACAGTGGGCCCATCGTGGCCCACGGTCCGCTCACCTGGGTGGCTCCTGCGTCAGGATGGTCGACGCTCCACCCTCGTTGAACCTGGATCCCGCCTTGTCGGTCTCTCCCTCCCCCTCCCTCGCCGCGTCTGGGTTCTGCACCACCCGCTCCGAGGAAATCTTCGCCGCAGCGCAGACGTTGATGCCGGGCGGCGTGAGCTCGCCGGTGCGCGCCTTCCGCTCGGTGGGCGGCCAGCCGATCGTGTTCGACCGGGTGCAGGGCGCCTACGCCTGGGATGTGGATGGCAACCGCTACATCGATTACGTGGGCAGCTGGGGGCCTGCGATCTGCGGCCACAGCCACCCGGATGTGCTCGCTGCCCTGCGCGATGCCCTCGACAAGGGCACCAGCTTCGGCGCTCCCTGCGTGCTGGAGAATCAGCTGGCGGAGATGGTGATCGCCGCGGTGCCATCGGTGGAGATGGTGCGCTTTGTGAATTCGGGCACCGAGGCTTGCATGGCGGTGTTGCGCCTGATGCGTGCCTTCACCGGTCGCGAGAAGGTGATCAAGTTTGAGGGCTGCTATCACGGCCACGCCGATATGTTTCTGGTGAAGGCGGGCTCGGGGGTGGCCACGCTTGGCCTTCCCGATTCCCCCGGGGTGCCGAAGGCCACCACCGCCGCCACCCTCACCGCCCCCTACAACGACCTGGAGGCGGTGAAGGCCCTGTTCGCCGCCAATCCCGGCAGCATCGCCGGCGTGATCCTGGAGCCGGTGGTGGGTAACGCCGGCTTCATCACTCCCGAGCCCGGCTTCCTCGAAGGCCTGCGGGAGATCACCCGTGAGCACGGTGCGCTGCTGGTGTTCGACGAGGTGATGACCGGGTTTCGCATCGCTTACGGCGGTGCCCAGGCCAAATTCGGCATCACGCCTGATCTCACCACCATGGGCAAGGTGATCGGCGGTGGTCTGCCCGTGGGGGCCTACGGCGGTCGGGCCGAGATCATGAAGCTGGTGGCCCCGGCCGGGCCCATGTATCAGGCCGGCACCCTGAGCGGCAATCCTCTGGCGATGACAGCCGGCATCAAGACGCTGGAACTGCTCAGCCAACCCGGCACCTACGAGCGGTTGGCAGCCGTGACCCAGCGACTGGCCGACGGCATCCAGGCGGCGGCTGCCGCTGCCGGTGTGCCGATCTGTGCCGGCAACATCAGCGCCATGTTTGGCTTCTTTCTCTGCCGCGGCCCGGTGCGCAACTTCGAGGAGGCCAAGGCGGCCGATACCGAGCGCTTCGGCCGATTGCATCGGGCCATGCTCGAGCGGGGCGTTTACCTGGCTCCCAGCGCCTTTGAGGCTGGGTTCACCTCATTGGCCCATTCCGACGCCGACATCGAGGCCACGCTCGCGGCCTTCGGCGAGGCCTTTGCGGCCATCGCCTGAGGCTGCTGCCATTGCCGGAGGCGGCCTTAATCTGAAGACTCTGCCCTGGTCTCGCGTGTCGGTACCCTCTTCGCCCACGGTGCGATGGATCAGCGCGACCCTGTTGTTGGTGGCGGCGGTGCTGGCGGCTGCATTGCCATTTCTGGCGGGTTCGTTCGTGGCCCTCTTGGTGGGGGCTGCGGCGGTGACAGCCGGCCTGGCCCAACTGCTGCGCCTCACCGCTCCCGACGATCTGCGCGGCAAGGTGCTGCGGGCTCTCTCCGGTCTGCTGTACCTCGCCGGTGGGTTCTGGTGTCTGCTTTATCCTATTGACAGTGTGATCAGCTTCACCCTGTTCGTCGGCTTCCTGATGGTGTTCGAGGGCATCACCGAACTGGCGGTGGCTGCCGCCCGTCCGCTGCCGGCTCGAGGGCTGGTGCTGCTGGATGGCATCGTCACCGCTGTGCTGGGTGGCTTGCTGATCGCCGGCTGGCCCGCCGACAGCCTGTGGGCTGTGGGGAGCCTGTTCGCGATCACCCTGGCCTTCACAGCGCTGAATCTGATCTTGGCATCACCTCAGAACCGCCCTAATCCTGGCTAATCTCACCGCTGTCAGAGGCAGGATTTTCTGTGGCCGTTCCCCTGATCTTGCACGCTGGCATGCATAAGACAGGCACCTCGTCAATCCAGCAAACTCTTTATCGTTATTTACGCGATCCTCGGTTTCGTTATATCGGTTGCGGTCTTGTTAATGGCAGCCGTGCGATTCATGCCTTGGTCAGTCAGCGGCCTGGAGATCACCATACGCATCGTGATCAAGGTTTGAATGAACGATCGGTGCTGCGGCTGCAGCGTCAGTTTCGTCATTGCTGGCAGCAACAGCTGAGCCAGGCGCGATCGTCTGGGGCAATCCCGATTGTCTCCGCGGAGGAGTGCTGGATTCTCTCCAGGGCCGAGTTGCAGAATCTCCGCGCCATGATTGAGGCCGAAGGATTTCGGGCTCAGGTTGTGGTCTATCTGCGCTCGCCCTTGTCCTGGCTATCCAGCATGGTTCAGGAGCTTTTGAAGAACAGTTTATTTCCTGTTGTCGATGAACTGTTCACTCCTCGGCTTCATGCATGGGGAAGCATGCCCTATCTGCAGCCAATGTACGTTGAGCGTCTCGCTATGTTGGAGGATGTTTTTGGTGTTGAATCACTCAGGGTGAGGCACTTTCGTGGAGCGGCTCTCCGGTCTTCTTGCGTCGTGGAGGATTTCTGCCACCTTATTGGACTCAAGATGGATCCCGCTTTGGTTTGTCGCTCTAATGATGCGATGAGTGTGGATGCCAGTCGTTTGCTTTATGCCTATAACCAGTGGACGCGCCAGCAAACCCATTGCTCTTTCTGGGCCCATACGGAGCTGCTCAAGGCTCTGCAAACGCTCTCGGGATTTCCCCTCAAGCTCCATCCTCACATCTTGCGGCCTCTGGCGTCTATTTTGGATCAACAAAAAACCGTGATTCAAGATCGCTACGGAATTGATCTGACTGACAGCGGGCCGATTGATGAAACCGGCTCCATTCAGGCGCGTCGTGATCTGTATCAGTTTTCTCCGGAGTCTCTCCGTTGGCTGGGCTCGGCGACTGGTTGTGCTCCGGTGGATGCTGGGCAGGATGGTGCATCGCGGTTGGTTGCTGAGCAAATGCGAATCTTCAGTTATTCTTGTGGCGGCATTGTGGATCGTCTCTACGCGAGAATCTCACGTCTTTCATGGCATTATCGTTGGCTTCGGATGGCTGCATAAGCCATCCGTTTCTCCCTGGCTAGCCAATGGATTTGATGGGTCGTCATGCGTACTATTGATCGCATCTTGTTGATGGGACTTGATTCGGCGTCGTAAGTTGCAACCGATGAGCCGGCGAGATCGGTATAAATGTTAATCAGTCTTTCGCCGATAAATGGATGCAAGGGATAGTGGGGAATCTGGTAGTTTTCATCGAGATCTTTCGGCCAAGTCCGAAAGTATCCAGCATCTTTGAAGCAGAGTTGTCGGATGGTTTGATCGTGAATGCTGGCTTCCACGGCTGGGTTGAGAAGCTCGCGTACGTAGGCTTCCATGCAGGCTGCTCGCCCCACGAAAAAATTAAAATAAATAGGCCTCTTGATCAGCCGTTCGAGATTGTATTGAATTCCGAGATAGTCTAAAATGCGGCTTGTTGCAGCTATCCAGCCTGGATGAATCTTCTCGGCTGCCTGGAACACGCGATGACTCACAAACCGTCCAAAGGAGATAAAGTCGGCTTCGGGATTTTTGTGTACAAAGGAGATCAGGGATTCGGCGCTGAGATCCGCTGTGCTGATATTTTTGATGGGGATATCCCATGTGCGGCACGCGTGCAGCTTGGCAATCCATGCGTGCCCCAGTACGCCAAAGTAATCATATCCCTGATGCCACTGATCCAAAACAAGTTGTCGGATGACATTGCTTTCGCAAAATAAGTAGCGTTCGTCGGGTGGATCGGGAATTGTATTGAGATAAGGCTCAAAGCTGCAATGATCAAGTTGCTCTGCCAAGAAGCAATTCTGAATAATTCTGATGCTCGGTTTCATGGTATCTTCGCTGGTAGAAGGGCTGTTTGGCTCCGGCAATGGACGGTGCTGTCCGAGCGCAACGCTTGATGATAATGACTTGAATGGTACAACATTTCGGCGTTATCTTGGGTTCATCCTTGCGGTCGCCTCCCATGGATCAACGCTGTCAACGCTGTCAAAGCCGTGCGGTCTATGGCTGAGCGGGTCTCCTTCGCTGTTGTTCAGGGGAGGGGGGATGCATCGGCTTCCGCTACCACCCCACCGTTGCCCCGTCGGGGATCGGCCACGCCGAGGCTGCCGCCCTCCGCCAGCACCTCAACGCTGTTGGCGGCTCCCATCGCCGCAGCAGTCCGGAGTTCGTGACCCCGGTTCCGTAGCAGGTGTCGGCTATCGGGGCTGAATCCCTCCTCCAGATCCAGTCGGTCGGGCAGGTGCTGACTGTGCAGCCGGGGCGCCGCCACCGCTGTGGCCAGGTTCATGCCGTGCACCAGCCTGTTGAGCAGCACCTGCAGCACGGTGGTCACGATGCGGCTGCCACCCGGGCTGCCGCTGGCGAGCCAGGGACGGCCATCGCGCCGGAACACCAGAACCGGCGCCATGGAGCTCAGGGGGCGGCGACCCGGAGCGATGGCATTGGCCTGCCCCTGCACCAGCCCGAAGGCATTGGGCCGGCCGGGCTGGGCGCTGAAGTCATCCATTTCGTTGTTCAAAAGAAACCCGGCTCCCGGCACGCTTACGCCATTGCCAAAGGGGAAATTGAGCGTGGTTGTCAAGGCCGCCAGTCCGCCTTGGCGGTCGCTCACCGAGAGGTGGGTGGTGTTTTCTCCCCCGAAGCGCGGTGCCGGTTCCAACCGCTCCGCCGGCCGGTGACGGCGGCGATCGATCTGCCGACGCAGTTGGTTCAGGTAAGAGGGCCGGAGCAGCTCCTGCACGGGCACCGCCACCTGATCCGGATCCCCCAGCCAGGTATTGCGGTCGCGGAACACCAGCGTCATCGCCTCGGCCATGAGGTGCATCGCCTCAGCGCCATGGGCTCCCAGGGCCGCCAGATCAAACGGTTCCAGCAGGGCCAGCAGGGCCAGCAGGGTCACGCCACCCCCCGGTGGCGGCATCGCCAGCACGGGATGGCCTCGCATATGCCCCAGCAGCGGGCGCACCAGCTGGGCGCGATAGCTGCTCAGATCGCCGCTGGTGATCAGTCCGCCCCGCCGTCGCATCAGTGCCACCAGGGCCTCGGCCACTGGTCCTCGGTAAAAGCCCGCCTCCCCCTCCCTGTTCAGCCGGCGCAGCGTGCCCGCCAGCTCGGGCTGACGCAGCACAACCCCTGGCGCCGGGGGTCTCCCCTGCACCAGCCAGCGGGCCCTTGAGCTGCCATCCGCCGCCAGCAGCGGTGCGGCGGCAGCCAGGGCATCGGCCAGCGGCCGATCCACCGCAAAGCCTTGCTCGGCCAGGGTGATGGCTGGGGTGAGCACCGCCGCCCGCGGCAGGCGGCCATAGCAGCGCTGTGCCAGCAGCAGCCCGGCTACGGTGCCGGGCACCGCTGTGCTGGCCAGGCTGCGGGTGGCTCGCTGGCGATCCACCGCCCCATCCGGCCCCACAAACAGGGCGGCGTGGGCCGCCTGGGGGGCTGCTTCCCGGAAGTTCACGGCCACCGCTGTTCCGCCCCCGAGCGACAGCTCCGGCGATGGCCCTGGCCCCAGGCAGCCGCGCGTTGCCGCGGGCGAAGGCCCTGGCAACCAGAGCACCAGAAACCCGCCCCCGCCAAGGTTGCCCGCCTGGGGGAGCGTCACGGCCAGGGCAAAGGCCGTGGCCACCGCCGCATCCACCGCGTTGCCCCCCTGGCGCAGCACGGCCGCCCCCGCGTTCGCCGCCCGCCGCTCCTCTGCCGCCACCACGCCGCCGGCCGACCACAGACCCTGAAACCGCTGGCCTCGCTCCTGCAGCACGTTGTCGCTGGGTGCCGCCCCCGCTGCCCCGGCCGCGAGCAGGGCCAGCGCCCCCAGCGCCCGCCCCAGCGCGTTCAGCATGGCAACGCCGCCTCCTCTCCCCAGGCGCCCCCCCCGGGGGTTTCGATGCGCAGGCCCTCGCCGGCGGCCAGCTCCCGCTCAAAGCTGCCCGGCAGGAGTTCTTCGCCACCATCGGTCCCCAGAAGCAGGTTGCGCCCGCAGGCCCCCGCCCCACCACCGGCCAGGCCGAAGGGCGCCACCCGCCGGCTGCCGGCCACCAGCGCCACCGTCATCGGTTCCAGGATGCGGATCTGTCTGACCAGACCATCTCCGCCGCGCCAGAGTCCCGGGCCGCCGCTACCGCGGCGGAATCCGAAGTGCTCCAGCCGCACCGGAAAACGATCCTCGAGGATCTCGGGGTCGGTGAGTCGGGAATTGGTCATGTGGGTCTGCACGCCGGAGCAGCCGGCAAAGCCGCTGCCATCAGCCCTCAGGCCGGCGCCGCTACCGCCGCCGATGGTTTCGTAGTACTGCACCTGGCCGTTGCCGAAGCTCAGGTTGTTCATCGTGCCCTGGCTGGCGGCCATCACGCCCAGGGCCGCCAGCAGGGCCTGGGTGATCGCCTGGGAGGTTTCCACGTTGCCGGCCACCACCGCCGCCGGAAACCTCGGTCGCAGCAGGGATCCCTCCGGTACCACCAGCGCGATCGGTTCGAAGCAGCCGGCATTGAGTGGGATCGGCCTGCCCACCTGCGTTCGCAGCACATACAGCACGGCGGCGCGGGTGATGGCCAGCGGCGCGTTGAGGTTGCCGCTGTCCTGGGCTGAGGTGCCGCTGAAATCGATCGTGAGCCTGCCCCGATCCCGCTCCACCCGCAAGGCCACGGCAATGCGGGCACCGTTGTCGAGCTCCACGCTGTACGCACCGTCTTGGAGGGTCTGGATCCAGTGGCGCACGGCGGTGGCGGCGTTGGCCCGCACCCGATCCATCCAGCTGGCCACCTCGGCGGCCCCCTCCAGCTGAATCAGCCGTTCCAGAGCCTGCACACCCAGCTGGTTGGCGGCCGCCTGGGCCAGGAGGTCGGCCACCAGCTGGGCGGGCTGACGCACCGGCTGCGGGCCGGCGCCCAGCCGTTCCAGCCAGCCCGTCCGGTTGAACTGTCCAGCCTGCAGCAGCGCCGCGTTGTCGAGCAGCAGGCCTTCTTCGGTGATCGTGCGGCTGAAGGGGGGCATGGAGCCCGGGGTGATCCCTCCCACATCGGCGTGATGGCCCCGGCTGGCCACAAAGGCCAGAGGCCGATCGCCGCCGGCGAACACCGGGCTGATCACCGTGATGTCGGGCAGGTGGGTGCCGCCGTTGTAGGGGTTGTTGGCGGCGATCGCATCGCCGGGTGCCAAGGCTGGCCGTTGCCCCCGCGCCACCGCCGCCAGCAGGGCGGCCACGCTGTCGCCCATGGAGCCCAGGTGCACGGGAATGTGGGGAGCATTGGCCACCAGCCGGCCCTCCCCGTCAAACACGGCGCAGGAGAAATCGAGCCGCTCGCGAATGTTCACCGAGCGGCTGCTCTGCTGCAGCCGCTCGCCCATCTGTTCGGCGATGGCGGCAAAACGGTGGTTGTAAAGCTCCAGCAGCACCGCATCCGCCGCCTGGGTGCCGCCGCTGCCGGGCCTGGCGCCCACTGGCGGCTGATGCCGCAGCAGCAGGGCGCCGGTGGCCAAAACCTCAGCGCTCCAGTGGCGTTCCAGCACCAGGGTGCCGGTGGGATCCAACACCACGGCGGGACCCGTCAACCGCTCGCCTGGCGCCAGTCCTGCCCGTTGGTGGATCGGCACGGTATGCCAACGGTCTTCAAGCCAGAGACGCCCCTGGCGTACCGCCGGGCCCGTGGCCACCGGGTGCGGCGGAGAGGGCGGGGGCTCCGCTGCCATCACCAGCTCCACCAGCAACCGCTCCACCACCAGCGGCTCGTCGCTGCTGGCATGGCCGAAGCGCTGCCGGTACAGGGCGGCGAACGCCGCCTGCAGCCGGCACGGCTCAGCGCCGCTCTCCTCGGGGTGCCAGCTCACCACCAGTCCCTGGTCTCGGCCGGGTTCCCGCAGTTCGAGTGCCACCAGCACCTCGGGGCCACCAGCGGCCAGCAGCTGGCCACAGCCCTCCGCCTCCAGTTGCCGGCAGCGTTGCCGCAGGGCTGCCAGGGTTTCGTGGGTGAGCGGCCGGCGCACGGCCTCCTGGCGCAGCCAGCGCTGGCGCGCCTGGCCGATGCCGAAAGCCGACAACACCCCGGCCAGGGGGTGGAGCAGCACCCGATCCAACCCCAGCCGCTCGGCCACCGGGCAGACCAGCTGGCCAGCGGCACCGCCGTAGGCCACCAGCAGCGCCCGGCGGATGTCGTGACCGCGCTGGATCGAGAGCTGCCGGATCGCATCGGCCATGCGCTCCACGGCAATGGTGAGCGCACCGGCCGCCAGCTGTTCGGCGGAAGCGGCGCCGGCCCTCGCCGCCAGTTGGCTGAAGCCCTGCCGCACCGCGGCGCTGTCGGCTCCCTGGCGGCCATCGGTGCCGAACACGGCCGGCAGGGCCTCCACGGGCAGGCGTCCCAGCAGGAGGTTGGCATCGGTGATCGTGAGCGGCCCGCCGCGTCGATAGCAGGCGGGTCCGGGATCGGCGCCTGCCGAACGGGGCCCCACCTGCAGGCGGCCCTCCTCCAGGCTGAGCACCGAGCCACCACCCGCTGCCACCGTGTGAATCGGCAGCATGGTCGTGTGCAGCCGCAGTCCGGCCACCACCGCTTCGCTGCTGCGCTCCCAGGTGCTGCCGTCGGCTTCAGGATCAGCGGCCGCATGGAACACATCCGTGGAGGTGCCACCCATGTCGAAGCCGAGCACGGGGGCGCCTGGATCCACCTGCCTGGCTGCCGCCATGGCACCCACCATGCCGCCCGCGGGTCCGGAGAGGATGGTGTCGATGGCCTGCAGCTGATCCGGTGGCCGCAGGGCGCCGCTGGAGGCCATTACCCGCAGCTGTGGGCCCGGGCCCAGGGCTCCCCGCAACTGCTGGAGGTAGGTGCGCAGCACCGGCCCCAGCGCAGCTTCCACCAACGTGGTGTGCAGCCGCCGCACCACTCGCGGTTGGCCGCTCACCCGGTGCGACAGCTGCACGTATTGGCAGCCCAGCTGCTCCAGCCAGTTCGCCAGGGCCAGCTCGTGGCTCGGCTGGCGCCAGGCGTGCAGCAGCACCACTGCCGTGGCGGTGTACCCCGCGGCCCGCGCCTCTCGCACCGCGTCGGCCAACCGATCATCGAGCCGCAGAGGTAACCGTTCCCGGCCCGTGGCATCGAGCCGACCCTCCACCTCCAGCACCCGGTGGCGGGGCAGCGCAGGGCGTTCAATGGCCAGGGCAAAAAGGTCGGGCCGCTGCTGATCGCCGATCTGAACCAGATCGGCGAAGCCCTGGTTCACCAGCAGGAGCACCGGCTCGCCGCGGCTCTCCAGCAGTGCATTGGTCACCACGGTGGTGCCCAGCCGCACCTCCGCCAATCGCTCCGCCGGAATCGGCTGGCCAGGCTCCAGGCCCAAGGCCGCCGCCATGGCGGCTACGGCCGGGTCGCCGGGCCGGTCGGGTTGCTCGGAGAGCACCTTGCGCACGTGGAGGCAGCCCGCCGGATCCACCCCTACCAGATCGGTGAAGGTACCGCCCCGGTCGATCCAAAACCGCCAGCCGCCGCTTGCGGCCCTGGGGGCGTCCATCCGCTGGCAGGGGGGGGGGAGGAGCGGATTCTTTCATGGCGCGAGGGATCCCACTGCAAACCCGCTGAAGCAGCCCGCCGCCCGCACCGCCCGCTGCAGGCTGTCACCGTTCTCTGCATCACTGCCATGATGGCCACTCCCAGCGCCCTCCTCCTGCCCCTCGGCGTGCACCTGCAGGAGCAATTCCAGGGGGGAAGCGGGCGCATCCATCGCCTGCAGCGCATCCAGCGGCTGCGCGATGCCAGCACCAACCTGATCTACGACCGGATCAGCCAGCGCCTGGCCAGCCCGGCGGTTGCCCAGCGGCTGGCCGCGGCTCGCAGCAAGGTGAATCTGGCTCTGGATCAGGTCGCTGCCGGTTTGGATGATCTGCGGGGCGCGATCGAGTTCTGAGGGTGTGCCGAGCGTTGCCAGCCCGCCATTCCATTGCCAGGGTGGTAGCGGCTTCATCGAAACGCTGATGCATCCGAAATGTAGGGTCGATCGACCGCTGGATCCGTCTGATCCTAAGCGTGGGGATTCTGGCCGCCGGTATCGCCTTCGGCAGCTGGTGGGGGCTGGTGGGCCTGGTGCCTCTGGCCACCGCGGTCTGGCGTTGGTGCCCGGCCTATGAGCCCTTCGGTCTGTCCACCTTGGGCAGGCGCCGAGCCTCTCAGCGGTAATTTTCAAACTGCAGCGGCACCTCCAGGTCGTTCTCCTGCTGACGCAGCAGGGTGATCGCAGCCTGGAGGTCGTCCTTGCTTTTGCCGGTCACGCGCAGGCTGTCGCCCTGGATCGACACGGTGACCTTCTTGAGCTGATCCCGCACCACCTTGCTGAGCTTCTTGGCGAGCTCCTGGCTCAGCCCACGGCGCAGTTCAACGCGCTGCTGCACCCGGTTACCACCCACGGCCTGGGGGGGCTGAAAATCAAAGATCTTCAGCGAGAGGCTGCGTTTGTTGGCCTTCTGGCGCAGCACGTCCTCCACCGCCTGGAGGGTCATGTCGCTGGCGGTGGTGATCGTGATCGCGCTGTCTTCCAGGGTGATCTCGGTACCGGAATCCTTGAGGTCGTAGCGCTGGGCCACCTCGCGACGCACTTGATCCACGGCGTTCACCAGCTCCTGGCGATCGAAGTCGGAAACGCAGTCGAAGCTGTAGGTGTCGGCCATGGACCGGGTGTGGAGAGCGCGGCAGAGCAGCCTAGGAAAGTCCCCCGTTGGCGTTCGTCATGGTTGCCGTCTTTCCATTCCTGTCCGCCTCAGCCAGCCAGGCTGCTGCTGTCTACGGCGGCTCCTTGCTGGTGGCGGCTGCTGTGGTGGTGGTGAGCCTGGTGCCCCTGGGTGCCGCGCGCTCCCGGGCTGATTTCAGCCTGGCCGACCTGGCGGCGCCGCGGGCGATGGCCGAGCGGCTGCCGGCCTGGGGGCAACGGGCCAACTGGGCCCACCAGAACAGCTTCGAAGCGTTCACGCTGTTCGCTCCGGCGGTGCTGCTGTGCGTGATCACCACGCCCACGACCACTCCAGCTCTGCTGGCAGCGTGGCTGCATCCTCTGCTGCGACTGGCCTACATCGCGGCCTATCTGGCCAATCGGGCAGCGCTGCGCAGCCTCTGCTGGGCCGGTGCCATGGTCTGCACAGGCCTGCTTTACGTGGAAGGATGCAAAAGTCTCCTCCTCGCCTGAGGCTGGAGCAGGCTGGTGCCATGTTGAAGGCATCCACGATCTGGATGGCGGTGGCCACCATCCTGTTGGCGGCGGAGTTCCTCGGCGCCGACTTTGATGGACTGCTGCCTGGTGCGGTGCTGGCGCTGGCGCTGACGCTGCTCACCAGCTTGGTGCCGCTGCCCACCCCGGTGCACGGCTTGCTCTTTGCCGCCCTGGCCGTGGTGGGGGTATGGGCTCTACGGCGCTGGTCGGGCCGCCGCGATGATCCCTCCGACCTGGAGATTGGCCGCGATGCCATCGCCAGGGTGCGCAAGCCCTTCGATCCCCATGGCCTGGGTTGGGTGCAATGGCGCCGTCGGCTCTGGCAGGCCCAATGCATGGAAGGGGATTCACCCCCCAGGGCGGCCAAGGAGGTGCGGGTGGTGGGGCGTGAGGGCAACCGCCTGCTGGTGACGGCGATCAGTCAAAAAACATCAGACTGACCACCTTGCCCATGTCTTCGGCGGTACGACAGCTGGCCAGCAGGGTTTCGCTGTCGTGGAAGGCCAGGCAGATCAGCTGATCGCAGCGGCCGATGATCTCCTGATTGCACAGACTGCTCGCCATGGGCAGGGGCAGTTCGTCGTGCTCCGGTTTCTCCACCAGGTGCAGCACCCGTTCCAGCTGGTCGCGGGATTCTCCCGGTTGGCGATCGAGGCTCTGGGGCAGGAGCACGGTGAGCAGGGAGGCATCCACCTCGAGCACGCCGCGGATCACAGCGGCATTCACGCCCTGGGATCCCGATGTGATCAGGCTGTGACCCTCCTGGGCCAGGGAGCGGGCCATCAGCTCCACCAGATGGATCGACACCACCGGCACGTGGCGGCTCCCCAGGATGGCGATCCGCCGGCGCCCCCGGTCTTGAAGCATGGCCAGTTCCTGGGCCAGGGTGTCGATCCGGTCCAACGCCGGCAGATCCAGTGACCGGGTCACCCGCATCCCACAACCGTCTCCCTGAACCTAGCAGTGGCCAGTCGGGCCAGGCTTCAGGGGGCGGGGGACAGCCCCAGCCGCGCAAACAGACGCTCGAAGCGGCAGTGCTCCTCCACCAGGCGGATGGCATGGGTGGCCTTGACCGGTTCGTGCAGCCGCACATGGCCGAAGGCCGCTTCGATCACTTCGACGGTGCCCAGGGTGTCCTGATCCACTTTCAACAGCGGCACCTCGAGTTCCTCGGCCCGGTTGACCAACTGGGGCAGTGGGTCGCCGGCCCCCGTGAGGATCAGGCACTGGGTGGAAGCCTCCAGGGCAGCCAGCTGGATGTCGGTGCGGTCGGCCCCCGTTACCACCGCCATGTTGCGGCGACGCCGGAACACCTCCATGGCCGCGTTGACGTTCATGGCGCCGATCGTGAGGCTTTCCACCAGCAGCTCCGTGCTGTCGTGGCAGCAGAGCACCGTGGCCCGTAGGCGCCGCACCAGTTCGGCCACGGTCACGCTGCGCAGCAGCGGGCTGCGGGGGAGGATGCCGAGCACCGGCAGCCCGAGCCGTTCCAGGGCCGGTTCGAGCCGCAGGCGCAGATCGGCCAGTTGGTCGGGATCAACGCCATTGAGCACCACACCCACCAGCCGGTTGCCCAGCTGCTGGCGAGCGGCCAGCAACTGGTCGGCGCTGCGGCCATCGCTCCAGAGATGCACCAGCAGCACCGGGGCATCGAGGCCCTGGGCCAGATGGGGCAGGTCGAGACCCTGCAGCAGGCCTTCCTGCAGATCGCTGGCGGTTTCCAGCAGCACCACCTGGGAATCCGCGTCGGCCAGCTGACGCCGCAGTTCCCCCAGTCCGGTCTCCGGGGCAGGGTTGCCCTGCAGCAGCTGGGCCAGGGAGGCGTCGCCGTCGCTCAGCTGCTGCGAGCACAGCTGACGATCGGCCGCCAGGCCGAGAGTGGTGCCGATGAAGCGCACGTCGGCATCCACCAAGGTGCCGGCCTCGGCGAGTTCGGTGGCCAGGGGTTTGCCCACGGCGAGATCGACACCGCGTTGCAGAAGCTGTCGTGCCAGGCCGATCAGCAGCACCGATTTGCCGCTGAAGGGTTCACAGGAGCCGATCAGCAGGGGGGTTGGCATCGCTTGACCGTGGGCGGCCCCAGAGTGCCGGCAATCTAGGCAGAGCCATGCACCCGCACCCGCCGATGGTGGACACCCCCCCGATGCGCACGGTGCCGCCGCTCACGGTGGCGATCACCGGCGCTAGTGGCAGCCTGGGCCGGGCTCTGCTGCGGCGCTGGCACCGCCGCGGCCTGCGCTTGGTGGCCCTCAGCCACCGCCCCGAGCCGCTGGTGCTCCACGACGACGCTGGAGCGGTGATCCCCCTGGAGCAGGTGCAGTGGCAGGTGGGGCGGGAGGCGGAGCTGGCCCCGCTGCTGGAGCGAGTGGATGTGCTGGTGCTCAACCACGGCATCAATGTGGTCGGCGCCCGGGATCCCGGCGCGGTGGAGCGTTCTCTCGAGGTGAACGCTCTCAGTGTGTGGCGCTTGCTGGAGCTCTTCGCCACCGTGGCCGAGGGCCGTGCCGGCAGCGGTCGGCCGCGGCCGGAGGTGTGGGTGAACACCTCGGAGGCGGAAATCCAGCCGGCCTTCAGCCCCCTGTACGAAATCAGCAAGCGGTTGGTGGGTCAGCTGGTGAGCCTGCGCAGCCTCGATCTCGGGCGGGGTGCCGCAGCGCTGCGGGTGCGACGGCTGGTGCTGGGTCCCTTTCGCTCCGAGCTCAATCCCTACGGTCCGATGCCGGCAGATGGGGTTGCCTGGGCGATTCTCTATCTGGCCGATCTGGGGCTGGATCTGATCGTGGTGACGATCAATCCGCTTACCTATCTGACGATGCCACTGGCCACCCTGGCCCGCTGGAGCTATCTGCGGGCGTTCAGTCGAAGTTCCGGTCGGTGAGGATCTCGCAGCCATCCGAGGTCACCACGATGGTGTGCTCCCACTGGGCTGAGAGGCTGCCATCCACTGTCACCACGGTCCAGCGGTCGCTCAGGGTGCGGCAGGCCTTGCTGCCGGCGTTGAGGATGGGTTCCACGGCCAGGGTCATGCCCGGGCGCAGCACCATGTTGGGCAGGTCGCGGGTGCGGTAGTTGAACACCGAGGGCTCCTCGTGCAGGTTGCGGCCCACGCCATGGCCGGTGTAGTCCTCCACCACGGCATAACCATGGCCTTCCACATGATCCTGCACGGCACCGGCCAGCTCCAGAAGCGTGCTGCCCGATTTCACCGTGGCCAGACCCTTCATCAGCGATTCCTGGGCCACGCGGCTGAGCCGCCGGGCTTCTTCACTCGCCCCATCCCCGAGGGGAATCGTGACGCAGCTGTCGCCGTGATAACCGTCGTAGTACGCGCCGGTATCCACCTTGAGCAGATCCCCGGGCTTGAGCACCCGCCGGGAGCTGGGAATGCCGTGCACCACCTCATGGTTGATCGAGGCGCAGATGCTGGCGGGAAAGCCGTGGTACCCCTTGAAACTGGGAACCGCACCCAGGTCGCGGATGCGGCGTTCGGCGTAGGCGTCAAGGTCGCCGGTGGTCATGCCCGGCGCGGCCATGTCGGTGATCTCGCGCAGCACGGTGGCCACGATCCGGCTGGCCCGGCGCATGATCGCGATCTCCCTGGCCGATTTCACTTCCACCCCGCGGCGGCCCTTCTGGATGCGCGGCCCAAGCTGGGTCGACACGCCACTCGCCTCGGTCCGCCCGGAGCGACTGCGGCCGGCGGCGGAGCTGGCCAACAGGTCGGCGAACAGATTCATGGGCGGGTGCCGGCGAACCGACCTGGCGGTGAACAGACTGTCAAGTTATCAACGCCACGCCCTTCCCGGTCGGTATGGCCGATGCGCACCAGCCTCGCAACCCTGGTTCACGGCCTGCACCACCAGCGTCGCTGGCCCTGCGCTGCCGTCGGCTCCACGCCGGGTTGGCGCCGCTGGTGCTTGTACCGCTTCTGATCACCGTGGCCAGCGGGATGGGGTACCGCCTGCTGCGCGACTGGGGCGGCCTCGATCGCGACCGACTTCACTGGTTGATGGTGCTGCACGAGGGGGAATGGCTGGGGAGTGTGGGCGAAACCTGGTACGTGGCCCTGAATGGCCTCGGGCTGTTGTGGATGCTGGTCAGCGGGGCGGTGATGGCCTGGCAGCGGCTGCGTCGGCCCTGAACGGCTGCAGGGCAGGTGAGCCGGTACAATCGTGGTTTGGCCAGGCGTCGCGGAGCTGAGATGGCAGCGGAATCCAATCAGGAACCCAATCAGGAGCAGGATCAGCAGGAACTGGAGCAGCAGAGCGATGCTCCTGTGGCTACGGCCACGGTGGAGCCCGGGCCCGAGGTGCGCGCACGCACGGGCCGGATGAGCCCCCAGGAGCTCATCCGCTCCTTTGAAGCCCAGCAGCTGAAGAGCGATCTGCCCGAGATCTACGTGGGCGACACCGTGCGCGTCGGTGTGCGGATCCGCGAAGGCAACAAGGAGCGGGTGCAGCCGTACGAAGGCGTGGTGATCGCCAAGCGTCACGGTGGTCTCAACGAGACCATCACGGTGCGTCGCATCTTCCAGGGCATCGGCGTGGAGCGGGTGTTCATGGTGCACAGCCCCCAGGTGGCTTCCATCAAGGTGGAGCGGCGCGGTAAGGTGCGCCGGGCGAAGCTCTTCTATCTGCGTGACCGGGTGGGTAAAGCCACCCGTGTGAAGCAGCGCTTCGATCGCTGAGGGGTTTTCGTCCTCAGGTCTCATCAGGGGCATCGCCTTGCGCCGTTAGTTCAGTTGGTAGAACGCAGGTCTCCAAAACCTGATGTCGGGGGTTCGAGTCCTCCACGGCGCGTCGATGCCCCTTTCTGCAGTTTCGTGGGTTCCGAACATGGAGTTGGATCTTCAGCCCGGTGACGTGGTCAAGGTGCTCGAATCAGCAGCCCTCGGCTGGGTGCGGGCTCGCGTGATCCGTGTCAAGTCCGGTGGTCGTGTCGTTGTCCAGAGCGATCAGGGTCGGGAATTCACCGCCCGTGGCAATCAGGTGCGCCTGATCGAGCCCGCCGGTTTCCGTCCCTGAGTGTTCTCCTGGCACGCTTGGTCCGGCCCGCGTCGCCTCCCGGCGCGGGTTTTTTGCTGGCTGCTGTCCGACCGTGCAACCGCAGGCCATGGCCTCCGTTCACCCTTGGGGCGCAGGGCGTTGACGGAGGGGCCGGTGACAGCGGATACTTCAGAGGTCGCCGCAAGCGATGCTCTGGTTCAATCGGGTTCACCCTGGTGAACGATCTGGATCAGTTGGGACTGTAGTTCAATCGGTTAGAGCACCGCCCTGTCACGGCGGAAGTTGCGGGTTCGAGCCCCGTCAGTCCCGTTTCAGTTTGTTCCGAGGAACCCAAGGTGTCTGTTGCGCCCGCTCACTCTTCTGTGCGTGTGCGATTGGCGCCCAGCCCCACGGGCACCCTCCACATCGGCACGGCGCGCACAGCGGTGTTCAACTGGCTCTTCGCTCGCCGTCATGGCGGCAGTTTTCTGCTGCGTATCGAAGACACCGACCGCGAGCGGTCCCGTCAGGACTACACCGACAACATTCTCGATGGCCTGGCGTGGTTGGGCCTCCAGTGGGATGGCACTCCCGTGATTCAAAGCGAGCGGGTGGAGGCCCATCGGGCAGCCATCGCCCAACTGCTGGAGTCGGGCCATGCCTATCGCTGTTACGCCACCGAAGCTGAGCTCCAGGCGATGCGCGACAGCCAGGCGGCTGCCCAACAGGCTCCCCGCTACGACAATCGCCATCGCCATCTCACCGCCGCCCAGCAGGAGGCCTTCCGCGCCGAGGGGCGCCAGGCCACCATTCGCTTTCGGATCGACGACGATGCCACGATCGGCTGGCACGATCTGGTGCGGGGTGAGATGCGCTGGAGCGCCAGTGATCTCGGCGGCGACATGGTGATCGCCCGCCGTGCACCCACCGACCGCATTGGCGATCCCCTCTACAACCTGGTGGTGGTGGTCGACGACGCGGCGATGGCCATCAGCCATGTCATCCGCGGCGAGGACCATATCGCCAATACGGCCAAGCAACTCCTGCTCTATCAGGCTCTGGGCCTGCAGGCCCCGGTCTTCGCCCATACCCCCTTGATCCTCAATCGCGAGGGTCGCAAGCTCTCCAAGCGCGACGGGGTCACATCCGTGAGCGACTTTCGCGCCCAGGGCTACACGGCCGAAGCTCTGGCCAATTACATGACCCTGCTCGGTTGGTCGCCGCCTGAGGGCATGGGAGAGCGCTTTTCCCTGGCGGAGGCCGCGCCGGTGTTTGATTTTGATCGGGTCAATCGGGCCGGAGCCCGCTTTGACTGGGACAAGCTCAACTGGCTCAACAGCCAGGTGCTGCATGGGCGCAGCCCGGCCCAACTGCTGGCCGACCTGCTGCCGCGCTGGCGGGATCAGGGCTGGTCGCTGGTGGAGGGCCCTGCCGGGCAGGCCTGGGCAGAAGAATTGGCCGCCCTGCTGGGTCCGTCGCTCACCACCCTGGCCGACGGAGTGGAGCAGGCGCGGCCCTTCTTCACCGATCCTGGGCTCGGCGACGCCGCGCTGGCGCAGCTGCGCAGCGAGGGGGCGACCAGCGGCCTGGTGGCCCTCCTGGAGCGTCTTCCCGAAGGATCCCTCAACGCCGAGGAAGCCCAGAATCTGCTGACGGCCGCCGTGACGGCCGCCGGGGTGAAAAAGGGGGTGCTGATGAAAGCGCTGCGGGCGGCTCTGTTGGGTACCCTGCAGGGCCCTGATCTGCTCACCACCTGGCGGTTGCTGCAGGCCCGTGATCAGGCCCGGCCACGGATCGAACGGGCGATCGCCCAGGCCTAATCCACCCCATGAAAGATCGGCTCCACCCGGATCGCCTGCACGCTGCTGGGCCGGAGCACCAGATATTCCCCGTCGAGATCCGAGAGCGGCACGTTGATGAACGTGTCGGGTGCGGAAGCCGTGAGCACGCCCTGATACCACTGCTGAAAGGCGTCCAGGTTGTCAAAGTGCACCGTTTCCCGGTGGCCGCCCCGCAGCATCAGGTGGATCGCGTAGCGGCGGGGCTGACGGGCCATGGTGTCAGGTGAGCGGAACAGTGCTGGCGTTCTGGCAGTCTGAGCGCCAGCGGGGAAGGCAGTGACGGCCATGGCCACCAGCGAGACGAAGCCAAGCAGCACCGAGGCCCCACAAGAGCGGCCGTTGCTGCTGCTCGTGGATGGCCACTCGTTGGCCTTTCGCAGTTTTTATGCCTTCGCCAAGGGGGGCGATGGCGGCCTCAGCACCCGTGATGGCGTGCCCACCAGCGTGACCTATGGCTTTCTCAAGGCGCTGCTCGAAAACTGCCGCGGGCTGGCTCCCGCCGGGGTGGTGATCGCCTTCGATACCGCCGAGCCCACCTTTCGCCACGAAGCTGACGCCAACTACAAGGCGCACCGCGACGAAGCCCCCGCCGCCTTCTTCCCCGACCTGGAGAATCTGCAGGCCATTCTGCGGGAAGCCCTCGATCTGCCCCTGTGCATGGCGCCGGGCTACGAGGCGGATGACGTGCTGGGCACCCTGGCCCAGCGGGCCGCCGGCGAGGGCTGGCGGGTGCTGATTCTCTCGGGCGACCGCGATCTCTTTCAGCTGGTGGATGACGAGCGCCAGATTGCGGTGCTCTACATGGGCGGTGGCCCCCAGGCCCGCAGCAGTGGGCCCAGCCTGATTCGCCGTGAGGGGGTGATCGCCAAGCTCGGGGTGCCTCCCGAGGATGTGGTGGATCTCAAGGCCCTCACCGGCGACAGCTCCGACAACATTCCAGGGGTGAAGGGAGTGGGCCCCAAAACCGCCATCAGCCTGCTGCAGGCCCATGGCGATCTGGATGGCATCTATGCCGCGCTCGATCAGCAGAAAGGTGCCCTGCGCACCAAGCTCACCACGGATCGCGACAACGCCTTCCTCTCGCGCCGCCTGGCCCGCATCGAGACCGCCATCCCGCTGGCCGAGCCCCCCCGTCTGGCGCTGGGTCAGGTCAAGGTGGATGTGCTGGCCGACCGCCTGGAGGCCCTCGAGCTGTTCAGCCTGCGCCGTCAGGTCGAAGGGTTCCAGCAGCTGTTCTCCGATCCGTTTGGTCAGGTTGGGCCCACAGCCCCGGCCCTGCCGGAGGCGCCGGCGACACCTCAGCCGCCCGCAGGGGCCCTGCCGTCTCTGGAGCCGCAGCTGATCACCACTCCCGACCAGCTGGCCGCATTGATCGGCCGCATGCAGGCCTGCACCGATGCCACCAGCCCCGTGGCGCTCGACACCGAAACCACCGATCTCAATCCCTTTCGGGCCGAGCTGGTGGGCCTGGGTCTGGCCTGGGGCGCTGGCTCCAGCGACCTGGCTTATATCCCGATCGGTCACCAGGAGGGTGCGCAACTGGCCCTCGATGGGGTGCTCACGGCCCTGGCTCCGTGGTTGGCCAGCGAAGCCCACCCCAAGACGCTGCAGAACGCCAAGTACGACCGCCTCATCCTGCTGCGCCATGGCCTCCACCTCGGTGGGGTGGTGATGGATACCCTCTTGGCGGATTACCTGCGCGATGCCGGCGATCGGCACAGCCTGGAGGCCATGGCGGAGCGGGCCTTTGGCGTTCAGCCCACCCGGTACAGCGATCTGGTGCCGAAAGGCGCAACCTTTGCGGCCGTGCCGATCGCCGCGGCGGCGGCCTATTGCGCCATGGATGTGCACCTCACCTGGCGCCTCACCGGCCTGCTGCGGCAGCAGCTGGGTGAGCTGGGGCCCAGGCTGCTGCCGCTCCTGGAGCAGGTGGAACTGCCCCTGGAGCCCGTGCTGGCGGCGATGGAGGCCACCGGCATTCGCATCGATGTGCCCTATCTCCAGGCTCTGGCGGCTGAGCTGGGTGCCACCCTGGAGCAGTTGGAAACCCAGGCCCACGCCGCTGCCGGCCTGACGTTCAATCTCAGTTCGCCGAAGCAGCTGGGCGAGGTGCTGTTTGAGACGCTGCAGCTCGATCGCAAAAAATCGCGCCGCACCAAAACCGGCTGGAGCACCGATGCGGCCGTGCTCGAGAAGCTTCAGGACGACCATCCGCTGGTGCCGCTCCTGCTGGAGCACCGCACCCTCAGCAAGTTGCGCAGCACCTATGTGGAGGCTCTGCCCGCCCTGGTGGAACCGGAGACCGGCCGGGTGCACACGGATTTCAACCAGGCGGTGACCGCCACCGGACGCCTCTCGAGCAGCAATCCCAATCTCCAGAACATTCCGGTGCGCACCGATTTCAGCCGTCGCATCCGCAAGGCCTTTCTGCCGGCGGAGGGCTGGCAGCTGATCAGCGCCGACTACAGCCAGATCGAGCTGCGCATCCTGGCCCATCTCTCTGGCGAGGCCGTGCTGATCGAGGCCTTCCGCCAGGGGGACGACGTGCACGCGCTGACCGCCCGGCTGTTGCTTGAGAAGGACGCGGTGACCGCGGCGGAACGGCGCCTGGGCAAAACGATCAATTTCGGAGTGATCTACGGCATGGGGGCCCAGCGCTTCGCGCGCGAAACCGGCGTGGGAGCCGCTCAGGCCAAAGACTTTCTGGCCCGGTACCGGCGCCGCTACCCGCAGGTGTTCGCCTATCTGGAGCTGCAGGAGCGGCTGGCTCTCAGCCGCGGCTACGTGGAAACCCTCTTGGGTCGCCGCCGCTCTTTCCATTTTGATCCCGGCGGTTTGGGCCGCCATCTGGGTAAAGACCCCATGGCGATCGACCTGGAGGCCGCTCGTCGGGCGGGCATGGAGGCCCAGCAGCTGCGGGCGGCTGCCAATGCGCCGATCCAGGGCTCCTCCGCCGACATCATCAAGCTGGCGATGGTGCAGCTGCACCGGCGGCTCCAGGTGGAGCAACTGCCGGCCCGGTTGCTGCTGCAGGTGCACGATGAACTGGTGCTGGAAGCCGCACCCCAGGCGGTGGAGCAGGTGCAGCGGCTCACCGTGGACACCATGGAACAGGCCTTCACGCTCTCGGTGCCCCTGGTGGCCGAAACCGGTTGCGGCAGCGACTGGATGGCGGCGAAATAGGCCAGGCGCCTGTGGCAGACTGAACTCTGCGAGCCCATGTCCGGTGCAGCAACAGCGTGATCGCCGCGGCATCATCCTGGCTGGCGGCAGCGGCACCCGTCTGGCGCCGCTCACCACCGCCGTCAGCAAGCAGCTGATGCCGGTGTACGACAAGCCGATGATCTATTACCCGCTCACCACGTTGATGCTGGCGGGCATCCGGGAGGTGTTGATCATCACCACCCCCACGGATCAGGAGGCTTTTCGGCGCCTCCTGGGTAACGGCAGCGCCTGGGGCATGGCAATTCACTACGCGGTGCAGCCCAGCCCCGATGGCCTGGCCCAGGCGTTTCTGATCGCAGACGCCTTTCTCGAAGACCGTCCGGCGGCGCTGGTGCTGGGCGACAACCTGTTCCATGGCCACGAGCTGGTGCCCCAGCTGCAGAACAGCAATGGCGGTGCTGCCGGCGCCACCGTGTTTGCCTACCCGGTGCGGGATCCCGAGCGCTATGGCGTGGTGCAGTTTGATGCCGGCGGGCGGGTGCTCAGCATCGAGGAAAAGCCAGAGCGGCCGCTCTCACGCTTCGCCATTACAGGGCTCTATTTCTACGATGACACCGTGGTGGAACGGGCCCGCATGGTGGTGCCCTCGCCCCGGGGCGAACTGGAGATCACCGATCTCAACCGCATGTATCTGCAGGAGGGGCTGTTACGGGTGGAGCTGATGGGTCGCGGTATGGCCTGGCTCGACACCGGCACCCCCGATTCCCTGCATGAGGCGGCCAGCTACATCCGCACCCTGGAGCACCGGCAGGGCCTCAAGGTGGGTTGTCCGGAGGAGGTGGCCTGGCGGATGGGCTGGATTGATGCCGCCCAGTTGGAGCGGTTGGCGGTGCCGCTGCGTAAGAGCGGCTATGGGCAGTACCTTCTCGACGTGATGCAGGAATCCCATGCGGGTTGACGCCACGGGCCTCGATGGGCTGCTGCTGCTCACCCCCACGCTGATCGGCGACGATCGGGGGTTTTTCTTTGAGAGCTGGAATGGGCGCCGCTTCGCTGCGGCCCTGGGGCTGAGCGAAGCCGCTGCGCCTGCTTTCAGCCAGGACAACCACTCACGCTCCACCCGCGGGGTGCTGCGCGGGCTGCATTACCAGCTTCCCCCAAGCCCCCAGGGGAAGCTGGTGCGCTGTGTGGCCGGTGAAATCTTCGATGTGGCGGTCGACCTGCGCCGCTCCTCCAGCACCTATGGCCGCTGGTACGGCACGGTGCTGAGCGACAGCAACCATCGCCAGCTGTGGATTCCCGTGGGTTTTGCCCATGGCTTTCTCACCCTCAGCGCCAGCGCCGATGTGCTTTACAAGGCCAGCGGCTACTGGAGCCGCGACTGTGAACGCTCCCTTCTCTGGAGTGATCCCCGCCTCGCCATCGCCTGGCCTTTGGAGGGCCTCAACCCCCAGCTCGCCGCCAAAGACGCCGCCGCTCCCGAGCTCACGGCGGCCGAAGCGGCCGGAGATGTGTTCCCGTGACCGTGAAGGTGCTTGTCACCGGCCGCGATGGCCAGCTCGGCCGGGCGCTGATGGCCTCGTGCCCACCAGGGCTTGAGGTGATGGTCTGCGGACGCGCCGATCTCAACCTGGCGGATGCGGCCGCCTGCCGTGCGGCGGTGCTCCGCCATCGGCCCGACTGGGTGATCAATGCCGGTGCTTACACCGCCGTCGATCGGGCCGAGCAGGAGCCC
>JAYKGR010000037.1:0-22019 GCA_035285645.1 Cyanobacteriota bacterium | reverse complement strand
CAGCCTGCTGCCGATAGCCGTCGCATCGCCTCCACGTCCTGAGGGGTCTGCACTGCCGTCTCCAGAACCATCGGCTCCAGAGATGGCGCCCCGCCTCGTCCCTTGCTCGCCCTGCTGTTGTGCTCCACGGGGTGGACCAGTTTTCGTGTCGCCTCCGGACCAGTTGTCGCTCTCGCTTGACTGATGCCATCCGCGATGTGGTGAAAAACCTTCAGCCCCCACCACTGACCCTGGCTGACCTGGAAGCCATCCTCAGACAACCGGCCTTGCTGCCACCCGGCTGCAGCGCCCGCCCGATCGGTGCCTACGACTTCGCCTGGACTCAGCCCGGTCTCGACAAGGAAATGCGCGTCATCTGCAACGCCTCCTACTACGTGGACATCAGCGTTAGCTGTTAGCTGTGGGTGCAGGGGAGTCCGTTGTTTCCACTAGGACTCCTTTGCGAGTTGAATACAGCAGGAAGCCGTGCGGATAAAGCCAAGTTCTGTGATTCACTTGGAGAGATTTAGAAATCGAGGCATGGTTATATTTCTAATTCCTGAATTCGTGAGCTACAGGCCTATCCTGCTTTCAATGGAATCGAAGTTGCAGGCGCTTGATGCATTCCAGCAAGCTTCTTGAGTGGAAAGGCCTTCATCAACTCTGTGCTTGGCCACCGCAGTCTCAATGTCTGCCACTCAGGGCCAGCGTGGCGATGGTCTAGCCGCTGCGTTCACAGCCATAGCGCTCCCAGTCACCCCGCCGCTGGGAAAACATCGGGTGATCGGGGTCTTCGCTTTGCCACCACCAGCGCCCATCGCTGTAGCTCGCGGTGCCGGCATTGTTGGTGCGGGGCAGCTGCAGGCTGACGCCTCGCCAGCGCACCACGATGAAAGCTCCGGGCACAGTGCCGCTGCTGCTGTTGGGAATGCCGGGCGCATCCACGGCACCGTTGTGCACCTCCGCCACCAGCGGCTCTCCTTCGCACAGGTAGCGCTCGGCGGCCTGCGCTGGCGGTGCCGCATACAGCGCGCCCGCCAGAAGCCACACTGTCAGCCATGGAGCCAACCACCTGGTCATCGTGTTGGTGCAGCCCATCCACCATGGCGCAGCGGTGGATGTTTTGGTGGGCCTCCGTATCGCACAACACAACGCTGATGCCAGATCGGCCTGTCTTCGCCATGCTGTGGGTGTCTTGCCCCCATCGGCATGAGCTCTTCTAGCCAAAGTCTGCGAACCTTCGCTACCCCTGATCCGGGTCATGCCTCCCTCGGGGGCGGCGTGCGCCTGGCCCTCTGGCTCGTGCCCGCGGCCCTGGCGGCGCTCCTTGCTGTGGGGCAGCCGGAGCAGCGACGCCCCGGGGCATTTGTGGGTGTGGCGGTCGCCGCTGCCCTGTGGAAAGGGCTCGTGAGCGGCGTGCGAGTGGCGGCCCAGTGGGAGCGTGGCGTGATCCTGCGCCTGGGCCATCTCCAGGGGGTGCGCGGCCCCGGCATCTTTTATGTGATTCCGGTGCTGGAGGCCGTGCGCTTTCTCGATACGCGCACCCTGGTGCTCAATATTCCCCAGCAAAAGGTGATCACCCGCGACAACGTGCCCGCCAGCATCGACAGTGCCGTGTTCTTCCGGGTGAGCGATTCCAGCCGGGCCATTACCGCCATTCAGGACTACCGCTTTGCCATCGCCCAGTACAGCCAGGCGGCGCTGCGCGATGTGGCCGGAGGTCTCTCGCTCGATGAGCTGCTCTCCGAACGGGAGCGGATTCAGGAGCAGGTGCAGACAGCTGTTGACAGCCAGGCTCATCAGTGGGGCATCAGCATCGAATCCATCCAGCTGCAAGACATCGAACTGCCCGAAGACCTCAAGCGCACCATGTCGCGCCAGGCCTCTGCTGAACGGGAGAAGCGGGCCACGATCACCAAGGCCGACGGCGATCGCCTTGCGGCCGAAAACCTCGCCCGCGCTGCCGCCACCATGGCCGCCAACCCCATTGCCCTGGAGCTGCGCACCCTGCAGACCATCGATGGCCTCGGAGCCAGCCCCTCCAACACCGTGGTGCTGTTTCCCCTGGAGCTTTCCCAAACCCTCAATGCGATCGTGCGCCGCGCCAATGAGCGGCCACCCTCCTGATCCATCTCAGCGGCTCATCGCCAGCATCCGCTCGATCGGCGCCAGCGCCTTGAGCCGCAGCTCCTCCTCCAGCTCGATTGCCGGGGCCATCGTTTCCAGGCAGTGCCACAGCTTTTCCAGCGTGTTGAGCCGCATGTAAGGGCAGGCGTTGCAGCTGCAGCCATCGGCGCCGGGCGCCTCCAGAAGCGTTTTGCCGGGCACCCGCTGGCGCATCTGGTGCAGGATGCCCGGCTCGGTGAGCACGATGAAGGTATTGGCCGCGCTCGCTTCGGTATGGCGCAGCAGGGCGCTGGTGGAGCCGATGAAATCGGCTAGATCCAGCAGGTGCTCCTGGCATTCGGGGTGGGCGATCACCTCGGCTTCCGGATGCTCCAGCTGCAACCGCAGCACGGCCTGCTCGCTGAAGGTTTCGTGCACGATGCAGCTGCCCGGCCAGAGGGTGAGCTCGCGGCCGCTCTGGCGCTGCACCCAGCGGCCCAGGTTTTGATCCGGCGCAAACAGAATCGGCCGGTTGGCCGGGAGCTGGTTCACCAGATCCACGGCGTTGCTGCTGGTGCAGATCAGGTCGCTCTGGGCTTTCACCGCCGCTGAGCAATTGATGTAGCTCACCACCTGATGGTCGGGATGTTCGGCGCGGAAGCGGGCGAAGGCGTCGGCGGGGCAGGCGTCGGCCAGGGAACAGCCCGCCTGCAGATCAGGCAGCAGCACCGTTTTATCGGGGCTGAGAATTTTGGCGGTTTCCGCCATGAAGTGCACACCGCAGAACACGATCACCTCCGCGTCGGTGGCGGCGGCCTTGCGGGAGAGTTCCAGCGAATCGCCGATGAAGTCGGCCACGTCCTGAATCGCACCCTCCTGGTAGTAGTGGGCCAGGATCACGGCCCTGCGGCGGCGACGCAGGTCGTCGATGGCGGCCGCCAGGTCGGCCGGTGCAGGGGGCTGATCCACGGGGAGCCACCGTTCCGTCAGGATCATCAAGCCTAGGAAGCGGTGCGCCATGCCCCTGGAGATTGCGGTGGCTGGCGACCTGCATGATCAGTGGACCGAAACGGATCAGGCCCTGATCGAGGCCGTGGCGCCCGATGCGCTCCTGCTTGTGGGTGATTTCAGCGATGGCCGGGAGCGCATCCCCCGGATGCTGCGCCGCCTAGCCCTGCCCGTGGCCTGCGTGGTGGGCAATCACGATACGGGTCGTGACGCCTCCGGCCGCTGCCTGCAACGCCAGCTCGATCTCCTCGGCGACCTGCATTGCGGCTGGGGGTTGCGTCAGCTGCGCCCCCCTGGCCTGGCCGTGGTAGGTGCACGGCCGGGTACTGCCGGCGGTGGATTTCAGCTCTCGAAGGCCGTGCAGGCGGTGTACGGCCCCGTTGATCTGCAGGCCTCGGTGCAGCGCATCGTGGCCAGTGCCGTGGCCGCCGATCCAGCCTTGCCCCTGCTGCTGCTGGCCCATTGCGGCCCCAGCGGCCTGGGCAGCGATGCCGCCGATCCCTGCGGCCGCGACTGGAAGCGCCCCGCCTGCGACTGGGGCGATCTCGATCTCGCCCAGGCGATCATCGCCATCCGCCGCCATCGGGCCCTGCCCCTGGTGGTGTTTGGCCACATGCACCACACCCTGCGGCGCAATCAGGGGCAGCGCCGCAGCCTCTGCCGCGATCGCCACGGCACGCTCTACCTCAATGCCGCTTCCGTACCCCGCCACGGGGTTGATGCGCAGGGGCGGCGCCTCCATCATCTGAGCTGGATTCGCTTTCACGACGGCGTGCCCAGCCGCCTCAGCCATCGTTGGTATGGCAACGGCGGCGTGTTGCTGTACGAAGAGCTGCTCTGGGAAAGCCCATGTTGATCCTGGCCTGCATCAGCGGCCATGGCTTCGGCCATGGCGCCCGCACCACGGCCGTGCTCAGCGAGCTGGCCGCCCGTGCGCCCCACTGGCGGTTGGTGCTCTCCACGCCGCTGCCCACGGCATTTCTGCAGCTGTGCCTCGGGGAGATTCCCTTTGAGCACCGGCCCTGTCGCTGGGATGTGGGCGTGGTGCAGGCCGATGCGCTCGGCGCTGATGCGGCCGCCACCCTCACGGCCCTGCAAAGGATGGAGGAGGGGCTCGATGGCCAGATCGAGCGGGAGGCCGCCTGGCTGCAGCAGCAGGGCCAGCCGCTGCTGGTGCTGGGCGATGTGCCCCCCGCCGCCGCCCGCCTTGCCGAGCGCATCGGTGCTCCCCTCGTGTGGCTGGCCAGTTTTGGCTGGGATGCCATCTATGCCCCCATGGGTGGGCCCTTTCTGGCGTGGGCGCAACACTGCCGGCGCCAGTACGAGCGCGGCAACCTGCTGTTGCGCTGTCCGCTGGCCCTGCCGATCCACTGGGGGATTCCGGAACAGCAGGTGGGCCTCACCTGCGGCCGTCCACGCCTCAATACCGATCAACTGCGCCGCCGCCTCAACCTGCCCCACGAGCGGCAGCGCTGCGTGCTGGTGAGCTTCGGCGGCCTCGGCTTCGCCCTCGATCCGGCCCTCCTGGCCCGCTGGCCCGACACGGTGTTCATCGGCCCTGATCCCGCCCTGGCCGGTGTGGCCAATGGCCGCGTGCTGCCTGCCGATGCGCGCCCCCTCGATCTCATGCCCCTGGTGGCACGGGTGATCACCAAGCCGGGCTACAGCACGTTCTGTGAGGCGTTCAGCCAGGGTGTTGGCCTCCATCTGGTGCAGCGCCATGGCTTTGCCGAGGCCGCCGTGCTCGAGCTGGAGCTTCGCCGCCATGGCCCCCATCGCCTGCTGTCGCGCCAGCAGTTTCTGGAGGGCGACTGGCAGCTGGATCAGCCGCTGCACCCAGCTCTGGCAGGTGCGCTGGCCAGCGATGGTGCGGCTGCAGCAGCCCAATGTCTGATTCGCTACGCCCAGCAGCACTGGGGCTGATCAGCAGTTCCGATCAGTGAACAGAGGCAGGTTTGATGATCTGTTCATTGAATTCACTGAAATCCTGTCAAGAACAGTGATTTGAAGCTTCGGCGTCATTCTGCATACCAGTGGACGCTTGTGTGATTGGCACAGTAATTATGCCTAGCGCTGCTTCCATTAGGCAAATTATCGCCCAGTTCATTCTTTCTTCCAACTTTGGCCCTTGTCCGGGCTGTGCCGACGTGGCTTCCTGGGTCGTTCTTTTCCCCAGCCCGTCCAGCCCTGGCCCCTGCGGGCAGGTCTTTCGTCCCTGCCCTCCGTCATTGACGGCACCCTGTCCTCCGAACGAAACGGTTTGAATTCCCTTCAGCGCTCCTCTCTGATCTCCGCCGCCGCCGCTGGGCTGGCCCTGATCGCCGGAGCTCCCGCCATCGCCACCGAACGCGCCGATGCCTGGGATCTCCTTCAGGACACCCCCCCGGCGCCCCGTCAGGTGGCCGTGCTGCCCCCTCTGCCCCGGGTGCCTGCCGCACCCCAGATCTTCGCCATCACCCCGGAACGGCGGGCTCTGCTCAACACCATCCGCTACGCCGAGGGCACCTGGAAAAACGGTGAAGACATCGGCTATCACGTGATGTTCGGCGGCAGCCTCACCCCCTCCCTCGATCGCCATCCCAACCGCGTCAACTACTCCAGCCGCTACGCCAGCGCTGCAGCCGGCGCCTACCAGTTCATGCCCTTCACCTGGGACATGGTGGTGCGAGCCACCGGCCTGCAGGGATTCCACCCCGAGGCTCAAGACCAGGCCGCAATCTTTCTGATTCAGCGGCGCGGCGCCCTTCACCTCGCTGATCGCGGTCAGCTCTCCCCCGAGCTAGCGGCTCGCCTCGCCCCCGAATGGGCGTCTTTCCCCACCCTGGCCGGGCACAGCTACTACGGCCAGCCCGTGAAGCGCTACGACGAGCTGCGCCGCTTCTACGAGGCCAACCTCGCCTACCTCCGCCAGCTGGAGGGCTACGAAACCAGCGGCCTGCCCTTGGCGGCACGCACCTCCCCCTCCCTGCAGCGTGTGGCTGTGCAACCCCAGCCCGCAGCCGAAGTGGCGCCCCCTTGCTCCGACGACAGCCTCACCTGTCGTCTGGAGTCGATCGGTCCGCGCCCCCGCCGCTGATTCAGCTCTGCTGGCGGCTTCTCCCCAACGTCTGCTCGGCGATGAGGTAAGCCGCCACCGCTGCTCCCAGAAACGCCAGGCAATTGCGCAACACCGGCGCCCATTCGTTGGTGCGCGTTACCACGGGCCCCAGCCCCAGTGCCCCGAAGAGGATCAGCCACAGCGGTGACAGCAGCAGCACCCAGGTCCACTCCACGGTGCGGCCCTCTTCCCGCGGATAGGCGGCAATGCCCACGATCAGCCCACCCAGCACCGATGTGCTGAGGGTGAGCAGCCACTGCTCCTGAGGCAGCCCCGGCACCACCTGGCAGCCGCCCATGTTCAGGCACCCTTTCACGGCATGGAGAGCATCGGTGATGGCGCCGTCTTTGCCGTGGTCGCGCACGTAGTACTGGTTGCCATAGCGCGTTTGCAGCTCCACCCAAAACGTGCGGGGCATCAGAGCAAACAGGGCATCGCCCACGTTGAAATTGAGCAGATTGCCGCCGCGCTCATCTGCAATCAGCAGCAGGCTGCGCTCATCCAGCTGCCAAAACTCGCGAACCGCCAGCCCAGGGGTGCGGTCCACCTGGGTAAGCACGCGCAGCTTCCAGCCGCTGGTGCGTTCAAATTGCTCGAGTTCCTGGTCGAGGGCCGTGCGCTGACCGTCGGTGAGGGCACGGGCCAGATCGATCACGGCGGTGGGTTGATCCGGCAACAGATCGGGGTTGTCAAACGCCTGGGCGGGCGCACCCCCCAGCACAGCGGCCAGCAGCACGGCCAGCAGCAGGCTCAGCAGCCCCCGCCCCAGCCAGCCTCCCGTGCACCGTGCGGTTAGTCGGGGGGGCCGTGCCGCGTAATTCATCATCGAACCGTCGAGTCGCTGACGCATTCTCTCCCCATGGGTAGCGTCGGGGCTGGCACGTCTGGCTTCGCGTCATGACCCTGCGGGTGTTTTCCGCCTCCATCCATCCCCGGGCTGGTGCCGCCCTCCGGGGCGCGGCCCGCTTCAACCTTGCCGATGGCTCCGTCGACCCTGCCGATCCGGTGGACGTTCTCGACCGCCGCATGATCGGCTCCGGCCCATTTCTGGAACCACCGTGCGTCGTGCTGGCGCTGCGGCGTTTCACGGTGTCGGTGAGCGATGTGGGCAGCGGCACCCTCAATGACGTGGATTTCAATCTCGACCACAGCTTTGAGCCAGCCGGGGCCGCCCTCCCCACCCATCTGCTGGTGGAGTGGGCGATCACCCATCGCATCCAGGATGGAACCTCGATTTATCTGCGGCAGGAGGGGATCCGGGAAATTTCCCTGCTGCTGATCGGTTCATGTTGAGCGAAGGCAGCGCCGCCGCCCAGCCGGTGCCCGGCTGGTTGCGGCAGCGGCTGCGGGCTGCCCACGGTTCGGTGCCTTTTGCCACCTTCATGGATTGGGCTCTGCACGATCCACTGGAGGGCGCCTACGGCAGCGGCCGCCTCACGATCGGCCCCCGCGGCGATTTCGCCACCTCGCCCTCTCTCGGCCCCGACTTTGCCGCCCTGTTGCTGCAGCAGGTGGCCGGCTGGCTGCAGCAGCTCGGGCCAGGCCCTCTCACCCTCATCGAAACCGGGCCCGGCGAAGGCACCCTGGCCCTTGAGCTGGCCAACGGCCTGGTGGAGGGCTGGCCCGATCTGGCCTGTCGTACTGCGCTGCTGCTGGTGGAGCCCAATGCCGGCATGGCCGAGCGGCAGCGGCGCCTGCTCGCCCATGCTCGCCTGGCGGTGCGCTGGTGGCACCCCGATCAACCCTGCGTTCCCGAACCCAGAGCTGTGGTGCTGGCCCATGAAGTGCTCGATGCCCTGCCCGTGGAGCGCATCGTGTGGGATGGCCAGTCCTGGTGCCAGCAGCGGGTGGTGTTGCAGGAGCTGCCGGATGGCCCCCCTTCGCTCGCACTGGCGGCCGGCGATCGGCTCGGCCCCGAAGCTCTCGCTCGCCTGCGCCATGGGGCCGAGGCGGCGGACGACCCCGGCCTATGGATGGGTGATCGACCGGCCGGATGGTGCACGGAGCTGCATCCTGCTCTCGAAGGCTGGATGCAGCGCTGTGCCGCTCTGGTGCAGCACGGCTGGCTGCTGGTGATCGACTACGCCCTCGAAGCACGGCGTTACTACGCCCCTTCTCGCTCAGACGGCACCCTCATGGCCTACCGCCGGCAGACGGCCAGCGCCAACCCATTGCAGGAGCCGGGCCACTGGGATCTCACCGCTCACCTCTGCCTGGAAACCCTGGAGCGTGCTGCCCTTGGGGCCGGATGGCAGCCCCGCGGGCACTGTCGCCAGGGCACAGCGCTGCTGGCCCTCGGCCTCGCCGGGCGGCTGCATGGCCTGCAGGCGGCAGGGGCCGGCGATCTGGCCGAGCGTCTGGCCCGCCGCGAGGCCCTGCTGCGCCTGGTCGACCCGGCGGCTCTGGGCGAATTCCGTTGGTGGGCTGGCTGCCGCGGCTCGGCCTGCGCCACCGGCGGCCATCCGCTCTTTCTCTGCGAACCGCCACGGGATCCTCCTGTGGAGTCCGCCTGTGGCCAGGATTGATGCCATGGACGCCCCTGGTCCCCCTCGATGCGGTTGACCGCTCCCCCCACCCTTGCGGTGATCGGAGCCGGGGTGGGCGCCTGTGCTCTGGTGGCCTCCCTGCGTCGCCAAGGCTGGGCCGGCGAGCTGCTGCTGCTGGAGAGCGGCCGTGGGCCCGGCGGGCGTTCGGCGACCCGCCGCTCCCGAGCCGATGCCGGCCTGCGGCTCGACCATGGCGCGCCCCTGTTCAACCTGGCCCATGAACCCCCTCCGGCCCTGGTGGAGCCCCTGCTCAGCAGCGGCGCCATCGAGCCGTTTCATGGCGCCACCGCCACCCTGGATGGCCAGGGCCTGCTGAGCGCCGGCTCCACCGATCCGCTCCTCACCGGCGCGCTCTACCGCGGCCGGGGCGGCATGGATCGCCTTTGCCATGGGCTCGTGGAGCTGGCAAGCCCCCTGCAGTTGCATTTCGGGGTGTTGGTCAAGCGACTCGAACCCAGGGCCCCCGCAGGCTGGACGCTGCGCGACCATCACGACCAACCCCTGGTGGAGGCCGACTGGCTAGTGCTCACCAGCACGCTGCCGGCCCATCCCCGCACCCGGCTGCTGTTCGACTGGCCGGAAGCGCCCCTGCGCCAGGCGGCCCATCGCCTGGCCGATCCCCAGCTCGACCACGCCTTGGCTTCGATCGCCTCGCTGCGGTTTCAGCCGCGTAGCAATCTGCTGTTGGTGGCCGCCGGCGAGCAGGCCGATCTCTGGCGTGCCCTGCCGTTTCGCCTGCTGAGCTTCGATGCCGTGGCCCAGCAGCGCTGGGGGCTCTCACGCCTGTCGCTGCAAGACCTCGAGGATGGGCGGATGGCGATGGTGGCCCATTCCACGGCGGTGTTCGCCGCGGAACACCTCAGTGTTTACGGCAGCGGTTCGGCGATGGCACGCGTGCTGGGCACCCCCCCGCGCCAGGAGGAGGAGCAGGCCGTGATCGAAGCCTTGCTCGAGCGGCTCAGCCAGGCCCTGGCCGGCCTGATGCCCCAGGCAGCACTTCTGGCTACCCAAGCCAGCCTCATGCGCTGGGGTGCGGCCCAGCCCGAGCGGCCCGGTCTGCCCGACAACCTCAGCCTCTGCCCCTCCAGCCGGGTGGCCTTCTGCGGCGACTACATCGAAGGGCCGGGGTTTGGCCGGGTGGAGGGGGCTCTGCGCAGCGGCGAGGCACTGGCTGGGCGCTTGCTGCCGCTGCTGCAGCACGGTGGTTGAAGCTTCAGCGCAGCCGGGCCATCGCCGCCTGGATCGTGGCGGCGTCCACATCGTCGCGTAGCGATACAGCGCCGATGGCGTGGGGCAGCACGAAGCGCAGCCGCCCCTGTTGCACCTTCTTGTCGGCTTGCAGGCAGGCCAGCACGGCTGCCTCATCGAGCTCGGGCAGGCGCACCGGCAACCCCGCCGCCTGGATCAAAGCCCGCTGGCGGGCCTGGTCGTCTTCGCCCCAAAGCCCCATGGCGAGGGCGATGTTCCCCGCTGCCAGCATCCCCAGCGCCACCGCCTCGCCGTGGAGCCAGGTGCCGTATCCGGTGAGGGTTTCGACCACATGGCCGATGGTGTGCCCGTAATTGAGGATGGCCCGCAAGCCACCCTCCCGTTCATCTGCTGCCACCACGCGCGCCTTGGCGGCTACCGAGCGCTCCAGCACGTGCTGCAGCAGAGCTGCTCCCACGGCCTGGATCCCCCCCAGCGGCACCTCCTCGGCTGTCTGGCAAGCGGCTTCCAGGTCACGGAACAGGGTGGCATCACCGATCACGCCGTATTTGATCACCTCGGCCATCCCGGCCCGAAACTCCCGTTGCGGCAGGGTGGCGAGCACCAGGGGGTCGATCAGCACCAGGCGCGGCTGGTGAAAGGCACCGATCAGGTTTTTGCCGCCAGGATGGTTCACGCCGGTTTTACCGCCGATCGCCGCATCCACCATCGCCAGCAGGGTGGTGGGCACCTGGGCCACGGCGATGCCCCGCAACCAGGTGGCTGCCGCAAATCCCGCCATATCCCCCACCACCCCACCGCCGAGGGCCACGATCAAGGAGCCGCGCTCCAGGCGATGGGCGTAGGCAGCGTCATGGATGCGCCCCACCGTGGCCGGTGTCTTGTGCTCTTCACCGGCTTCGAGCACCAGAGACGCCGTGTCCAGCTCGGCCTGGCGCAGGCTGGCGAGTGCCTTGGCCCCATGATGGCGCTCCACGTCGGGATTGGTGACCAACAGCACCCGGGTGCCAGCTGCCACCCCCTGCTGCCGCAACCGTTGTCCGAGGTGCTCCAGCTCTCCCTGGCCGATCCGCACCGGGTAAGGATCCCGCTCCAGCTCCACCATGAGCGTCTGGGCCGTGTGGGTGGATGGGCTGGCAGGGGCCATGGCGGCGGGGCTCCGGTCGTGGTGCTGGGGCGAGTCTGCCCCCACAATGGCGCCAGTTTCCCGGGTATGCCGTTGCCCAACCGCTCCTCCAGCGCCGGCAGCCTCACCGCATGGGCTTTTCTGCTGCCAGCGCTCTTGCTGCTCGGCGTGTCGGTGCTGCTGCCGGCGTTGCTGGCCTTGGTGATGGTGTTCAGCCGCACCGGCCTCGATGTCAGCGAACCGCTTCAGTTTGTGGGTCTGGCCAATCTGAGACGCCTGGTGGCCGATCCCATGCTGCTGCGGGTTTCACTCACCACCCTGCTGTACCTGGTGGGCGTGGTGCCGCCGATCGTGGCGGGTTCGCTCGGCCTGGCGGTGCTTCTCAACCGGCCGCTGCGGGGCATGAGCTGGTTCCGGGCGGCTTTTTACACCCCCGTGCTGGTTTCGCTGGTGGTGGCCTCGATCGCCTTCCGCTGGCTCTACGCCGAAAACGGACTGGTGAATAGCTGGTTGATGGCTTTGCTGGGCCGCGGATTTGAGCCCATCGGCTTTCTCACCCAACCCGCCCTGGCCCTGCCGGCGGTGATGCTCGTCACCCTCTGGAAGGGCTTGGGGTACTACATGGTGATTTTTCTGGCGGGGCTGCAGGGCATCTCCCCCGACCTCTATGAAGCTGCCGCCCTCGATGGCAGTGACGGCTGGCGGCGCCATCTCGACATCACCCTGCCCCTGCTGCGCCCTTATGTGACCGTGGTGGCCGTGATGTCGGCCATCGGCGCCACCAAGGTGTTCGAGGAGGTGTATCTGATGACCCAGGGAGGCCCGGCCGATGCCACCCGCACCATCGTTTACTACGTTTACGACCAGGCCTTTGCCGAGCTAGATATCAGTTATGCCTGCACGGTTGGTTTGGCGCTGTTTCTGATGGTGCTCCTGCTCACCCTGCTGCGTCTTGCCTTCGCCGGTGATCGGGGCCTGCAGTAGAGCCCAACCGCGCCCTTGCGACGAACGGGTGGCAATCTGGACGTTTCGCGGCTAACGCTCGGGGCCCATGACCGTCAGCGATTCTTCCGATGCCCAGCCGAAGGCCCCAGGCCCTGAGGCCATCGGCATCGTGGGGGGCGGTCAGCTGGCCTGGATGCTGGCGGCGGCCGCGCAGCAACTGGCCATTCCACTGGTGGTGCAGACACCGAGCCCGGAGGATCCGGCCGTGAAGCTGGCCAGTGGGGTGGTGCTTGCGCCGGTGAACAATGCGGCTGGCACCGCCGAGCTGGCGCGCCGCTGCCGCGCCATCAGCTTTGAGAACGAATGGCTCTCCATCGCGGAGCTGGAAGCCCTGGAACGTGAGGGGGTGCGTTTCGTGCCCTCTCTCGACGCCATCAGTCCGCTGATCAGCAAGCGGGCCCAACGGCAGTTGCTGGATCGTCTGCATCTGCCCTCGCCACCCTGGTGTGACCTGGCGCAGGTGTGGCAGCGTCCAACCTCGCCGGCTGCCCACGACGCCCAGACCGAGGCGCCGGCCCAGGATCCCATCCCCGCTGAACCCTGGGGCCAGCCGCTAGGGGCGGCATCGCTGCCGCCCTCCGTTGCCCGCCTGCCCG
Organism: Cyanobacteriota bacterium; assembly: GCA_035285645.1. Classification (GTDB taxonomy): domain Bacteria; phylum Cyanobacteriota; class Cyanobacteriia; order PCC-6307; family Cyanobiaceae; genus Cyanobium. The sequence continues at coordinate 9,347 of JAYKGR010000037.1, read as the reverse complement.
CCTGGTTGCACTACCCGGTAATGGCCAAAGCCAGCCGCGGTGGCTACGACGGGCGCGGCGTGCGGGTTGTGGCGGATCAGCAGGCGCTGGAAGCCCTGCTGCAGGAGGTGCAGGCCGATGACTGGATTCTCGAGCAGCACATCGCCTTTGAACGCGAGTTGGCGCTGGTGGCCTGCCGCGATGGTTCCGGGGCTGTGGCCGTGTATCCCCTTGTCGAAACCCACCAGGTTGACGGTGTGTGTGACTGGGTGCTTCAGCCCGCCGCCGTAGACCACACCGTGGAGGCCCTGGCCCGCAACGTGGCGGCATCGCTGCTCACCGCCCTCGGCTACGAAGGCGTGCTCACGATCGAGTTCTTCTTTGGATCCTCCGGCCTGCTGGTGAATGAATTGGCCCCCCGCACCCACAACTCCGGCCATCTCACGATCGAGGCCTGCGCCACCAGTCAGTTCAGCCAGCAGTTGCGCATCGTGGCGGGTCGGGGGATCGGCTCCACCGAACCGCGCCTGGCCGGTGCCCTCATGGTCAACCTGCTGGGATTTGAAACCCTGGCGGCCGATGATCCCGCGGCCGAGTATCTCGAGCAACGGGCCGCCCTCGGAGCACTGCAGGGCGCCAGCGTGCATTGGTACGGCAAGGCAGGATCGTCTCCGGGCCGCAAGCTGGGCCATGTCACCCTGCCGCTGGTCGCCGCCGACACCAGCCAGCAGCGTCTCCAGGCCGATGAGCTGTTGCGGCAGGTGCGCCACATCTGGCCATTGCCAGCGCCGCTGCCCTTAAAGTGAGCGCGGACTGCGGTGTTGGTGACGGCCTTTCACAGTTTTCTGATCTGACTCCCTTTTCGACGCGAGGGATCTTCAGCGACGGCAACGTAAGCCGGCTTCAAGCCGGACACGACGCCCCGCCTCTGATCCCTCATCTGGTTCCTCCAGGTCGAAACACTGGGGCCCAACGGCACCGCGGTTCACCCTTTTCCTGACCGATGCAGATCTTTCTGGAGGCATGCCAAACTCTGGTGCTAGGCGCGCCTGTGGGGCCCTATTCACGCGCTCAGGCCCTTTACTTCGCCAAACACAGCCTCAACCACGGCGATCATGCGGCCCGATGTCGCCTGTTCATTGAGCGCTACAACCTGCACATTCACGATTCGGGCGACTGGGAGCTTGCCCCCACCTGTTTTGCCATCGTGCATTGGGAAGGCGAACAGTTGGAGATCGACGCCTACGCCCACGAACTCCACCAGCGCTGGAACCTGGATCCATGGGATCTGCATCTTTACCCCAAGCCATGGTTCCGTGATGCCGGCGCGTACGCCCGCTTCTATGTGCCCGTGGCCGTGGATTCCCGCTCAGGTGCTCGCGTGATCACCCCAGCAGAGCGTCCAGTTGTTGCTGCAGAGCCTGCTGATCCAGGCTTGTAACCACAAACACCTCCTGGGCGCTGCCGCCGCGGCGAGCCAGCAGCTTGTACCCCCCGCGAATCGGGGTGGACACCCGCAGCCGCAATCCAGGCTGACGCCCTTTAACCCGGCTGATCACGGCAGGGGTCACGGTGTCGATGCCGTCGCATGAGGCAAGGGCGCGTAACAACGGGATCAGCCCCTCCAGGTAGGTGCTGTGGGTGATCACCACCCGGCCCATCGGATTCAGCTCCGCTCCAGTGGCGCCATCGTGAGCCCTTCGGCGGCCAGCAGCTGGTGGTAGAGCTCTCCTTGTTCCAGAGGGCCTGTCCACACCACGGCCGAGCCCTGGCCATCGATGCGATGGGCCAGTTCCCAGGCTCGATCCGGGGTCATGCCCGGCAGATGGCGCACCAACACCTCCACCACGTGCTGAAACGTGTTGATGTCGTCGTCCAGCACCACCACCTTCACGTTGGGGTAGGGGTGTTGAACGCGTTCCTGAACGGCGGTGGGGCTGGTGGATAGGGCCATGGCGCGAAACAGATGGACCGATCAACTGCTTCCTTGACGCCATCTTAGGTACGATGGGGATGCCGTTTCGCAGCACCCCCGGGACTCCATGTTGATCACCGCAGGCTGGGCAGCCCTCGCCGCCGTTTTCAGCTTTTCGATCGCCATGGTGGTGTGGGGTCGCAACGGTGACAACGTTCTTCCTTTCTGAGCTGCCTCCCCTCACGCTCAACTCACTCCTGGCACTGACGGCCTCGCTGCTGTTGATTTTTGTGAGCGGAGGGGTGCTCTACCTGTCCACCATGGAATGGCGTGATCGACGGCGGCGGCAGGCCATTCCCCAGGGGGCTTCACGCCGATCCCGTTGAGCGCTTTGTTCGTCTCCACAACACTGTGGGAGCAGGCTGAACACCTCCTGGTGCGCCCCCTGCCCTCCCATGCCGGGTCCAAGTCTGCCGAAGCCCTGGAGTCTGTAGGCTCTGCCATCCGCGCCGAACACCAGCCCGGAAGCGGATCCTTCGCCATGGAGGGCTCCACCTTCGCGTTGCAGAAACTCGGGAGTCAGCTAGCCCTCAGTGCATCGGCGGCTGGAGCCGAGCACTTGCGCCGTGCCGCTGATAGGCGGCGCCAGGAGCTGGTGGGTGACACGGTCACTTATGTGGTGAACCGCAACCTCAACCCGGGCAACCGTTGCGTCTTGCGCTGTGGCTTCTGTGCCTTCCGCCGCGATGAGGCCGAGCCGGGTCACTATCGCCTCAGCCGCGACGTGCTGCTGCAACGTGCCGCCGAAGCCCAGGCCGCCGGTGCCACCGAGCTCTGCGTGCAGGCCGGCCTCGACCCCCTGGCCCGCGACCAGGGCAGTGCCCTCAGGCACGCCGCTCGGTTGCTTCACGATCTGCACAGCGCTGCGCCGGGCATCCACCTCCATGCCTTTTCCCCTCAGGAGCTGGTGTTCATCGCCCAGCAGGATGGTGTGTCGCTCGACCATGTTTTGGCTTGCCTGCAGGATGCCGGTCTCGGCTCGGTGCCTGGCACGGCGGCTGAAGTGCTCAGCGAACGCGTGCGCCGCCTGATCTGCCCGGAAAAGCTTTCGGCAGTGGCCTGGGTGGCGGCCATGCTGGCGGTGCATCGCCGCGGATTGGCCAGTACCGCCACCCTGATGGCCGGCCACCTGGAAACCCCAACGGAACGGGTGGCCCATCTGCTCACGCTGGCGGCGATCCAGCGTCAGGCCAGAGCCCAGAATCAGGTGGGGTTCACGGAGTTCGTTCTGCTTCCTTTCGTCGGCGCGAGCGCACCACTGGCGCTGCGCTCGCGCGTCGGGCGCGATCAGCCCGATGCCACCGCCATGCTGCTCCTCACAGCCCAGGCCCGGCTGCTGCTGGATCACTGGGTGGTGCACCACCAGCCCAGCTGGGTGAAGCTCACCCTGCCCGTGGCTACGGAGGCGCTGCGCTGGGGCTGCGACGACCTGGGCGGCACCCTGATGGAGGAGCACATCACCACCATGGCTGGAGCACGGGGTGGCTCCAGCCAATCCGCCTCCGCCCTCAGGGATGCCGCCACCAGCCTTGGTCGCGGGGTGCGACAGCGCACCACCCTCTACGGCAGCGTTTCCCCGTCCGCATGAATCCCCGCTCCCTGCTCCGCTGGCCTCTCCCCCGGCTGCAGCGACCACCCCTGCCCCTCACCGCTGGGGTGGTGGCTGCCCTGCTGATCGCTCCGCTGGTGGCGTTGCAGCGCTTGCCCCGGCCGCGGGCCCAGGGTCTCGAACGGTTGGTGGCCGGTGCCAGCCTGGTGCAGAGCTTCCCTGCCACTCCCCAACGCCCGGTGCCGCTGCTCTGGCGCCAGCGTTTCGGTGATGCCCTGGCCAGTCGCATCTGGCGTCAGCAGCGCCGCAGCTGGTGGCAGACCTGGGGAGCACACAGCGATGCCGGCGCCACTCTTGTGCTCAGCTCCGCCAGCCTGATTGGCATCCCGGAGGCGGCGTTACCCTCGCTTCTGGTGCGGGTCGACGACCTGGCGGTGATCCCGCCGGAGGCCCTCTCGCGCCAGCTTCTGGTTCAGGCCCTGGCCCGTCCGGCGCGTCAGCCCCGTGGCCTCAGCCGAGCTTGTTGGCAACGCCTGCAGGAGGAGCAGGCGGTGGCCTGGGATGCTGCCGCCCTCAGCGTGATCCTCGGCCCGGTGGTGCCACTGCTGGAGCCGTTTCAGGTGGGTTGCCTCGGGCTGGGTATTGAAGCGGATGGTCTGAGCTGGCAAGGCGAAGCGGCGGCGCGCGGCACCGCCTCCATCGGAGCGGCAGAGGAATCCGTGCGTGCTCGGCTGATGGCGTCTCAGGTGGCTCCGCCACCCCTGGCCAACGATCTGCTGCTGGAACTCGAAGGTGGCAGCCTCGACCCCTTGCTCAAGGGTTTGCTGGCGCGCCAGATGATCCGCGAACCGCTGGAGCAGCGCTATGGCTTTGGGCCGCGTCCCCTGGCCCAGTTGCGTCAGATGGCCTTTCGTTTGCGCTTGCGCGCCTTAGCGCAAGGCCCCTACAGGGCTGGCCTGGAGCTGCAGTTGGTCGGCGAGCAGACCCCTCGTGCCTGGGGGCCAATCCTGGAACAGATCCGCCAGGTTTTGCGGCAGCAGGGCTACACCGAAATCAGCGCCCCTAGCCAGCCCAACGCCTTGCCCACCGCCAGCTGGCGTGATCCCAGTGGTCGTGTCGTGGGCGGTTGGCGCTGGGTGGGCGGTGTGGGTCGAACTCCACAGTTGCTGTTGTATCTCGGGCCTGAGCCCCAGATCAGTGGGCTGCGAAATTGGATCAATCCCACCCGCCTGCCGCTGGCTACCGATCTGCTGCTGCGTTCCCGCCCGGCGGCAATAGCCGAGGCTGGTCTGGTGACACCAGCGATGCCTTCGGTGTTGCAGCGGGCGGAGCAGGTGTGGATGGGCAGTGGCCGCCTCAGTGATGGGCGTGCCGTGGAACCCGTACACGGTCTTCGGGGGGAGCTGCGCTTGGCCCCAGCACTCAGCCCTCGCCCGACGACAACGGCACCGCCGCCTCCGCCACCGGTTGGCCACTGATCGCCTGCCGCTCGCGGCGACGGCGTTCAGCCGCCACCGTTTCCTCCATCATTTCCACGGCCTGGGCCATCTTCTCCAGGTTGCCGGCGTAGAGCTTGAGATCCTTATCCAAACGGTCCTTGAGCAACCCCATGGCCTCACCCACCTCATGGGCTGCCTGGCGCAGGGCCTCCGGTTCCAGGCCATCGGCACCGCGGGCCTGTTCCAGCAAGGTCAATAAGCCCACGGCCATCAGCCGCGAGTAATGAAAATCGGGCCGCTCAACCGCGGCCAGTGCCTCGGCCACGGGCGCTGGAGCCCCTGCGCCACGGCTTTCCAGCCAGCCGCGCACCTCCTCGAGGCTGTGGCACCCCATGGCCTCGAGGGCCTGGGCCGCCTGCCCGCGAATGGTGGTGGCATCAAAGCCTGTGGCTTCGCAGAGTGCGCCAAACAACGGTTCTCGCAGGCGCTCGGGGCGATAGCCGCGGCTGAAGCCGTCAAACACCTGCACCAAGCCCACACAGAACAGGGTGTCGGCCTGGAACCCGCTCTGATGGCTGAGGAGATGCAGCTCCACCAGCAGCTCATCCACCATGCGCCGATGAATGGCGCTGATCACATGGGGGAAGGCGGCATGAAAGGCGCGCTTGCTGTCGGCAACGGTGGCGGCGGTGCCCACGCGATTTCGTCGAATGAAGAGTGACCCTAGCGTCTGAGGCTGCTCGTCTCGCGCTTCCGCTGGGTAGGATCGTGGCAGACGCGACAGAGTTGGCGATGATCCCGATTGTGATTGAGGAGTCGGGCCGGGGGGAACGCGCCTTTGATATTTATTCCCGTTTGCTAAGGGAGCGGATTGTTTTCCTCGGCGAGCCCGTGACAGCCGAATCGGCCAACCGCATCGTGGCTCAACTCCTCTTTCTTGAGGCGGAAGATCCTGATAAAGATATCTTCCTCTACATCAACTCTCCGGGCGGGTCGGTTTATGACGGCCTTGGAATCTTTGACACCATGCAGCATATCAAGCCTGATGTGCAAACGGTATGCGTGGGCTTGGCCGCTTCGATGGGTGCATTTCTGCTCTGTGCCGGCACGCGGGGTAAGCGCAGCAGCCTCACCCATTCTCGGATCATGATCCACCAGCCTCTCGGCGGCGCCCGCGGTCAGGCCAGTGATATTCGTATACAGGCCGATGAGATTCTTTATCTCAAGAAGAAGCTGAATGGCGAACTTGCCGATCGAACAGGCCAGCCACTCTCGCGCATTGAAGAAGACACTGATCGCGACTTCTTTATGTCTCCTGTTGAAGCGATCGAATACGGGCTGATCGACCGCGTGATTGATAAGCGCAGCGTACGGCCTGTCTGATTTTGGACTGAAAAAACCGCACAATCAACATGATCGTGCGGTTTTTTGGTGGCTTTAATTGCCGGTGGTTGCTTGCGCTTCAACAAGGAAAGGCGTGAACCTTTCCTTGTCGGGAATGGGCGCAAACTCTGAAACCACGGCACGGAACTCATCGCCATCCATGGTTTCTTTCTCAATCAACAATTCGACCAGCCGATCCATGCACTGGCGATGCTCCTGGACCAGTTTGACGGTGTCGTCATAACAGGTCTTGACGATCTGGCGTACCGCCTCATCCACCCGTGTGGCCATCGCATCCGACGCATCGCTGCGCGTCATCAGATCACGGCCAAGGAACACCTCCTGACTGCCGGCCTCCAGGGAGAACTGACCGAGGTCGCTCATGCCGAAGCGCGTCACCATCTGGCGGGCAATGGAGGCCACCTGTTGGATATCACCGCCAGCGCCAGTGGTGACCTCAGCATGCCCAAACACCACATCTTCAGCGGCTCGCCCACCGAGTGCTCCCATGATCCGAGCCCTGAGTTGGGCGCGGCTCACCAGCATTTGCTCTTCATCTGGAGCAAACCAGGTAAGACCCTGAGCCTGGCCGCGAGGCACCAGGGTGACTTTCTGGACAGGATCGTGGGCCTTGACCAGGGTGCCCACAAGCGCATGGCCCACTTCGTGGTAAGCGATCAGGCGCTTACTCCGTCCATCGGTCAGAGGCCGACCCTCCATCCCGGCGATGACCCGATCCACGGCATCATCGATTTCCGCCAGGGTGGTGGCCTCTTTGCGGCGGCGAGCCGTGAGAATGGCCGCTTCATTCAGGAGGTTGGCCAGATCGGCGCCGGTAAACCCTGGGGTGCGACGGGCAATCGTTTCGAGGGAGACATCTTCGGCCAGCTTTTTGTTGCGGGAGTGCACCTTGAGGATCGACAGGCGGCCTTTGATATCCGGAGCATCCACGCTCACCTGACGATCGAAGCGGCCAGGACGCATCAGCGCAGAATCCAGAACGTCTGGACGGTTGGTGGCAGCGATGATGATGATGCCGCTGTTTCCCTCAAAGCCATCCATCTCAGTGAGGAGCTGGTTGAGGGTTTGCTCCCGTTCATCATTGCCTCCGCCGATTCCGGCGCCGCGCTGCCGCCCCACGGCATCGATCTCATCGATGAAGATCAAGCAAGGGCTGTTTTCTTTGGCGCGCTTGAAGAGATCGCGCACGCGGCTGGCGCCAACGCCCACAAACATCTCCACGAATTCCGAACCGGAGAGGGAGAAGAACGGCACGCCCGCCTCGCCAGCGATTGCCTTGGCCAGCAGGGTCTTGCCCGTGCCGGGAGGCCCAACCAGCAGAACCCCCCGGGGAATGCGAGCTCCCACCGATGTGAACCGCTCGGGGGTTTTGAGGAAGGTCACAACCTCCTCAAGATCCTGCTTGGCTTCATCCACGCCCGCCACATCGCTGAAGAGCACGCCCGTTTCGGCTTCCATCAGGAAGCGTGCCTTGGTCTTGCCGAACTGCATCGCTTGGCCAGGACCGCCCGGCATCCCGGAGGAGCGACGGGCCAGAAAGATCAGAGATCCGATCAGCAGCAGCGGGAAGAGGAGATTGCCCAGCAGGCCAAGGGCCGGTGGGTTCTGACGCGGGGGATGGATGTCAAAGCTGATCCCTTGTTGCTTGAGGGCGTTGATGAGTTCAGGCGACAGGCCCGGCAGGTCGACTCTCAGACGCTGCACACGGTTGTCGAGATCTGGATCCACCGCCTCGATCACGGCGCTGCGACCGCCGTTGTAGATGTCGACAGCCGTGACGCGGCCAGCCTCCACATAATCCAGGAAGCGGCCATACCCCATGGGGGCAATGGCGCTGTTGCGAGGCGCCACGGTTCCAACGTTGGGATTCAGAGCTGAGGGAACACCGCTTCCGATCAGTTGCCAGCCCAGAAAAACGGCTACAGCCAGGGGGAGAAGCCAGAGAAGAAGAAGCCGCCAGCGCTGATTCATGGGCCGTTTCATTTTTAACAAGTGTAACGGCCGTCGGCCCGCGCCGTCGCTTCAGCCCGCTTCCAGCCAAGGGGTTTCACCCAGTGATGCAACGGGATCCAGCCCACCCTCCAGGCCGCAGAGGTCGGCCGTTGGGCTGCAGGGCTCCAACAGGAGACTCTGGGCGGAGAGGGTTTCCACCAGTTCGGCTCCACCCAGCCCGTGCGACCAGATCTCTACCCGTGATTCGGGGGGGCAGCTGAAACTCAGCAATTCAAAGGGGAAGACCACCCGCTCGTGGAAGAAGCCCTCCGGACCAACGCAGCGCACGATCACCATCCGGTCAGAGCCGTTTCGGTAGCCGCAGTTGATCATGCCCGTCTTAGAAAGTCTTCATATCTAGTCATTTCAGCGGCCATCCGTTTGGTGACCACGGCGACGGTTTTGCTGTCTTAATGCTTTCTTTGGCTTTTGGGGGTGGACAGGGGCGTCGTCAGCCGGGCTCAGAGACTGCGCAGGGCCACGATGGGATCGAGCTGGGAGGCACGCCGGGCGGGAACCACGCCGAAGAACAGCCCGATGGAACCCGACAGCCCCACGGTGAGCAACACCGTGCCGGCCCCCACGCTGGCGGGCAGCGGCGAAAATGCGGCTGCCAGCGCCACGGCACCGATGCCGATGCCGCTGCCGATGGCTCCCCCCAGGCTGGCCAGCACGAGGGCCTCCACCAGAAATTGCAGCAACACGTCGTCGCTGCGGGCGCCGAGGGCTTTGCGGAGGCCGATCTCTTCGGTGCGCTCGCTCACCGACACCAGCATGATGTTCATGATGCCGATGCCTCCCACCAGCAGGGAAATGGCCCCGATGGCGGCCAGCATCAGCGTCAATCCGCCGGTGATGGTGCCAACGATGGACAGGGCATCCTTCTGGGAACGAACGGCAAAATCGTCCTCACGAAGAATCTTGTGGCGCAGCCGCAGCAGATTGGTGATCTGAAACTTGGCCGCCCCGAGGGTGTCGGCATCCCGGGCCTCGACGCTCACGAATGACA